>JBEBHD010000294.1:0-6028 GCA_040080915.1 Saprospiraceae bacterium
CTGCCCGCCCGGCCAGGCCAAACTCGTGCTCGCCGGCCTCAAAGCCGACGAATGGGCCAACTGGTACACTGACCCCGCCGCCACCACCGACCTCGTGTACTCCGGCGGCACACCCGGCCCCGCCGGCAATATGTTTCAGCCCGCTATCACCGGCCCCATCACCTACTACGCCCGCGTGTACAGCGACGGCGGTTTGTGCGAAAGCACGGTGGTGTTGTCCGTGGACATCACGATCACCTCGCCGCCTGCGCAGTTCAACATGACCGGCGGCGGGCTGGTCTGCTCCGGCTCCAACGGCACGCCCGTGGGGCTGGACGGCTCGGTCGCGGGCGTTTCCTACCAACTCCAACTCGACGGCTCGGACACCGGCAGTCCGCTCGCGGGCACCGGCGCCGCGCTGGATTTTGGTCTGCAAACCGCAGCCGGCACCTACACCGTGGTAGCCACCACCGACGGCACGGCCTGTTCGGCGGTGATGACCGGCTCGGCGGTGGTGACGGGCAGCCCGCTCGCCGCTCCGGCGGTAGTACCAGGCAGCAACTCGCCGGTGTACCTCGGCGGGGGCGCGCTTCTGCTCAGCGAATCCGGTGGCGATGCCGTTTCCTGGGACTGGAGCGGCCCGGGCGGCTTTTCGTCCACCGACCAGAACCCGATGATCGCCAACCCGGCATTTGCCGACGCCGGGGCGTACACCGTGACGGTCACGAGCGCAAACGGGTGTACGAACGCAGCCGGTACTGTCGTCGGCATCTATCATCCGATTGCGATCACCTGCCCCGATGATGTCACAATGGCCCTTGGCTCGGGCGAGTGCAACGCTGTCATCAATTACCCTGCACCCGTCGTAACATCCTTCAACGGCGCCCCAACCGTAGTGCAAACCTCGGGCCTGCCTGCGGGCGAGGCGTTCCCGATCGGCCTTACCACGAACTGTTTCCAGGCCACAGATCCGTTGAACTATACGGCCACCTGCTGCTTCAGCGTGACGGTGCAGGAGTACCCCAACCCCGTCCCGACGCTGGTCTGCATAGACATGGTGACCATCTCGCTCGGCGAGAGTTGTCAGGTTGTGGTGACGGCAGACATGATTCTGGATGGCGGCCCGTACGGTTGTTTCAACGACTACATCGTGGAACTCGACAAGCTCGCTCCGTTCGGCAACGGCCCGTGGGTACAGCCCGCAGAAGTCAACGCCGGCGATATTGGACATACCTACCAAATCCGGGTAATCGCCCCGGTTAGCGGAAACAGTTGCTGGAGCAGCGTGTACGTGCAGGACGTGCTCCCGCCCGCGATGACCTGCTCGGATGTCGTCGTTGACTGCACCGCGCCGGGCCTCACGCCCCCCGCCGTCACCGACTGCCGAACCTTCACGCTGACTTGGAACGACATCGCGGTCGTGGACAATTTTCCCGCATTACCGCACAAAATCATCACCCGGAAGTGGACGGCCACGGATGCTGGCGGAAACACCGCCACCTGCATCCAGACCGTCAGCGTGACGGACAATGGCGGCCCCGCAGCAAATTGCCCCGCCGACATGACCGTCAGCACCGACCCGCTGGCTTGTTGCGCCACCGTGGACTTGCCAGATGTTGTTCTGGAAAACATTTCCGGCGGAATCGCGAACACGACGGCGATCATTTTTGTCCGGGACCCGGTCACGGGCGATACCGTTGCCCAGATCGATGTGCCCGGCGTGTTGTCCAACTTTCCCGGAAACAACCCCAACAACCCCGACACGCTGGCGGTTTTTGGTTTAACGCCCTGTCTGCCCTTGGGGCAACACGACGTGGCGTACCTCGCTTGCGGCAATGCGGCGTACTGCACGTTCCGCCTGACCGTCGAAGACAATACTCCTCCAGTAGTCGTCTGCGACGAGTTCACGACCGTTGCGCTCGGTGCGGGCTGCATGGTGCTCTTGGATGCCGCAGCTTTCGACAACGGTTCCTACGACAACTGCTCGTCGGTGTTTTTCAAGGTTCGGCGCCTCGGAGGAAACGGTTGCGAGCCGGACGACCGCTTCTACGATCAGATGAAATTTTGCGCCGCAGACCTCGGGCAAACCCTCCAGATTGTGCTGCGCGTGTACGCGGTGCCGGTACCTGCGGGCGGCGTGGACGCGGCGTTTGAGGAATCGAACGCCAGCGATTGCGTCGTGGAAGTGGCGGTTCAGGACAAACTCAAACCCACCTGCACCGCCCCGGGCCATGTCACGGTTTCCTGCGAAAACTTCGACCCCAGCCTCTTTGCCTACGGTTTCGCCACCGGCGCCGACAACTGCTGCCTCGACACGGTCACGGTGACGGACAACCGCCTCCTGTTCGACTCGATTTGCAACCGCGGCACCATCACCCGCACGTTTCGCGCGTTCGACTGCGGCGGGCTGACCAGCACCTGCACGCAGCGCATCGTGGTGAACTACAACCAGAATTTTTACATCAAATTCCCGGACGATGTGCTGGCCACGGATTGCAGCCCGTCAGGTAACTACGGCGAGCCGGAGTTTTTTGGCGTTGACTGTGAATTGATCGGAGTCAGTCCCGAGGACGTGGTCATCCCGGTAGTACCCGATGCCTGTTTCAAGATCGAGCGCACTTGGACGGTCGTCAATTGGTGCAACTACGATCCGAACCTCGGCTGCACGGAAGTACCCAACCCGAATCCGCAACCCAATCCCAACCACCCGGCCAACCGGCCCGGCCCGACCGTGTCGGAGGCCGGAGCGCAAGCACCCTGGGCACCGACGGTGGTGGCCATTCTTCCGGGCCAACAGCCAACCAACTTTTCCTCGTTCTGGAGCGCCAACGCTAACTGCTACAAATACACGCAGATCATTAAAGTTATTGATTCACATGGCCCTGTGGTGGAAAACTGCCCGACCGGGCCGGTACAAATGTGCGACCCAACGGCCAACAACGCCGATCTCTGGAACGAACCCTACTGGCAGGACGCACCCGCCAACAGCAACGACCTGAACGAGTGCCCGGCGGAACTTTCCCTCACCGTGACGGACCTGTGCTCCGGCTCAAACCTGACCGTCCGCTACCTGTTGTTTCTCGATCTGGACAACGACGGCACGATGGAAACCGTCGTTAGCAGCGCCAACCTGCCGGGTTTCAACACGGTCAATTTTGGTAATGTCCAAACCCCGAACTTCTCGGGCGGCACCCCGCGCCAGTTTGATGAGCGGCCCGTGCCCACGAATGAAAAATACGGCTTTGCGCTGCAAACCACCACCAACGGCAGCAACAAAACCGCTCGCGTGCGCTGGAACACCCAGCAAGTGCCCAATGCCTACACCGTGCCCGAACTGCCCTACGGAACCCACAAAATCAAGTGGTTCGTGGAGGATGCCTGCGGAAACGAGGCCGTTTGCGAGTACATGTTCAGCGTAAAAACCGACTGCGAGCCGCCCATCGTCGTTTGCAACAACTGCGTGAGCGTCAGTTTGCCGCAGGCGCAAACGGTCACGCTCGGCGTGGCCGATTTTTTGCAACAGGCGCAGGACAACACCACGCCGACAAACCTCTTGGTCACGGCCATCCGCCGGGCCGGAACGGGAACAGGTTTCCCGGCAAACCCGCAAACAAGCCTGACATTCGGCTGCGCCGAAATAGGCGTGCAGCAGGTGGAAGTCTGGGTGAAAGACGAAGCCGGGAACACCGCTTCCTGCGTTTCCGCCCTCGTCGTGGGGGACAACGACGGCGTTTGCGGCGCGGCCTATCCCAATCTCGAGTTTTGCGCCGGAACCACCACCCCTTCCGCGATCCTGCTGAGCGGCCCCGTGCCCGGCGCGACGTATTCGTGGACGAACGACAACCCCGGCATCGGTCTGGGATCCGGCGGCACGGACTACATCCCGCAATTTCCGGCGGAAAACTTCTGCCCGACACCCATGACCGGAACGATCCAGGTGCAGGCGAACTACGCCAGTGCCGGGCTTTCGTGCCCCAACCCGCCGCCCGCGAGTTTCACCATCACCGTCCATCCCGCGCCCATCGTGTTGTTTCCGGGCGACCAGGTTTGGTGCCCCGGCGAAACCACGATGGCTATCGAGTTCATGGGCACCCTGCCCGGCATGACGTACGCGTGGACGAACAACAACACCGGCATCGGGCTGGCGGCGAACGGCACGGGCGACATCCCGTCGTTTGCCGTCGCCAACGGCGGCAACCTGCCCAATACGGCCACCATCACGGTGTTGGGCACTGGCGCCAACAGCCCGCTCTGCCCCGACCCTGTGCCCACGACGTTCACCATAACCGCCAACCCGACCCCGGTGGTCGCCGATCCGGGCGATCAAGTGATTTGCGCCGGAGATGTCACGGCCCCCGTGGCCTTTGCGGCCAACATGGCCGTTTCGGGGTTTTCGTGGACAAACGACAACCCCGCCATCGGTTTGCCCGCCAGCGGCACGGGCGACATAGCGGCCTTCCTGACCGCCAACAACACCGGCACGCCGATGACGGCCACGATCACCGTCGCGCCCGTGGTGGGCGACAAGGAGGCCCCGACGGTGATTTGTACCAACGGACTGGTGGCCAATATTTTGGGCAACGGCCTGCTGGCGCTCTACGCCGTGGATTTTTTGCAAAGTGCCCAGGACAACGTCACGCTGGCCAACCAACTGAAAATCAGTATCCGCAAAGCGGGCATGGGGTCTGGTTTTCCGGTGGATCAGCAGGGCAACCCAGTGCCCTACGTCATATTTGATTGCACCCAAACCGGCAACCAAGTGGTGGAGGTTTGGGCGGAGGATGCCTGCGGCAACGCCAATTTTTGCGAAGCGACCGTCAATGTCCAAGCCGGGCCGGGCGTTTGCGCCAGCGGCCCTGGCTCCATTTCCGGGAAGGCGGCCACCGAGTACGGCGACGGGGTGTCGGGCGTGGTCGTCTCGCTGAACGGCCCGGGGGTATCCCGCTCGGTGGTCACAGGCAGCGACGGCGGTTTTTCTTTCAACAATTTGCCCGACGGGCAGGCCTACCAGCTCTGTTTGGAAAAAGGCAGCGATCCGTTGAACGGGGTCAATTCGTTCGATCTGGTCTTGCTTTCGCAGCACATTTTGGGTGTAAACCCGTTTAATTCGCCCTACACGATCATCGCCGGGGAGGTGAACGAGAGCGGCACGGTGACTGACCTCGACATTGTCGAAATTCGAAAACTGATTTTGCACATAGTTCAGGATTTGCCGGTCCCGTCGTGGCGGTTCGTGCCCGCCGACCACGTTTTTCCCAACCCGGCCAATCCGTATCTGGACGCCATTCCGTTCGGTTGCAAAACGGTGCAGTTGAACGGCAGCGCCCCCAATCAAGATTTTGTGGCCATCAAAACTGCCGACTTCAACGGGAGCGCCGTGGCCAACCGGCCCGCTCCTGCCCCCGAAACCGCTGGAAAAAGTGCGGCGGCGGCCAGTACGTCGGACTGCGAAAGTTGTCCCGTCCAGCCCGCCGAGTTCACGATCACGATCCTGCCGCAGCTGTCGCTCGCGCCCGTCCCCGCTTCGCCTTCCTGCAACGGCACCACCGACGGCAGCATCAGCGCCAACGCGAGCGGCGGCACGCCACCGTACCAGTACGCGCTCGGTGGCGGCGGTTTCCAGAACAATGCGGTGTTTGGAAACCTCGGCGTGGGAACGTACACGATCACGGTGAAAGATGCCAACGGCTGCACCGCACAGCAGCAGGCTGCCCTGCCGCAAGGCCCCGATCAGCCGCTCGCGATCCAGTGCCCGGCTGGCATACCCGCTCTCACCGCCGATGCCCGCTGCCGCGCCACGATACCGGACTACACCGCCCTGGCCACGCTTTCGGGCGGCTGCAACATCCCGCTGAACCCGATGGTGCAAACACCCGCGCCGGGCACGCTGGTCAATCCCGGCACGGTGGCGATCACGCTGACGGTGAGCAACACCGCCGGGCAGAGCGCCAAGTGCGTGTTCAATGTGACGATTGGAGGAGGGTGCGGGGGGAATTGAGCGGGAACCGGACAATGCGCCACGTTTGTCATCCCGAAGGGAACCGTCCGC
>JBEBHD010000413.1:0-1534 GCA_040080915.1 Saprospiraceae bacterium
GTGATGAAATAGGCACCAGCGTTGGCATAATCCCACCAGCAGGCCCGTGCGGATGGGATGCGGTATTTGTTTTTGAATTTTTCCATGCCCATAGCGATTGATGAATTGGGTTGAATTTTGGGGTAGGCCTCACCTTTTCGTCACCCTCTTTGGCTCACCCGAGGGCAAAACTGGTGGCTTTTGGAGCAAAATGTATTTGGAAAGCCATGGAAAAGGTGGCTATGTTCGGTGTCCAGGCTGCGAAATTGGGGCAGTGCTGTCGGCAGCGGCTGCCCACGTGTTTTCAAATCAAAAACTTCCCATCCCGGTAGATCAGCGTGCCGTCGGCCCACACTTCACCGCCACGGGTCATGTCGGTGATCATGTCCCAGTGTACCGACGATTCGTTTTTGCCGCCACACTGCAGGTAACTCTGGCCGATAGCCATATGGACGCTTCCTCCGATTTTTTCATCGAACAGGATGTTTTTGGTGATTTGGGTGATGTCGTAATTGGTACCGATGGCGGCTTCGCCAAAACGCCGTGTACCCGGTATCTGGAAAATGCGGTCAAGGAAATCCTGTCCGCGGCGGGCCTCCCATTTTTCGATGAGGCCATTCTTGACCCACAGCGTCACATCTTCCACTTCGTGCCCCTGATACAGGGCCGGATACGAAAAACGCACCACACCGTTGGCGCTGTCCTCGATTGGGCTGGTGAACACTTCGCCGGAGGGCATATTATTCTGGCCGTCGGAGTTGATCCATGTGCGCCCCTGAGTGGAAAAGGAAATATCGGTGCCCTCGGTGACATAGCGCATGGCCGAGCAGCCGTTGAGGTGATCTACGATGCGCTGCTGGTCGGCGCGTACACGCAGCCAGGCTTGCACGGGATCGTCGTCGAACAGTTTGCAAGCGCCGTACACAAACTGTTCGTACTCGGAGAGGCTCATACCGGCTTCCTGAGCGGCCGCGTCGGTTGGGTACTGGCACAGATTTCGGCGCAGGCTTTTGTCAGCGATGCGTTCGAAATAGGCCTTGTTGATTGGTTTCAGCGTTTCCTGACGGATAGCGGATCGGTCAGCAGGAGCGTTTTGCATCTCGCGCAGGTTGAACGGTGCGCGAATGTTCAGGTAGCAATCGAAGGTTTCCATGGCCAGTTTGTTCAGCACTGGCGGTGTGCGCAGGGCATCGTTGGAGCCGTGCTCCAGCAGGATGCGCTCGCGCTCGCGGAAGGCAAGGTCGCACTCCACGAGCACTGCACCGGCGGCCAGCGCCTCGCGGTACACCTCCCGCACGAGCGGTTCGGCGAGGGTGGTGGTGGCGATGAAAATTTTGTCGCCCGGCTTTACGCGCAGGCAGTAATTGGTGAGCAGGGATGCGTACTTGGTGAGGATGGATGTCACGGGTTGTTTTTGGGGGCAAAAGTGGGGAAAAATGGTGGATAGAGCGGCTGTCCTTTTCGTAACTTAGAGCGTGTTTAAATTTCAGTGCCGAGGCGAAAGCGAGCGAATTTTGTTTCAGGCAAGGCGAAATTTGCAGCCGTAGCCGGGTGC
>JBEBHD010000414.1:0-1526 GCA_040080915.1 Saprospiraceae bacterium
GGGTGGGGGACTGGCGTTGGAGTTTTCGTTTCCCCGCCACCCACATCAGCAGTGTCCACACGCCGCAGATCTTTACGCAAACGGCATCCACGCTATCGGTATCGTCCACGCTGAGGCGTTTGAGGCGATAGGCGTTTGTTTTTAGCGTATTGTAGCCGAAATCCACAGCGATGGCGCACTCGTATCCGGCTTGTTTTATCAGGTCAATATCTCGTTCGCAGTAGTCGCCGTTGGGGTAGGCGAGGGCGTTTATCCGCAAGCCGAAGTCCTGTTCGAGGATGTTTTTGGAGTCGAAAATTTCTGCTCGCGCTTCCTCATCCGTGCAGGTGGGCAGGCAGGGATGAAATACCGTGTGGCTCTGAAAATTGACACGGCCCTGCATTTCCCGGATTTGTACTTTCGACAACGCCAGCGGGACCTCAAATTCCTGCTCTGGCCGAAAACCCGTCCAGGCAAGTTTTTCGAGGCGCATGTGGTTGGGCACGAGTTTCAGTGCCTGGGTGTCTATTTCGGGGTGTTTGAATTTGAACCAATAGTGCCGGTTGGTACCCACGATGCCCGCGCATAGGAAAATTGTGACGGTCAAGTTTAGTTTTTCCAAGACCGGCAGCAAGGTGCGGTTGCGAATATGCCCGTCGTCAAGGGTGATGACGAGCGCTTTGTCGGGCAGCCGGGATGCGTCGCCAGCGCGGCGGGCGGCGAGGTAATCGTCCAGCGCGATCACGTTGTACGTTTTGACCAAATACCCAAACACCTGCTCGGCATGGTCGGGCGCGATGTCGTGAAACATTGCGATGGTCACCCGGCGGCGTTGCAGCGTTTCGCGTACCAGCCAGGGCAGGCCGGAGTAGCGAAGGAGTTTGAATAGGGTATTTCGCAGGCTCATTTTCCGTCAATGAATTGGTTGTACCACTTGTCGAGGTGAATCCATTTCCAGATTTCCCGCGAGTAATTGCCCTCGCGAGCGAGGTGTTTTTGGTAAATGGCGTGTACTTTCTTGATGTCCATGATACCCCGGCTGACGAACGGCTCGGAGTGGATCAGGTCGGTGATGTATTTTTGAAAAACCGGCTTCCGGAACCACTCGGCCTCCGGGGTTTCGAAACCCACCTTGTCGCGGCGCATGCGGATGGCCTCGGGCAGGGTGCCTTTCATGGCTTCGCGCAGGATGTTTTTGGTCATGCCCTTGCGGATGATCATGTCGTCGGGCAGTGCGAGGGTGCGTTCTACGAGCCGGTAATCCAAAAACGGCACTCGGGCTTCGAGCGAAAACCACATGGAGTTGCGGTCCTCCCACTTCAGCAGGTGCTCCAATTTGAACTCAAAATGGTTGATCAGCGCCTCCTGCAATGACGGCGAGCCGTACAAATCCTCGGTGATGACGTTGCTGCGGTGGGCGTTTGCCTGAAAAAAATCGGGATCGAGGTACCCTTTCTCCATGACCCGTATCCGTGTGCGCAGGAATGCCGGCAACAGAAAAAATACAAGGCTTTTGATGCCGTACAGCGAGCGGTGCTTGCCGTAGT
>JBEBHD010000415.1:0-1510 GCA_040080915.1 Saprospiraceae bacterium
GCGGCATTTTCGCCTATACCCAGGGCCAGCACATAACGGTGCGCCACCATATCGGCGGGCACGAGGTGCGGCGGTCCTATTCCATGTCGTCCAGCCCATTGGAGCAACGTTTTGCCGTGACGGTAAAAAAGGTGGCCGACGGGCGCATGTCGGGGTTTTTGCACGACCAGGTCAAGCCCGGCGATGCCCTCGAAGTAGCCCCGCCGGAGGGGCGTTTTTTTGTCAAACTCGACCCCGATAAACGCCGAACCTACTACATCTTCGGCGCGGGCAGTGGCATCACACCGCTCATGTCCATCCTGAAAGCCACGCTGGAGGCCGAACCGATGAGCGCAATTTTCCTGCTATACGGCAGCCGCGACGAGGAAAATATCATCTTCCGGGACGAACTGGAGCGCCTGTCAGAGCGCTATACCGGGCAACTGTTCGTGGAGCACATTCTCAGCCGCCCCAAGAAAGAAGCAGCGGGAAGTTTTCTCGGCATTTTCAAAAAATACACGTCGAACTGGGCGGGCAAAATGGGCAGGATTGATACCCGTGCCGTCACCATGTTTTTGGAAGAAAACCTGCCGCACGGGCCTGAAAGCGATTGCCAGTATTTCGTCTGCGGCCCGGGCAGCATGACCGACTCCGTGAAACTGGCCCTGTTGGGGCGCGGTATTTCCGAGAAACAAATACACGTCGAGCACTTCGCAAACGCTACCCACACACCGGGCGAATTTAGTGCCGCTGCTGGCGGGGCTGGTGCCAAATTGATCGTCCATCTCAACGGTGCCCGCATCGAGACCAGCATACCACCGGGGGCCACCATCCTTGATGTCATGGTGAAGGAAAAATACGATGCGCCATACTCCTGCACCGCCGGAGCCTGCTCTACCTGTATGGCCAAAGTGCTGAACGGCAAGGTCAAGATGGATGCCTGCTACGCCCTCGACGACGAGGAAGTGAAGGCGGGCTACTGCCTTACCTGCCAGGCCAGACCCGAAACGGATGTGGTGGAGATTTCCTACGACGTATAAACCTGCACCAAACCGTATGATCAAGCGCATCGTCAAAATGACCTTTCGCCCGGACGGGAGGGCCTCTTTTTTGGAAACAGTTTTTGAACAAAGCAAGGCGCAGATACGGGCCTTCCCCGGTTGTCACCACATGGAACTACTTCAGTTTGCCGACGACCCCAACGTACTGTTCACCCTCAGTATTTGGGACGACGAGGCTGCGCTCGACCAGTACCGCCGGTCAGAACTGTTTCAAACGACTTGGGCGCGCACCAAGCCGCTATTTGCCCAAAAAGCCGAGGCTTGGTCGGTGACGGTGCTGGACGAAGAGGTTTCTGGTAGGGGTTAGGGGGGGTAAACATTGCGGGTTGGAAAGTCCCTTGACTTTTCAACCCGCAATGTTTTAACCTTCTAACCAGAAACCCTCTAACCCACGCTGATCAGTCATTTTTTCGCCAAAACTACCGCCTTCGCCCCAAAAACCCGCCCCTCACGCCCCAACAGGGTCACAA
>JBEBHD010000001.1:0-64185 GCA_040080915.1 Saprospiraceae bacterium
ATTACCGCACAGTTTTTCACCACAGATTCACACAGATTCACACAGATTTTTAACGGACAGAGAAAAAATCTGTGTGAACCTGTGTGAATCTGTGTGAACCTGTGTGAACCTGTGTGAATCTGTGTGAACCTGTGTGAATCTGTGTGAATCTGTGTGAATCTGTGGTGAAAAACTGTGGTGAAAACCTGTGGTGAAAACCTGTGGTGACAATTACTCGCCTCAGGAGAGGCAAAACAGTTACGTGCGAGGTATAAAAACACGCGGTTCATGTTCCCATCTTGCTGGGCGGGAATATGAACCAAACACGCCGGTTGGCGCAATCGGTTTTTGCCGTACTTTTGCAAAAAATTTCACCAAGATGGACACGCTTTTCGCAACCACCCGATCTGATTACGAAATCGAACGCGGAAAACCTATGCCCAGCTTCAACCACGGTACTATTCAAGCCAACTTGCTCGTAGCGCTGATTAACCGCTTCCGCGTAAAATTTCGCTTCACCTCCGAAACCAGCCTCGATCTGGCAGGCTGGCCCAGCACGCCGACATTTTGATCTTTCCGCCCATTGCCCTCAATTTGAAGGCCGACAAGATCAAGGTCAAGGAGCCGCCGTTGGGCGTGATCGAAATACTGTATCCCACGCAAAACCTCAACGACCTCGTGGACAAAGCCGACCAGTACTTCGCCCATGGGGTCAAATCGTGCTGGATCATTATCCCCAGTTTGGGTGGCGTGGCCATCTATTCCGAGCCGGGCAAGTACGCATTTTACAATGAGGACGACACTGCCCTGGATACCGTGCTGGGCCTTGAAGTGCCCGTTGCCGAAATTTTTCAATAAACATGCACAACCGCTACGCCCAAATGCCCTACCGCCGCTGCGGCCGTAGCGGCCTGTTTTTGCCCGCCGTGTCGCTGGGTTTGTGGCACAATTTCGGCCACGTGGACGTGCAATCCAACTGCCGGGCCATCCTGCGCCTCGCCTTCGATTCCGGCATCACCCACTTCGACCTGGCCAACAATTACGGCCCGCCGCCCGGCTCGGCAGAGGAAAACTTCGGGCGGCTGTTGCGCAGCGACTTTCGCGATCACCGCGATGAAATGATCATTTCCACCAAAGCAGGGTACCGGATGTGGGACGGCCCCTACGGCGAGTGGGGTTCCAAAAAATACCTCGTGGCCAGCCTCGACCAAAGCCTGCACCGGATGGGGCTGGACTATGTGGACATTTTTTACAGCCACCGCCCCGACCCGAACACCCCCTTGGAAGAAACCATGAGCGCACTCGATCTTGTGGTGCGGCAGGGCAAGGCCTTGTACGTGGGTATTTCCAGTTATTCTGCCGAACAGACCGCTGAAGCCTGCCGCATCCTGCGCACCCTCGGCACGCCCTGCCTCATCCACCAGCCCAAGTACTCCATGTTCGAGCGCTGGATCGAGGGCGAACTGCTGGAAGTACTGGAAGATGCGGGCATAGGTTGCATCCCCTTCTCGCCGCTCGCCCAAGGGCTACTCACCGACAAGTACCTGCGCGGTATTCCCGCCGATTCCCGCGCCGCCAAAAAGCACGGTTTTTTGAAAGAAACCGACGTGACGGACGAGCGCCTGCGGCAAATCCGAAGCCTGAACACCTTGGCGCAACAACGCGGCCAATCGCTGGCCCAAATGGCACTCGCCTGGGTGTTGCGCGATACCCGCGTGACTTCCGTGCTGGTGGGTGCCAGCCGACCGGAACAACTGGCAGACTCGCTGGGCTGCCTGAAAAATACCGTTTTTGAAGCGGGCGAATTGGCAGAGATTGAGGTCGTGCTGGCGACGTGAGGTATATCTTCAAACCTAATTTTTCACTACTTTCTCAACCGCACTTTGCCTTCCCTCCGAGTGTAGCACCACCAGGTATAGGCCTGTAGGCAGTTCTTGCCCGAACCGAACCGTGCCCCGGTCGCTGCCCAAGGGTTGTACCAACATGGTCTGGCCCAGCAAGTTGCGCACGTCCAACGTGATGTTGTCAGCGCCCGGCCAGTCATAGCGCAGAGCAAAGTCGTCGCTCGACGGGTTGGGGGCGAGTGCGAGCACGGCTGTCGGGTCCGGTTCCGGAGCGGAAACCACGCCCGGTGTCACCTGGAACACATCCACGCCTGCCTCAACAAGGTGGCCGGGGGTGGTATCCGAGGCTACAAAAATGATCTGCATATTGTTGGTCAGCGGAAGGTAGTCTTTCAGGTGAATATCGCCAGAAGACCGCCAAGCACTTCCCGAGGTTTCTTCGGTAAAAATGGTAACGGTCTGTTGTCCGT
This sequence comes from Saprospiraceae bacterium, assembly GCA_040080915.1. Classification (GTDB taxonomy): domain Bacteria; phylum Bacteroidota; class Bacteroidia; order Chitinophagales; family Saprospiraceae; genus M3007. The sequence continues at coordinate 2,294 of JBEBHD010000001.1, forward strand.
TGGTGGCCAGCACCTCGAATTTGTCGTTGGGCGTACCCGTGCCACCGGCGTTGAAAAACCAGTACTCGAATGTCAGTTTGGCATCGGCGTGGCCAGCCAACCGCATGACCGGGGACGCGAGCGTAACAGTGCCGTTGTCCACATCATCGGCACCGGCCTGGCCGCCGCCGTTGCCAGTGACGTAGCATTTGTCGCTGTTGTCGAAATTGACATCGTCGCCGGGGTTCGAGATTTGTTGCTGAAAAGTCGTTTGTACAGGATTGCCCCGTTCCCATAAGCCGTCAAGGGCAGTAGCCGTTTTGATCCAGCCGAGGTCAAGTTCGAAGTCGTCGTAATAGGCCGGATCGAGCGAAATAGTGGCCGGGCCGTCATTCGCCACGTTCAGGTCGGCTACCCGGTAGCCCCATGCTCCTACGCGGTAGTTGCCGCCAGCGAGGCATTCGAGGTCAAATTGGCCGTTGGCATCGGTCTGAACCTGGTAGTTCTGGATCGGGCCGGAGATGGACACGGTCTTGTTTGCCAACACTGCACCCGATAGCTTGTCAACCGCTTTGCCTGTCAAATCAAATGCGGAAATGGGCTGTAGGATTACGTTAAGAATGGTCACCTGCCCGGCCACGAGGTTCAGGTTGACAACCCCGTCAATGAATCCGGCTTTGCTGATGATGGCCTGGGCAGTACCCGTTTGGGCAAGCCCCGTTTTAAATGTGCCGTTGTTTTTGGTCAATTCCCGTGGCGAATAGGCCGTGCCGTTGATCCTGACCTCGGCCCCGGCGAGCGGCTGGCCGTTGCATCCGTTGAGAATTTGGCCCTCCACGTAACTGGCCCGCTTGTAGGTCGGAGTGAGGATGAAAAGTCGTCCGGTCCCGTTGCCGTTGGTCATGGGGATGTTGGTGGCCAGCAGGTTGCCGGAAGGCAGGAACGGGTACACGCCCCAACAGCCGTCGAACGAAGGCCCGGTGCCAGTTGGCCAGGTGTCGTATTGGCCCACCATGACCAAGTTTTCGGGGCGGCTTGCGTCCACGATGTTCAGACCGTCGGTGTACCAAGAGGTGACGGCCCAGTCGTTGAGGATGTGGGTGTTGTGGCCGATGGAGCCGTTGCCGTCATTGGTGGAGAAGCGGTCTAACTCCTTGATGTCGGTGGGGTCGCTCACGTCATAGGCGGTGAGGAAGGACGGCACGCGCTCGTCGGTGGTGAGCACGGTTTTGCGGTCGCTCAGAATCCAGGAATTGTGCGTGAACCGGGCAGGTGTCTCGACGCTGCCCAGCAAAACAGGATTGGCCTTGTCGCGCATGTCCACCACAGACATTCGCCCGGCGTTGATGTGGCAGGCGTAGAGCGTGTCGTTGTCCACAAAGCCGTCGTGGATGTAGCCCAACTGGTCAAACAGGCCAACATAAGTCGGGTTGTACGGGTCAACATTCAGGTCATGTACGCGGGCGCTGCTGAAGATGCCGCCGTATGTGTACAGGTACCCCGTGGTCACGTCAATGTGCAGGGCGTGAATGGCATCCAACTGGTCGAGGATATCGCCGGTGCCTTTGTAGTGGTGGTAGTTCAGATTAGGATTTGGCAGGTTACTCAGGTCAACGATCTGCACGCCGTCGCCACCCTCGGAGGTGACGTAGGCGTAGTGTTTGTACACTTTTATTTCTTTCCAAAGGTTGTCCGGGCCGGGTATCTGCACGATCTGGACGGGGTTTGCCGGGTTGGTGACGTTGACGATGGAAAGGCCCTTGGACGCGCCGACCAGCGCGTATTCCTGCCCGTTTTGGGCGTAGCCGCAGATGTTGGCGAGGGTTTGGCCGGGATAGTCCAGCGTACCGCGCAGTTGGATATTGAAGTCTTGGGAAAAAAGTGAAGCGGAAGCAAGCACGAAAGCCAGAGCCGGAAGGAAGGATTGTTGTTTCATGAAATCAAGGTCAGAAAAGTAGTGTGCTGGTGAAAAACGCGGCGAAGGTACACCTGCGCCGTGCGCGAAGAAGCCCGGGCGCAGCGCAAAACCAATATTGTCGGCTACTGGGCGACAGATGTGGGAGAAAAAGTCAGGCGCTCGCCCGTTTGTTGGAAATGTAGGCAAACAGGCAGGCTGTCCAAAACGAGTACAGGGAATACACCAAGGCGGGTTTGACCATTTCCTGATTGCCGAGCATGACACTGGCGATGAGAAAAGCCAGGGTAGTATTTTGCACACCGCACTCGATGGCTGCGGTCAGGCGCGAGGGATGTGCCTGGCCCATGTACCGAAGAAAATAGTACCCTGCGAACAAGCAGCAGGCATTTTGAATCAGGGCTACCGGGGTGATGATCAAAAAGTCGGACCAGTCCAAACCTGCCCCGCCCTGTTTTTCACCGGCAAACATTTTCACCAAAAAAACTATGGCGAGCAGCACCAGCATGATGTACTTGGCCGGTTTGCTGATCAGCTGGGCATGGTACGGGAAGTAGTGCCGCATGGCCACGCCAAGCGAGGCCGGTATGACGGTGATGAAAAAAACCTGCTGCACCGTGTCCCAAAACGGCAGGTGCAGGTCCGTTTCGCGGCCCATGAAAATGCGCAGGGCAAGGTTGACCACCAGCGGGATGGAAAAAAGTGCGAGGATGCTGTTCACCGACGTGAGCGCCAGGGACAGGGCCACGTTGCCGCGCCAAATGTAGGTCAGATACCCGGAAGTGGCACCGCCCGGGCTGGCGCTCAGGATCAGGAACCCGACTTTAAGTACCGCAGGCAACGGAGCCACGAGGTTGATCAACAGAGCGATGACCGGTAGCCCCAGCATCTGGATTCCCAAGGCTGAAAAAAACGCTTTCGGGTGGCGCACGATCCGGGCAAAGTCGCCAAATGTGAGCGACAATCCGACACCGAACATGATCATGCCGAGTACGAGACTGACAGCGAGGTCAATAACTTGAGTAGGCGCCAAAGCGAGCAGGAGTGTTTAGTGGCGACAAAGGTATTGAACGCAAATCGTGGAAATGCAATACCAGTACCATTGTTGCAAGATTTATCCGGGTGTTTGGCAGGAATGTCCCAGACCTTGGCACCCGTGTCCGAGCCGTTCGAAAAGCGGTGCCCGCACCTTTGTGGCATCAAATTTTTCAAACAAACTCGTTCACCATCAAAATTGTCTTGCTATGAAAATGCACTTGAATCTGATCATCGCCGCCTTGTTCACGGTTTTTGCCACACGTACCGCCGCTGCGCAAACCTGCACGAAAACAACACCGGAGTCGCTGTCCGCAACTGAAATAAATGCCGCGTACACGCCCGGCGGCCTGCTGCTCAATGCCGGTGGAACACGCCGCGTTATCGCCCGCCTCAGTATGGAAGGCACGCACACCATGCGCATGCAGTTGGCCAACTTGCAGGAGTACGCCACTGAAATTGCGCTCGTGGCCCCCGACGGCAGCACGCGCTGGGAACAAAAAGTGGCCAATCAACCGGCGTTCGCCAAAATGCTAGACCTGCGGGCGCTGGCTGTAGAACCGGGAACCTACGTCCTCCTCATCAAGGCCGGTGTAGCCACCCTTTCGCAAGAATTGATCGCCGGAAACAAAAGTGTTGCTTTCGGCAACTTACACCACTATGCCGCCCCGGCCACGCCGGCAACAATGGCCGGAAAATGACCGGCAGCTCAAAATACTTCATACATTTGGCAGGGCTGGTCGCAACGATCGGCCCTGTTTGTGTCTCGAATCGCAACAGGTTTTCACCACAGATTCACACAGATTCACCACAGATTTTTCTCCTTCTTACTTAGAGCGTGTTTAAATTTCAGTGCGAATCTGTGGTAAAAAATAGTTCGCCGAGGCGTACCCTAAATAGCGACCCTGAACCGCTACTAAAACGAAAAATTCATGCCAGTCCGAATAACACTACTCCCGCTGCTGCTCGCCCTTGTCGTGTCCGGCCCGGCTCAGAACCTGCGGGACTTCCATCCCCGATTTGAGTCGTTCAGCCTGCCGGGCGAGATTATGGGAAACTATGTGCAGTGCATCGCTCAGGACTCTCTCGGTCTTTTGTGGTTTGCCACCCAGGACGGCCTCCAACGTTACGACGGGCGCAGCCTGACCACCGTTTATCACGACCCATTGCAGGACAACTCCCTGATCGGCAACTCCGTGCAGTGGATTTGTGTAGGCAATGACGGCATGCTTTGGCTGGCTGACTACGGCAAGGGACTCACCCGATACGACCAGTCATCGGGTTTGCATTACCGCTACAAACACGATCCAAATGACCCGAACAGCCTGAGCAGCGACACGGTTTCTATGGTCGTGCAGGATCGGGCGGGATTCGTGTGGGTGGGTACGCACCGGGGCCTGAATCGCTTGGACCCCAAGACCGGAAAAGTCAAACGCTTTTTTTCCGACCCCGCCAACCCGCACAGCCTGAGCGCCAACTTAGTGCGGGCGCTCTATGTGGACCGGCAGGGCACGCTCTGGGTCGGTTGCGGGTTCCCGTGGGACGAAACGGACCCAACCGGCAAAACCGGCGGCCTGAACCGCTACCACCCCGATTCCGAAACATTTACCCGCTACCTGCACGATCCCGCTGACCCCAACAGCCTCGCCGACAACCGCGTGCGGGCCTTGTTCGAGGATTCCCGTGGCAATTTTTGGGTGGGAACAATCGGCAGCCACGGCCTGCAGCACCTCGACCGAAAAACGGGCCGGTTCGAGCGGCTGCCGCCCGCCCCGGACAAACTCGGCACGCCCTTCCTTCGGGACAAGGTATTCGCTCCGCAAACCTTTCAGCAGGTTTTGTCCATACTTGAGGATCGGAACGGCTGGCTGTGGATCGGGTCCATGTCGGGTTTGGAGATTTACGACCCGGCCACTGGCATCGTCCGGCATTTTGAAATGAGCAAGCAGCCGGGCAGCATTCCCATAAATTTTTTGTGGAACCTCTGCCTCGCCCGAGATGGTACCGTGTGGGCTGGTGGAGGCATCACAGGAGGCATGGCGTTGAAAATTTCCGCCAAAACCCAATTGTTCACCTTGCACGAAACGGGCAACCTGTTGGCCTACATTCGAACCGTGCATGAAGATGCCCAAGGCAATATTTGGTTGGGCGGCGATGACCCAACTCCGAACAGGTTAGTACGAGTTGACCGAAAAACCGGCCAAAAAACACTCGTTGTTTTTGAAAAAGAAGCCCGTACAACCGGTGGTGGCGGTAATATTTTCACCATTTGGCCAGACCCGGACGGCGATTTGTGGCTCTGCACCGGAAACGGGCTTTACCGCTTCAATCCCAAAACAAACACCACGGTGCAACGCTACCGCCACGACCCGAACGACCCCAACAGCCTGGCGACAAGTTTTGTGACCAATATTCTGAAAGACCGGCGCGGCTACTACTGGGTCACCACTTGGGGCGGCGGGCTGAATTGCCTCGATCCAAAAACGGGCAAATTCAAACGCTTTTTGCACCACCCGGCGACCCCCCGCAGTATCAGCGGCAACCAAACCATTGGTTTGTACCAGGACAACCAAGGCCACATCTGGGTAGGCGGAGGCGTACAGCCGGGTGACGATGTCGCTCTTCAGCCAATGTTTTTGGATCGCCTTGACCCAAATACAGGGCAATTCACGCACTTTTTTTCCAAGGACGAGCGCGGGTGCGCGGGCACGATCACCGGCGACGGCGAGGGCAATATTTGGGCATTGACCCTGATCCAGGGGTTGATCAAACTGAACCCCGCCACCGGGCAGATGAAAAAGTACACCTCCGCCAACAGCGGTATCCCGACCAACTACGTGCGCTCCTTGGTCAGGGCCAGAAACGGCAAAATGTGGATGACCACCGACCACAAGTTGGTTGAGTTTGACCCCAAGAGCGAATTCTTTTACACCTACGACATTTTCCGGGGCATCAAAACCTGCGAACTGGCTTTCCTGTCCATCCATGTTGCCCAAAATGGCGAGATACTTTTCGGCGGCAATGGCGGATTTATCACGTTTTTTCCCAAAAACACCGCACAAGCGGGAATCGGAACCGGTCCTGATATCCAAATCGTCGGCTTCAAATTGGCCAACGAACCGATCCTGCCCGCCCCCGGCTCCATCCTCCAGCAGCCCATTTGGGAAACATCCGAAATCCGCCTTGCCCACGACCAAAACGTGTTCGCCTTCAACCTGGCCTGCTTCGACTACCAAAACCCGGAGGGCAACCACATCGAGTTTATGCTCGAAAACTACGACAAAAACTGGCGAAACGACCTGCGCGACGGGGAAATAGCCTACTTCAATGTGCCGCCGGGCGAATACACGTTCCGGGTGCGCGGTACTAACGGCCTCGGTATTTGGAACGAAACGGGCACGAGCATCCTGGTTACGGTAAGCCCCCCGTGGTGGCAAACACTCTGGGCTTACCTCGTCTATCTCGCTCTGGCAGGCGGTATTGCCTACGGGGTTTACCGTTTTTTGCTCAACCGGCGACTCGCCCGCGCCGAGGCCGAGCGCCTTCTGGAACTTGACACCGTCAAAACCCGACTGTACACCAACATTACACACGAGTTTCGCACCCCGCTTACCGTCATCTCCGGCATGGCCGACCAAATCCGCGAAAACCCGACGGCATGGTTGGACGAGGGCACCAAAATGATCCAGCGAAACAGCAACCGCCTGCTTGATCTGGTCAACCAGATGCTCGACCTCGCCAAATTGGAAGGCGGGAAAATGGCCCTGCATATACAGCAGGGCGATGTGGTGGGCTACCTCAAGTATTTGGTGGAAAGTTTTCACTCATTTGCCCAAAGCCGGGGCGTTCAGATACATTTCCTTTCCGATGCCGAAACGCTCGAAATGGGCTTCGACCCCGAACGCCTCCAGCAAGTGGTGGGCAACCTGATCTCCAACGCCGTCAAGTTCACGCCCTCCGGCGGCCACGTGTACGTGGACTTGCGTTTGACTACCGACCAGCCCACGAAACGCCTCCCGCTCGGCCAGCAGCACCTCGTCGTTCGCGTGCGCGACACCGGCACCGGCATACCCGAAGAACACCTGCCCTACATTTTCGACCGGTTTTACCAAGCCCCCGCCGTTCATTCCGGCTCGGAAATCGGCAGTGCCGACAGTTCATACCGAGCCGAGGGCGGCACCGGCATCGGTCTGGCGCTTACCAGAGAGTTGGTCAAACTGATGGGCGGCGACATAGCGGCCAAAAGCCAGTCCGGCAAGGGCGCGGAGTTCATCGTCACCCTTCCGATTCCTGTCGCCGAGCCGCAATCCAACAGCCAGCGGTTGGAAAGCGAGCCGGACTACCCGGCGTTTTCGTTTGAAAACCAAACCGAAACAGCGGCCTCGGCTACCAGCCCGCCGCTGCCTGCCAACCGACCGGCACCAATCCACGCCCCCCTCATCTTGCTGGCCGAGGACAATCCCGACGTGGTCACCTATCTGGCTTCCTGCTTAGCGGGCGAATACCGCCTCGCCGTGGCCAAGGACGGTCAGGAAGCCATCGAAATCGCCTCGGAAACCGTGCCCGACCTGCTCGTGACCGACGTGATGATGCCCCGCAAGGATGGCTTCGAGGTTTGCCGTACCTTGCGCACCGATACCCGGACGAGCCATATCCCCATTGTCATGCTCACGGCCAAGGCCGACATGGACAGCAAACTCGAGGGCTTGGAACATGGTGCCGACGTGTACCTCGCCAAGCCGTTCAACAAGGAGGAACTACGCCTGCGCATCCGCAAACTGCTCGAAATGCGGAAAAACCTCCAACAACACTACCTCGCCGCCGCAGGGCTGGCCGAGGGCGCGGTGTTGCCCCGCGACCTGCCCGCCATTCCCGGCGAGGAAGACCGATTCGTACGCAAGGTGCGCGAGATCGTGGACGCGCACCTCGACGACAGCAACTTCGACGTGGAGCAGCTCTGCCGCGCCATGGCCATGAGCCACTCCCAATTGCACCGCAAACTATCCGCGCTGACAGGACTTTCAGCCACGAAATTCGTCCGCCACATCCGGCTGAGCAAGGCCAAGGAAATGCTCCGGGACTCGAACCTGACCATCGCCGCCGTCGCGTACGACACCGGATTCACCGACCCCAGTTATTTCGGTCGTGTGTTCCGGCAGGAGTTAGGCCTGTCGCCGCAGGAATGGCGCGAGCGGGTTTATCAGAACTAAAAAATGTGCTGGTATTTTTCATTCTGCCTACATTTGTCAAAAAGAAACAAGAATGCCTACTGAAGCAATGGTGTCCAATCCTCTGGCGGTACTGAAACCCCAAAAAGCGGTGCGGCTGTACACCCTGGAGGAGTATCTCCAGCGGGAGGCCCGTTCGGTGGACAAACACGAATATTTCAACGGAAAAATAACCAAAATGCCCTACGCCCGAGGACCGCACAACGAAATCGCCGCCAACATCATCGCCGCCTTCAAAACGGCGTTCAAGCAATTGGACAAAACCTACCGGATATTCGCTTCCGATCAGAAAATCTATTTCCCGGAACTGAACTACGGCGTGTATGCCGACACTCTGGTCGTGTGCGAGGAACCTGCGTACTTCGACAATGGGGAACTCCTGTTGACCAATCCGCTGATTGTGGTGGAAGTGTTGTCAAAAAGCACACAGGTATATGACCGGGCTGGCAAATTCGAGGAGTACAAAACCCTGCCTGCTTTCCGGGAATACGTGTTGGTGCGGCAGGACAAATACGAAGTGGAAACCCGTTTCCGCGAAGCGCCCGATCTGTGGCGCGAAACCCGCACGACCGACCTGAATGCCGCTTTCCCGCTGCGGGCCGTGGGCTGCTCGATTGGGCTGCGGGATGTGTACGAGCACATTGCCCTTTGAGACATGCCCAATCCATCCATTTTCATCAGTTACCGCAATGCCGATGCCTACTCGGAGGCGCGGCAATTGTACACAGACTTGGCAAACCGCTACGGAGAAGACGCGGTTTTTTGGGACAAAAAACGCCTCGAATCGGGCGACGACTGGCCCGCTGAACTGGAGGCAAACGTCCGATTGGCTGCAGTACTGCTCGTCCTGCTCAAGGACGAAGCCAAATGGTTGGGTGTCGAACGCCTCGGCGGCAGGCGCCTGGACAACGCCGGCGACTGGGTGCGCCGCGAAATTGAAACCGCTTTAGCCGACAAAAACAAGCGCATCGTGCCTCTGTTGGTGGACGGCGCCGGGCTGCCCACAGAAGAGCATTTGCCGAAGGAAATACATGAACTGCTGGCCAAACAGGGCCGGAAAATCGCCACCGACAAGTGGGACTCCGACCTCGCCGCGCTGTTTGCCGACCTTGAAAAACACGGCTTCCAACCCCGCCCCGGCACCTCCCTCGACCCGCTTGCCGACTACCCGCTGCCCGACGACGTGCCCGACCCGCGCGACCACCACGCGGCCCCCTTCCTCGGCCTGCGCTACTTCGACGAGACGGCGGCAAGGCTGTTTTTCGGGCGCACCCGCGAATTGCTGGAGTTTTTCAGCCTCGTCGAAAATCCCGAGATACGCCTCGTCAGCCTGTTCGGCCACAGCGGCGTGGGCAAATCGTCCTTCCTCGCAGCCGGCGTGTTGCCGAGGCTCCGCGCCATCGGCACGCCGCACTACACGCGCCGCGACAAAACCGCGGCCCGGGGCCTGGCTACCCAACTGGATGCCCAGCGCGAACGGCCCAAGATGCCCGGCCAACCGCCCGTGTACATCCTCGATCAGGTGGAGGAAATGTTTGCCGACCCGCTGCCCGGTGAACGAGAGGCGTTCCTGCAGCGCCTGCGCGCCGCCCTACAGGAAGAACCGGAGACTACGCTCGTGCTCGGTTTCCGCAGCGAGTACCTGCTCGACCTGTCCGATCTGCTCGCCCGGGTGGACTGCCGGCAAGAATCACTTCCGCTGCGCCCGCTCGGGCAGCCGGCCCTCATGGAGGCCATCGAGGGCGTATGGCGCGACCCCGTCCTGAAAAACCGCTACCATCTCGATCTGGAGAACGGCTTTGCCGCCTTTGTGGCCCGCAACCTCATGCATACCGAGAGCGGCGGCGCGGCGGCCATCCTGCAAAACCGCCTGTTGAAACTGTACGAGCAGGCCCGCGCCTCCCGCACGCCCGCCAACCTTCTGGCGCGGCTCGCCATCGCCGATTACGATGAACTGCTCCGGCACTCCACGGCCGAAAAGGAACTGCTCGACTTTCAGGTACAGCGCCTGCGCACCGAAATGGGCATCGCCGCCGACGACCGCAGCCTGTACGAGGCCCTCAACCACTTTGTGGTGGACAAGGCCACCGCGGGCACCTTGCCCAAGAGCAAACTGCCCGACGACACGCACAACCTGCACGCCGCCCTGCGCCGCGTGAACCTGCTGACCGAACTGCCTGAAAGTGAGGCCCTGCGCCTGTCGCACGACCTGCTGGCGCCCGTGGTGCGCGAGCGGTACCAGCAGGCACTGCTGAATGAAACCGAGCGACTCGAAATCGAAAACGTACGCTTGCGTTTGCAGGAAATCCGCAAACAACTGGTCAACATTGAGTTTGAAAATGCGCTGGAAGGTTTAAAGACAGCCGCCTTGCGCAACGTTGTTCCAAATGAAATCTGGCCCGTAGCCTTCGAACTGGCGTTTGTTTTTTTGCAGGCTGGACGCCGCGATTCTGGTACCTACGCCCTGATCGAATGCGCCAACCATCTGGATTTTGCCGAAAAACTGCGCCCGCCCTTCCCCGACATCACCTTCCCAGACGGCCGCGACTGCCCCGCACTGCTCGACTTCCTGCGCCGCTGCGAACCGGCCCTGTACATTCAACTGAAGCACCGCTATTTCCCGACCATGATTCCCATCGAAGGCGGGACCTTCGAGATGGGCAATGTGTTGGCGGACTTGGGGCGCGACAATGAAACCGTGCACGCCGTCACCCTTTCCGGCTATGGTCTGGCCGAAACGCCGACAACCTGGCAACAGTACGGGCTGTACTGCCTGACCACCGGTACCGAAGTCCCGAATGACTCTGGTTTTGGGCGGGGGGAACGCCCGGTCATCAATGTCAGTTGGAAAGACGCGGCGGCGTATGCAGCCTGGTTGGCGAAACACAAAGGTGATCGGTACCGCCTGCCCACCGAAGCCGAATGGGAGTACGCGGCCCGCGAGTGCGGCAAGCCTGTGCGTTTCGGCAACGGAAAAAATATGGCCGATAGAGGGGAGATGAACTACGGTACATCGGAGTATGATTTAGAGCCGTATCAAGTCATCGAAGGTGAATACAGGGAAAAAACCACATCGGTACGTTTGTTCGCCCCCAATGCCCTGGGGCTGTACGACATGAGCGGAAACGTGTGGGAATGGTGTGGCGATTGGTACGGTGAGTACCCCAAAGCGGCGCAAACAAATCCGACTGGGCCGAAGGCAGGCTCGTTCCGCGTGCATCGAGGCGGCTCGTGGTATCACCCTGCGTTTACCTGCCGCGTGTCGACGCGCAACTACTGGCCGCCGTTTAACTGGGACTTCGCTCACGGCTTCCGCGTGGCTTCTTCCTCGCTGTGAGGTGGATGTCGTTCGGCCAATGGTGTGTACTCTACGTTTTGTCACCTCGAAGAGGCCCGTCCGCGCTATGGTGGGTAGCGTACTTGTTAAGCGGACGGGTTTCATTCTGTTTTTCAACATCGTACCTTTGCCTCCACAAAATACACGCCGCATGAACACAGTGCCAGTGCATCCACCATTCACCAACCTTCAATTGGAAATACTCAAGTTATTTGCCCGGCAATTGCCGGACGCGGACTTGTTGGCTATTCGGGACATGATTGCCCGGTATTTGCTGGAAAGAGCACTTTTGGAGGCCGACAAGGCTTGGAATGAAAAAGGCTATACAGTAGAATCCTTCCAGCAAAACGTGCATGAAAAGTCCTGAAAAACTGCGCCTCGTATTCGACACGAATGTGGTACTGAATGCATTGTCTCCAAAATTACCCTTTCGAAGTGTGTTGCAGGAGGTGATCGCCGGGCGGCATCACTTATGTGTTACCACCGAAATCCTGCTCGAATACGAGGAAAAAATATCGGAGTTTTATAGCCCGTCAACGGCCACTCTTTTACTTGATGCCTTGGCCGTTTCAAATCATGTCATCCGCTCCGAGGTTTTCTATCGCTTCAACTTGCTTGAGGATGAGGATGACAACAAATTCATTGACTGTGCATTTGCGGCAAATGCGCACTACTTGATTTCTGACGACAAGGGCTTCAGGATGCTGGAAACCGTGGGGTTTCCCAGAATTGAATGGCTGACCTTGAAGAGGTGGCATGAGATTTTGCAGGAAACGTAAAAAAAACACCCCGTGCTCACCATCACCCGCTCCATGCAACTGTACCAGCTCCTGCGCCTGGGGTCGGTCGTGCTTACCAGCATCCTGCTGGCCAAGAGCGGCTTGAGTCTCGGCGAGATCGGTGCGTACGAGGCGCTGTTGTACATCGGCAGCGTGGCGGCTTTTTTTTGGGCCAACGGCCTACTACAAGGTATCGCCCCGGTGTACGCCCGGCTGGACGAGCAAGAGCGGCCTGCGTTTTTGTTTTCCGTTTTTGGCCTTTTTTGCGGCGCGGCGTTGGTTGTTTCGGCGGCTATTTGGTTTAGCCAGCAATGGGCCGTGCCTGCGCTCACCGGCCTCGGCGGGGTGCCGGACCTCGGCTGGTTTGTGCTGTACCTGTTTTTCAACCTCGCTACTCTGCCCGTAGAGCACCTGTACCTGCTGCGCAAAAAGCCGGGGGCACTCGCCGGGTGGGGGTTTGCCTCGTTCGGCCTGTATGTAGTAGCGTTGGCCTGGCCGGTTTTTTGCGGGTGGGGCTTGCAGGCCGGGCTACAAGCGTTGGCTGTACTGGGTGCCCTTCGGTTTTTGTGGGCTGTTGGCCTGATGGCAAAACAAGGTGCCTGGTATTGGCGGCCCGACCTGCTCCGGCAGTATGGTTGGTTTTCTGCCCCCCTGGTCGCCAATTTGTTGGTGGGCAATCTGGTGCTGCTTTTCGACAGCTGGCTGGTTGGCTGGTATTTTCAGGATGAATCGGTTTTTGCGCTATTCCGCTACGGGTCGCGAGAGTTCCCACTGGCCACGGCGTTGGCCACGGCGCTTGGCACGGCCATGACGGCTCACATCGCCGCGAATCCTGCCAGAGCAGGCCTGACCGAACTGAAAAACCAGGGCATACGACTTTTTCACATCGTTTTCCCGTCCACCATTGTGCTGCTTTTTTTGTCAAAAAAACTGTTCCCGGTCGTGTTCAGCCCGGCTTTTGCCGCTGCTGCCCCCTTGTTCAATATTTACCTCCTGCTTACGGCCAGCCGGGTGTTGTTGCCCAACGCCATTGTGCTGGCAAAGGGGCAACCCCGGGCCATATTGGCCGTCGGCTTGGCCGAACTGGCGATTAAGATCATCCTCGGTTTATTGTTCGTGCAGGCGTGGGGCCTGGCCGGGTTGGCGTGGTCAGCAGTCCTGGCCTTTTGGGTGGAAAAAATCGGTCTGATTTGGTATCTGGAAAAACGCATGGGCGTGCGCACCTCCGATTGGCTGGATCTGCGCTGGTATATGGGTTACGCCATGACTTTGTTACTCGCCTGGCATGTATCCACCCTTTTGTGATGGAAAAATTCCGAGCGGCAATACCTACTTTTGCGGCCTAAGAGCGTGTTTATATTTCAGTCACCGGGCTGCAAGCGGCAAATTTTGCTTCATGCAGCGTTGAAATTTTCGCCATAGAAAACCACTATGCCTGCAAAATTCGCCTTGCCTGAAACAAAATTCGCTCGCTTTCGCCTCGGCACTGAAATATAAACACGCTCTAATGCTGAACCTGATACTTTTCGATTCCGACGACCGAAACCACCTGCTGCCGCTTACGGCCACACGCCCTATGGGCGAACTGCGGGTCGGCATTCTTACGCTGCGCGAAAAGTGGGAACGCCGACTGAACGCAACGGCATCCTACATCACGCAGGAGCATCTGCATGACAAATACCCTATCCGGGTGGAAAACGAAAACCTCGTCGTCAATGCCGGTGTCATACCCACCGAGGCCCTTTGCCAGCGCATTCGGGAGATCGAGCTCAACCAAGCCCTGCTACTGAACGGCGAACTGATCGCCGCCCGCCTTGACGAGGCGCAGTTCGAAACACTTATCGAAGACGAAGAGGTACACGAACTACAGGGCAGGGAAGCCGACGACAGTCTGGTGATCACCCGCATCCGCCGCCCATGGGATTTGTTCCTGCTCAACGGCCAGGCAATTCGCGACGATTTCGACCTGCTGACGAAAGACCGGTCATCACAACGCGTATCGCCGTCCAACCGGATCATCGGCTCTGCTGCAAACGTATTTTTGGAGAGCGGTGCCAAAATGGAGTGCTGCACCCTGAACACGACCGATGGCCCGATCTACATCGGAAAAAACGCCGAGGTCATGGAAGGCAGCATCCTGCGCGGCTCGGTAGCCGTGTGTGACGGAGCCACGGTAAAAATGGGTGCCCGCATCTACGGCCCCACCACCATTGGCCCGGCTTGCAAAGTGGGTGGTGAGGTGGCCCGTTCCGTACTTTTTGCCAACTCCAACAAGGCCCATGACGGGTTCCTCGGCGACGCAGTCGTGGGCGAATGGTGCAACCTCGGTGCCGATACCAACAATTCCAACCTGAAAAACAACTACAGCGAGGTCAAACTCTGGGATTACGAAGAAGAGCGTTTTGCCAAGACAGGCCTGCAATTTTGCGGCCTCATCATGGGTGACCACGCCAAATGCGGCATCAACACGATGTTCAACACGGGCACCGTCGTAGGCGTGTTCGCCAACGTGTTCGGAGCCGGATACCCCCGCAATTTCGTGCCCGACTTCTCCTGGGGAAGCGCCGATGCAGGCTACCGCACGTACCGTTTCGACGAAGCCTGCGAAACCGCCCGCCTCGTCATGGCCCGCCGAAATCTGCCGTTCACCGATCTCGAAAAATCAATCCTCAACCACGTTTTTGACCAAACTGCCAAGTTCCGCACTTGGGAAAAATGAAAAAAGATGGCCCGAAAACCCGAACACGACACCATGGAAAATCGGTCAAAATACGATCAGCGCGGCGTATCTGCATCGAAAGATGAAGTACACGCGGCCATACGGCACTTGGACAAGGGCCTGTTCTCCAATGCATTTTGCAAAATATTGCCCGATATTGCCGCTGGCGACCCTGCGTTTTGCAACCTGCTGCACGCCGACACAGCGGGCACCAAAACCAGTTTGGCTTACTTGTATTGGCGCGAAACGGGCGACTTGTCCGTATGGGCCGGCGTGGCACAGGATGCCATCGTGATGAACCTCGACGATATGGCCTGCGCCGGCTGCACCGGCCCCATCCTGTTGTCGAGTACCATCGGACGGAACAAAAATCTGGTTCCGGGCGAGGTAATCGCGGCAGTAATCCGCGGCACCTCCGATTTTGTGGACACTATGCGGCGCTTCGGCGTGGACCTGCACTTGGCTGGTGGCGAAACCGCCGACGTGGGCGACATCGTGCGCACAATAGATGTGGGGGTTACGGCCTTTGCGCGTATGCGGCGCAGCGCGGTTTTGGAAGCTGATATCCGCCCCGGCGACGTAGTGGTGGGGCTGGCATCGGCCGGGCAAGCCAACTATGAAACCGAGTACAACGGCGGCATGGGCAGCAATGGCCTGACCGCCGCCCGGCACGATGTTTTCTCCAATGAATACGCAACACGCTACCCCGAAAGTTTTGACCCGAACGTGCCCGCCGACCTGGTGTACACCGGAAAAAATCGGCTGACCGATCCCGTCGTGGCGGACGGGCGGCTAACCACCGTCGGCAAACTGATCCTCTCGCCCACGCGGACATACCTGCCCGTGCTGCAGGCAATTCTGGCCAAACACCGGGAACATGTACACGGCTTGATCCACTGCACCGGAGGCGGCCAAACCAAGGTGCTCAAGTTTTTGAAGGGCGGACATGTGGTCAAGGACAACCTGCACAACTTACCTCCGCTTTTTCGCCTGATTCAGGAAAGCAGCGGTACCGCCTGGCGCGAAATGTACCAGGTGTTCAACATGGGCCACCGCATGGAAATTTACCTGCCGAAAGAGCACGCGGAATCAACCATTCAGATCGCCGCCGGTTTTGGTATCGAGGCCCGCGTTGTGGGGCGGGTGGAATCTCACCCGTCCGCCAAGGTGACCGTGGCGAGCGCCCAAGGAATATTTGAATACGTTGAAAATTAGCAAAATACGCGGTTGCCCGGCGCAATCGAATCCAGCAAAACTTGTTAACTCCGAACCTCCCTTTTTTCCAGCAAACAAACACGACATGAGAATACTAAACTTGCTTTTCATTGCCTTGCTGCCCAGCCTCGTGTTGGTCTCCTGCGACGAGAATTTTACCAAAAAAATCGCGGCCTTGGAGCAACAGGTGGCCGCCAGCAGCGACCCTGCTCTGGCCGACTCACTCGCCCGCACCTACCTCGCTGCCGTGACCGCCAACCCGAACAACCACGCCGACAACCTGCGCTATCTGACCAAGGCCGCCGAGATCAAATTTTCCCAAAAAGACGTGCTCGGTGCCGCTCGCTTGGTGAACGGCGCTCTCAAAACCCATGGTGAGGGGCAAGACCTGGCGGAACCCGTGGGCTTGCTCGCCCGCGTTTGGCGCATGTACCAGCACAAGGCAACACCCGACCTGTCCAGTAACCCCGACGACATAGACCAGACCAAACTCAACTTGGAGCGCAACCTGTTTTGGATTGACTCGGCCCTGATCCGCCTTGAAAGCGGCATGGGCGGTGCCGCCGCCCCCGACAAAACCAAGGCAGCGCTGTTTTTGCAACTTTCCGAAGGCTATGCCACGCTGGTGCAGACCGTGGATCCGAACAAGTTCGTGGAACTGAACCTGAAAGCGGCCGGCCTCGCCAAAACGGTGGGCGAACCGAACACGGCTCTGCGTTTTTACTACAACGTAGCCGACAAAACGCCTACACACGCCAAGGCTCCGACCGCACTGTTTATGATGGGCTTTATCTACGAAAACGACTTACGGGACATCGCTTCGGCCAAAAGCACCTACGAGGATTTTCTGAAGCGCTATCCCAACGACCCCGACTACGTGGACGATGCGCAAAATGCCCTGCGGTACCTCGGCATGTCGCCGGAGGAGATCATCAAGCAGTTTGAAAAAAATCCACAGTAGCCCCGGTATGGGCACTCCTTTCGCCACGGCGTTCCATGAATTTGTCCGCACGGTGGGGCCGACAAGCCGATTGCGCCTGGCCCCTACCCCATCGGGCTATTTGCACCTCGGCAACGCTTACAACTTCATACTCAACTGGGTCGCCGCCCGGCACACGCCCGGTGCCCGTATCCTGCTGCGCGTGGACGACCTTGATGCCGAACGCAAGCGCCCGGAGTACGTGCAGGACGTATTCGATACGCTCGAATGGTTGGGTTTGGACTGGGACGACGGCCCTCATTCGGCTGCGGATTTCGAGGCCAACTGGTCGCAGCACTACCGGTTGCCGCTGTACGAGCGGGCGTTGGAGCAGTTGCGCCACGGCGGCCACTTGTTTGCCTGCGGCAAATCCCGCCGTGATTTGGCACCATTCGGCGGCGATTACCCCTTGCATTTTCGGGAACAAACCTGCTCACTGAACGACCCCGACGTGGCTTGGCGCATCAAAACGCCCGTGCCCCGGCCTCCAGGCCTGCCGCCCGATTTTGTGGTACGCCGCCGCGACGGCATTCCCGCCTATCAGGTGGCGAGCGTGGCCGATGACCTGCATTTGGGCATCACCCACGTGGTTCGAGGTGCCGACCTGGCCGACTCGACAGCCGCGCAGCGGTATTTGGCCGGGTGTATGGGCCAGCCGGAATTTGCCAATATTCGGTTCTTGCATCACCCGCTTTTGCTTAACGATTCTGGCGAAAAATTGTCCAAGTCTGCCGGAGCAGCGGCGCTTAAAACACATCGGGACACAGGGCTTACACCGGCAGCGGTATACCGCGGGTTGGCGAGGTGGTTGGGCCTGGAACCGGTGGCAGAAACCTCAAATGGCTTGTTGGAAATCATTGGAAGGTAACTGGTTGAATTTTCGCAGTTTTGCGCGTTTTTTTCCCGTACGCTACAGCACCGTTCCTAAGCGGGCAAACTGTACTAATCAACCCGTACTCGAATGTACCAACCAATCCAGCAGACTGATGCCCTGGCCAAACGCCAGACAAACATCCTGGGTAACAAGTCTGCCGTGCATAAAATCGGCCCTGTGGTTCGTATCGCCCTGTTTGCAGTGGCAACAGGCGTATTGGTGGCAGGCGTATATTTCCCTAAGACAATCGGGTTGTCGCTGTTTGTCGCTGGTTTTTTCAACTACCTGATCCTCATTGCTTTTCGGCTGAGCAACAACGTGGGTCAACTGACAGAGTCGGCCCCAAAACAAGCCCTGGCCGATCCGTTGTACTGGCCGTCATTCACCATCATCGTTCCGTTGAAGAACGAGGGGGAAGTGGTGCATGGCACGTTGCAGGCCATTGCCGACCTGGACTACCCGGACGTGCTGAAACAGGTGATCGTGGTGGTGGAAGAAACCGATACCATGACCCTTTCGGCGTTGAGTGATGCCGACCTGCCATCCAATTTTGAACGCCTGCTGATCCCCGAAAAGCTACCCTTCACCAAAGGGCGTGCCCTGTTGCACGCACTTCGGTCGGCGCGGGGGGAGTACGTCACCGTGTACGATGCCGAAAGCCGGCCTGAGCCCTTTCAGTTGCGCCAAGCGGCTCAAGCACTGGCGGTACCCGGCGGCCCTTGGTGTTTGCAGGCCAGCATCCGAATTTCAAATCAGAGTGTCAACTGGATCACCCGCAATTTCGCCGGTGAATACTATGAGTGGTACGAACGCCACCTGCGCGAATTGTCCGATCAGGACATGCCGTTTGGGTTAGGCGGCAACTCGTTTTTCATTTCCCGTGCTCTGCTGGAAGAGGCCGGTGCCTGGGACCCCTACAACGTGACCGAAGATGCCGACCTCGCCGTGCGGCTGATTGAAAAGAATGTTCGCCTGCGCCTGTTAGACAGTGTGACCACCGAAACCTGCCCGGAGCGCATGGCAGACTGGACCAATCAGCGCACGCGCTGGAACAAGGGTTTGTTCGTCACCCAGTTGGTACACCTGCCGCGGTCGGTCGCCATCCGGCAGTTTGGCCATGTTGGTTGGATAAATTTTTGGTTGCCCATGACGTGCGCGGGCTTAGTAACTTTTTTTAATACTTTTGTGCCCGTGTTTTTGATGTTCGGCGGGTTCCCGTTTCAGTGGCTGTTTGTGTTGAGCGGCAGTTTGTGGACATTGTTTTTCGTCAACCTCGTGAGCTCCACATTGATAAACAAACTGACCTACAAACGCTTGGGCATTCGGGTGGGCGCGACAAGAGCATTTTTGGACGTGCTGGCCTACCTCGTTTTGCACTTGGGGGCTGGCTACAAAGCCTACGCGGAGTATTTTTGGTCGCCCTTACACTGGCACAAAACCGCACACAAAGAATCCCAAAAGCCCGAAAAAACTGTCTTGAACATTCATTGATTTTAATAGCATTGTCTCTCATGAAAGTCTGTATCCGTACATTACTGCTCGCTGGCCTGTTTCTGCTTGGCATTTTTCCCCTCAATATCGCTAACGCCGCACCGGCAGGATGCCCTTCCGGCAACCCTGAGACCACCGTTGTTCCCCCCATTCTGATAACCTACACCTGGACCGGCACCGTGAGCACCGACTGGCACGACCCCTTCAACTGGTCGCCCATGGGTACGCCCCTGTCCGGGAGCCTTGCGGGCGACGACGTGGTGATCCCCGTCGTGGTCAGTGGGAACTACCCCGTTGTCATGGCCTCTGCCCGCGCACGCTCCATCAGCATCGCCTCCGGTGCTTCGCTGACGGTAAACGTGGGCGGCACCCTGAACGTAATCGCCAGCACCACCGACGGCGTGACCAACGCGGGCACACTGACCAACAACGGCACCATGCGAGTGGACTCGTCCGCCAACGACGGCATCGTGAACCAGCTCAACGCCCTGATCTCCAACTCGGGCAGTCTGCTCATCATTGAAGGCGCGGGCAACCGCCTGGAAAACTACAGCACGGTGACCAACACCGGCGGCACGTTCACCGTGGACGGCGGCCTCGGCATCGGCCTGATCAACCACCCCGGCGCCACGATCACCAACTCCGGCGGCACCTTCCGGGTGCAATACGGCACCAACCAGCGTGTGGACAACTACGGCACCATTACCAACTCGGCCACTTTTACCATTGATGGCGCTTCTGCCGGGACGGGCCTGATCAATAGGGCCAACGCCAGCATCGCCAACAATGCCGGAACATTTAAGGTGCAATTCGGCACCGACAGGCGCGTGGACAACTACGGCACCATCAGCAACTCGGCCACCTTTACCATTGACGGCGCTTCTACTGGCGAAGGTTTGATCAACCGGGCCAACGCCAGTATCACCAATAACGGCGGCACGTTCACCGTGTCTGGTGGAACTGCTACACTCGTGGACAACTACAGCACCATCACCAATGCGGCTACCTTTAGAATCAATGGCTCTGGCGGCGGGCCGCTCCTGATTAACAGAACAGGTGCCAAGGCACTGAACAACACCGGGACTTTTTCCGTGGGGGCAGGCACCACTACCTTAGTGGAAAACGATGGCAGGATCGAAAACAACGGCACCTTTTCCATCGAGAACACCGGTGGAAGTGAAACCTTGGTGAACCGCGACTCGGTGATCAACAAAGCAGGCGCGACGTTCAATGTGCAATTCTCTACCGGGCGCATCTTGAAAAACTCGAAATACGTAGGTAACTCCGGTACGATGAACCTCCAAAACGCAATATCTTCCGGCTTCCCCGAGCTCGTTATAAACGACCAAGATGCCGTCATTTTCAACGACAATGGCGCTGTGCTGTACATGGGCAATACCGGTGCTAATCAGCAGATATTCAGCAACCACGGAACATTTCAAAACAACGGAAAGGCATCCTTAATTGCGTGCAGAAGCAAGGCCCTCTACAACTCGGGCACCGGGGTGGTGGACGTACAGGATTCGTTAGGAATAAATAGCATTGGTGGCCAGGCCGTCACGAACGAGAATTCGTTCACACTCGGCGCGAACGGCAAATTAAGCATCGGAAACAACATTGGCGGCGGCGGGATCAAAAACAGTGCCTTGTTTGTGAGCAACATCGGTTGCCGGCTGTCCACCGGTACCATGACCGGTAGCGCCATCACCAACGATGCCGGTGCTGTGTTCACCAACAATTGTGCGACCACTATTTTACAAGCTAATCCAGACAGGATCGCAAACAACGGACACTACACCCACCTGAACGGCAGTATGACCCTGACCGGTTTTGGCATGAACAGGTTTATGGGCAATAACGGATACGCCGAGATGAACATACCTTTTTATATTGACGTAGTCGTAGCCAACTATTTTTACAACTCCGATACCCTGATTCTCGGCGACCAATGCATTTTCCCGCATCGAACGGGCATCAATCGGGTATTCGAAAACACGGCAGGTGCCTACCTGTACTCCGATGCTGAATTCAGTTTCCAAAGCATGAATAATTTCCTGGACAACAAAGGCAAAGCCATTCTCGGGCCGAGTTCAACGTATTTGGGCCGCAATTTGTCTATCACGAATGTGATCGCCAACACCGATTCGCTTTTTCTGCAAGGAACGATCGAGATAAGCCGCTTTTATGGATATGGCATCCAAAACACCGGGTACACCGAAAATTCCGGCTCCTTTTTCAGCAACTATACCGGCAATGGCATTTTGAACGACGGCGGCACATTCGTTAACTCCGGTTCGCTGCGCCTGGACTCCATAAGCAACAGTGGCCTGCTGCTGCAAGGGGCGCAAACGTTTACCAACACCTCCAGCGGGACGATCTCCACGTCGGTCGTTATGTCCAACAGCATCAAGAACGAAGCCGGTTCGTTCCTTAACGAAGGCGAAATCGAACTCGGCGTTCGGGACAGCATGGGGAATACGGGTATTTATAACCAGGCCCAGTTTACCAATAAAAACCTGATCACCATCGGTGGCGACGGCGATGTGATTGGCCAGAACGGCATTCAAAATGCTGGCGGCGGCAACCTCCTCAATCGAGGCACCATCAATATCGGAACCGGCACAGCCGTATTTCTCGGCGATGGCATTCACAACCAAGAGACCTTCACCAACGACTACTGCGCCGAAATCAACCTGAACGACAACCTGAATAACTCCGGCACCTTCGACAACAACGGCGTGCTGAACATCAACACCAACCAGGTGCATACGAACTCGGGCACCTTCACCAACCGCGGCACCGTCAACTTCCTGCAGCCGGGCAGCATCCCCGGACTGATCAACGACCCCTTTGTGCTGACCTGCCCCGACGACCAGACCATCTGCCAGTACGCATCTGCGCTCGACCTAAGCACACTGAGCGCCAACCCAAGCGGCGGCACGTACAGCGGCACCACCGTGAGCAGCAACATGTTCGACCCGACCGCAGCAGGTCCGGGTATGCATACGATTACCTACACCTACACCCACTACGACGGATGCGAACAGTCTTGCATGTTCGACATCGAAGTGATCGCGGCACCCGTGGCCACTGCCACGCCTTCGCCGGAGTCCATCTGTTCGGGCGAAGAAACCGATATTGATCTGAGCAGCGATGTACCCGGCAGCACCTTCACCTGGGTGGTGCAGAGCACAAGCGGCAACGTGAACGGGCAGGCCGACGATAGTGGAAGCACCATTGCCCAAACGCTCAGCGTCAACGACGGTAACCCCGGCACCATAGTGTACCGGATCACCCCCACCGGCCCGGCACCGCACTACTGCGTCGGCCAAACTACCGATGTGACGGTGAACATAACCGCAAACCAGATAACCAGCATCACCTGCCCCGGCCCTGTCACGGTCACCTGTGCCAGCCAGGTTCCGGCTCCCGACCCGGACCTCGTATCGGCCACCGACTTGTGTGGAAACACGCTCGTAGCCAGCCACTTGTTTACATCCCCGCCCTATAATGTTGATTGCCTCAACCGTTTCCAGCGCACGCGCTGGTATCAGGTGGAGGACGAAGGCGGCAACACGGCGAGCTGCTCGCAGGTCATCACGGTGTACGACGACGTGAAGCCCAACTTTACCGCCGTTCCGGCAAACGTAACGGTGCAGTGCAACAGCGTACCCACCGTGGGCAACCCAACGGCCACCGACGGCTGCGCCGGTGCCGTCAACATTTCTTACGACGGCCAGGCGGTTGTCGCTGGCGCTTGCACGGATGCCTACACCATCACCCGCACCTGGACGGCCACCGATGCCTGCGGCAACACCCGAACCGCCACCCAACGCATCACGGTCATTGACACCCAGAAGCCTAATTTCACCAGCACCCCGGCCAACGTCACCGTGCAGTGCGATGCCGTACCGGCCGCTGCCACACTCACTGCCACCGACAACTGTGACCCCGTGGTAGCCATCACCTACAACGGCGAAACCCGCACGAACGGAACTTGTGCAAACGCCTACTCCTTGACCCGTCGGTGGACCGCCGCCGACAACTGCGGCAATACCCGCACCATTTCCCAACGCATCACCGTGGTTGACAATGGCAAGCCGGCATTCTCCACGTTCCCAGCCAACGCCACCGTCTCCTGCACCGACCCGATACCGCCAGTCGGCACCGCCACCGCCACCGACGGCTGCGGCTCGGCCACGGTGACCTACCTCGGCCAGAGCACCGTAAGCGGCACCTGCCCCTCCAGTTACCAGATCCGCCGCACCTGGCGTGCCACAGATGCCTGCGGCAACAGTACTGCGGCAACACAAACGATCCAGGTGTCGGACACCGGGGCACCGACATTTACCTCCGTTCCCGGCCCGCTCACCATCGAATGCACCGAGACCATCCCGCCGCTCGTCAACCCCACCGCCACGGATGCCTGCGGCGGCTACGCTTTCATCACCTTCCTCGGGCAAGTGGCCAGCGGAAGCGGCTGCTCGGCAGACTACACCATCACCCGCACCTGGCAGGCCTCGGATTTGTGCGGAAACTCAATCTCGACGGTGCAGGTGATCACCGTGCTGGGCACGAGTTATGGCCCGCAGGAAACGGAAAACCGGACGCAGGATGCAGGGCGACCGGATGCAGGGCGACCGGATGCAGGGCGACCGGATGCAGGGCGACCGGATGCAGGGCGACCGCAAGGGTCGCCCCTACCGACCGTTCGCCTGCAACCCAACCCGACGAGCGACAAGATTTGGATTGATTTGTCGGATTTTGTTGGCGAGGCGGTGACGGTTTCGATTGTGAGCGACCTGGGCCAGTTGGTTTGGGAACAGAAAATACCTGTTGTGGAAGAGCGAAAATTGTTGGTGAGCCTGCGCCACGCGGGCGCTGCGGCGGGGATTTACACCCTGAGTGTGTACGGGAAGCAAGCAGTGGCTGCCGAACGAGTAGTTTTGGTGGAGTGATTCAGTTCAGACTATTCAATTCACCACAGATTTTCACAGATTCACACACATTTTTCAAAAAAAGAGGGAAAATCTGTGTGAACCTGTGAAAATCTGTGGTGAAAAATGACTCGCCGAAACTTGGCCGTTGACCATGTTTGGAATGGCCTGGCCACCAGAGTGGGGTATCCGAAGCGGGTACATGGCCGCCTACCGCTGGTGCTGGTAGCAGGGTCAGGCAGTTTCCCTACTTTTGCTGCGCGAAAAAATGCCTGCTCGGCCATGACCAAGACGCGCCCCCTTTTTTTTGCCTTGTTGTTGATCTGCCTGCCCGGCCCGGCGAAGGCCCAGCAATACCGCGCCTTCGCCCGCCGATACGGCCTTGAGGAAGGCCTGCCCCACCGGCAGGTCAACAACATAATTCAAGATCGAAACGGATTTATCTGGGCGGCTACGAATGCCGGAGTAGCCCGCTTCGACGGGCGGCAGTTCAAGGTGTTCAACAAAACCGAGAGCGGGCTAACCGGCGATCTGGTGGAGTGGGTGGCCGAAGACGCAGACGGCTACATCTGGGCCAGCCGTTCGGGGCAAAACGCCTGGCTGTGCATACTGGACCCGCTATCCGGGAAAGTCGTTCCAGCCGATACTTTTTTCCAGAAACACCCCCTGCCCGTACCCAACTCCAATATCTGGAAAGCGCCGATGAAACTGGCTGACGGCTCGCTTGCGTTCGGTTTGATCGTTCCCGGCGGTCTGCTTCGGTACCACCCCAAAATGGGCTGGTCGCACATCAAAATACCCAATTGCAATGGATTTTTGCTCCTGAAGCCCGGACGACAGCAAACCGTCTGGGGGCTTCATTTTACGACAGATACCACGCCGACCACCCTTGTCCAAATGGACATGAACGGCAAAATCCTCCGGCAAATCAAACCGCGACCAGGGTGGACTTTTGCTGAAAAAAGAGGCGATTCCGGTAGCCGGGACTATTTTTTCCTACTGGAGTACAAATCGGGCGAAAAGCCGGTGATGTGGAAAGTGGATGCCGCCGGCAACCGCACCGCAACAACCTGTCCGATAGAAAATCCCTTTGCCTATCAGTACAGCCAGCTGGAAAATGATCAAATCGAAGTGCAGTTCCCGCTTGTTCAGGAGCGAAACAGTACGGTGCTTTTGGACATTAGTCGGCAGTATCCGGAACTTGATTTTTTACAAATCCGGGATTTCCTCGTGGGCCGCAACGGAAACATCTGGTTTGCCACAATTTTCGGGCTGATCGTGGTGGATATTCACCAAGCATATTTCCGACGTCTGTTGCACGATGCGCAAGCCCCCGGCGGAAGAGGCAAAGCTTGCCGCGGTTTGCTGGAAATGAACGGCCACCTGCTTGTCAACCTCGAAACAGGTGGGCAGGGGCGCTACCGGGTTGATCCGCAAACCGGTAACGCGGAACGCCTGCCGGGAGTAAGCGCCAATGGTATTGCTCTCGCTGCGGACGGAAATGTATGGACCGACTGCTTAACAGGCAGCAATGCCTGGCAAACGCTTTCCTTGTATAAAGCCGACCCTGCCGGCCAACTGATCCGGCAGCACCTTTTGCAGAAAAGAGACTTTGGCTACATCTTTAGTATAGTGGAAGAAAACCCACAACGGGTATTGCTTGCACATGTCAACGGCCTGACCGTATACAACCCTGGCGACGGATCGGCCCGGCCATATAAGGACGAGCATTTCCCGGAATTCGACCGGGCCAATATTTCCTGGCTCGGCAAAGACCGCTCCGGGCAGATATGGGCCTGCACCGAGCAGGGTTTGTTTCACCTGAAACCCGGCGGCGGCGTGGCCGGGCGGTACTGGTCGGGCGGTACTGGTGCGCACTACCTGCCCTACGATTTCATGTACCATTTTTACGAAGATCAGGACGGTATCTTCTGGCTCGGCACAGCCGGCGGGGGACTTATCCGCTGGGATCGCAAGGCGCCGCCGGGACGACAGACCCGGGTGATTTTTCGCGAAAACGGCCTGCTCAACGGGTTCGTGTACGCGGCCTACGAAGACCGGCACCAACATCTCTGGCTGCCTACCGATTACGGCATCGTGCAATTGGACAAAAAAAGCCTGCAGGTTCGGCACACCTGGCTGACCGCAGACGGACTCGCCCACAACGAATTCAACCGGACGTCTCATTGCTTGGGCGCCGACGGTACGTTCTATTTCGGTGGACTAAACGGCGTGACCACGTTTCATCCCGACGATTTTTACACCAAAACTACTGAATGGGAAAGCACCATCCCGCTCGTCGTGTCGGCCTTCAGCGTGCTGAATGCCGGCACCGGGCAATTGGAAAACCGGCTCGCGGAGATCGTCCGGCACAACCGGTTCACCATGTACCCCGAGGACCGGTACATGCAGTTGGAATTTGCCCTGCTGGATTATTTCGCGGCCGAAAAAGTGACCTACACCTGGAAACTGGAAGGCATCTCCGCCGATTGGGAAAGCATCCGGGAACCGGAACTGCGCTTGTCGAGCCTGCCCTACGGCACACACCGCCTGCGCATACGCGCGCAAGCCGCCGACGGTACCTGGGCCGCCAACGAACTGTATCTCGAACTCACGGTACTGCCGCCGGTGTACCTGCGCTGGTGGTTCCTGCTTCTGGTTGCACTGCTGCTCGCTGCCGGTATCCGGGGCTGGGTATACTGGCGCACCCGCGAACACCGCCGTGAGCAGGAACGTCTCGAAACGGAAGTGGGCCGCCAGACCGCCACCATCCGCCACCAGACGGAAGAACTAAAAAAATTAGACCAGGCTAAAAGCCGATTTTTCGCCAACGTGAGCCACGAATTGCGTACCCCACTCACATTGATGCTGGGGCCGCTGAGTTCCATGCTGAAAGGCAAGCGCCTCGAAAGCCGGGATTTTTCTTACGCCAAAACCGCCCACGAACACGGCAAACAACTGCTGCAATTGGTCAACGAAATCCTGGATCTGAGCAAATTAGAGTCGGGCAAAATGCAAGTACAGGAAACCACGGTCTCGCTCCAGCCCTTCCTGCGTCGCGTCGTCAGTGCTTTTGAAAGCCATGCCGAACGGCTGGGCATCCTGTTCGTATTCGAGTACCAGTTGCCCGAACGCCTGCGTGTGCTGTTAGATGAAGATAAACTGCAAAAAGTGCTGAACAACCTGCTGTCCAACGCCCTGAAATTTACGCCCCCGCACACCGGAGGTGCCGTTCGGGTGACGGTATCGGAAACGGACGGCATGCTTCGTATCGGCGTGCATGACACCGGCCGCGGTATCCATCCCGACGACCTGCCGCAGGTATTCGAACGTTTTTATCAAACCTCCCGGCCCGATACCCCGATCGAAGGCGGCACCGGTATCGGCCTGGCCCTCTGCCGCGAATTCGCGGAACTGCTGAAAGGCCGGATTACGGCAGAAAGCACCCTCGGTCAGGGCAGTAGTTTCTACTTCGAGTTTCCCAAAAAAGAAGTATTCGGCGCGGGAAATGATGAATTAAGAATGATGAATGATGAATTAGGAATGATGAATACCGAGCGCGATGCCACACAAGATTCATCATTCATCATTCATCATTCATCATTAAAAAAGACGGTGCTGCTGGTGGAGGACAACGACAGCCTGCGCGACTATGTGCAGTCCATCCTTTCCGAAAGATACCGAGTCGTAACTGCTTCTAATGGCAAGGAAGCGCTAAGAATGATGAATGCCGATCGCGACACCAAACAAGATTCATCATTCATCATTCATCATTCATCATTAATATCTCCCGATTTAATCATTTCCGATATCATGATGCCCGTCATGGACGGTTTTCAGTTGTTGGAAACCCTGAAAGGCGACGACCGCTGGCGGCACATACCGGTAGTGATGCTCACTGCACGGGCTGACCTGCGCGACAAACTTCGCGCGCTGCGCATCGGCGTGGATGACTACCTGCTCAAGCCTTTCGAAGAAGACGAACTGCTGGCTCGTATCGAAAACCTGCTCCAAAACTACAGCAATCGTCCCCTAACCTTCCAACCAGTAACCCTCCAAACACAAGCCTATTCCCGCGAGGACCAAGCCTGGCTGGAAGCCCTTGAGCAGCAGGTAGAAAAACGCCTCGGTGATTTCAACCTTACCGCCGAAATACTGGCCGATGCGATGGCCATGAGCCGGGCATCGTTTTTCCGGCAGTTGAAACGACTAACCGGCCTCACGTCCGCCCAGTACCTCGATGAGGCGCGATTCCAGAAGGCCCGCCGCCTACTGGAAAACCGGGAGGTTTCGTCGGTAAAGGCTGCGGCGTACACCGTCGGGTTCCGGCAGGTCAAACATTTTTCGCAGAACTACAAAAAACGGTTCGGCAAACTGCCGTCGGAGTGAGCGCGAGACCTTCCGGGTTTTCAAAACCTACGGTATGTACACAAGTTCGCCTAAAACGTCAACCTTCCGCCGCGCTGTGAAAACACCAAGCGCGGCGGAATATTCGACCTCTCCGAGGTCGGCAACCGTTGTTTAAGTGATTTTTTTAAACAGAAAAGCGTAGCCCTTGTGTATCGTTTTTTGCAGGAAACGCAGGTCTGACTGCTAATCGGCGGCGCTGAGAATGGTTTGGGCGTGGATGTAAACCAGCAATATGCCGGAGAAGAGGAGCGTCAGTAGGTGTTTCATGGTGGGCGCTCTCACCGCTACCGACGGCTGCGGCGCGGCAACGGTTTCTTATCTCGGTCAAACCACCGTCAGCGGCACCTGCCCGACCAGTTACCAGATCCGCCGCACGTGGCGTGTCACCAATGCCTGCGGCAACAGCACGGCGGCCACACAGACCATCTTGGTCTCGGACAGTGGAGTGCCGGTGTTCATCTTCGTGCCCGGCCCACTCACCATCGAATGTACCGACTTCCCGCCGCCGTTGGTGAACCCCACGGCCTCGGATGCCTGCGGCGGATACGTACACATCACCTTCCTCGGCAACGAGGCCACGGGCAGTGACTGCGCGGCAGACTACACCATCACCCGCACCTGGCGTGCCGCATACCGGCGGTGGAGGATTTGAAACTGTCTGTCAGCCTGCGCGAGGCGGGCGCTGCGGCGGGGGTTTACACGGTGAGCGTGCATGGCAAACAGGTCGTGGCTACCGACCGGGTCGTGTTGGTGGAGCGAGATGCTACCTTTGCGTCCCATGCGACATCTCCTCTTTTTTGCCCTGCTCGCGCCGTTTTTATTTCCACCCCGTTTGGGCTTTGCCCAACGGGGTGGAAATTTTTTGCCAGCCGAAAGCCTTGACTCCCAGTCGAGCCGTCTGCTCAACGCATACCTGCACGAGCCGGATAGCGCTGATGCGAGGATCATAGCCTTGGTCGCCGAATCCGAGCGGTATTTGAAAAAGCAGGACAACCTCACAGCGCTCAACCACCTGCTCATGGCCCTCATTCTGGAGGCTTATGCGGGGGGATGCTGCACCTATGCCAGTTACCGCCTCAACCAGCGCTTGGGTGCTGTTTTGTCTGACATGAACCCGCCTCAAGCCTTGACCCACCTAAAAAAAGCCGTGGCCTTGAGCAGCGCCTTTTCTGCGGGACAGGCTGCCGAGAGTAGGTTTCAAATGATGGGGACTGTAGCAGGGCTGCATCATCTGTTGGCCGAGCCGGACAGCGCCTTGTGCTGGCACAGAAATGCGATTGGCGAGGCATCCTCTTTACTAAAAAACATCGCCGAGGCCTCTGCGCTGAACAACCTCGGTGTCCATTTTGCCAACTGTCAGCGCTACGACAGCGCCATGTTCTACTACCGTCTGGCGCTGCGTACGCTGGGGCC
Organism: Saprospiraceae bacterium; assembly: GCA_040080915.1. Lineage (GTDB taxonomy): Bacteria > Bacteroidota > Bacteroidia > Chitinophagales > Saprospiraceae > M3007. The sequence continues at coordinate 32,605 of JBEBHD010000001.1, forward strand.
GATGGAAAACAACAGGGTGCTTTTTTGCAGCATCCGCGACAACATAGCCCAAGAGCGCGAACGCCAGGGCGACGTTGCTTACGCCTACGGCATTTACCGGTTCAACGATTCGGTGTTCGTCCGGCACAACAAGTGGGTTCGTGTGGTGCCCAACCGCATTCGCCTGCTAACGGCTGCCCGAAAACTGAGCCGCCCGGACTTCGGACAGGAGCTGGAAAATCTGGGCCGTTTCGTGGCCGAAAATCGCAGCAGCGTGCTGGTGCGGGATCAGTTGGCGTTCTACCGATTTGCTGAAAACCATTACCTCGAGGCCGGGCCTGTCGAGGCGGCGCGGCACTACGACCGCTTGTACGCCACCATAAAAGACAGTCTGGAGCAACGGGCCAAGGAGCAGGCCGACTTGATCGCCGCCGCGTTTTTGAGGGTGCAGACCATTCGTTTTCAACGCGATGCGGACGTTTACCGGCTGGAGTCTGAAACGGCGCAGCAGGCCCTGCGATTTACCCGACAAATGACGGTGGTCTTGGTTTTGGCCGGAGTTGTCGGCACCGGACTGCTGATCTTGTTCGTGCGCAAGCGCAAGCGCGAGCTCGATTTGGCGTACCGCCTCACCAGCGCCGAACTTCGGGCCAAAGAACTGGAGGCAAGAGCAATGACACAGGCCTTGGAGGTTCAGAAACGCGATATTACTACGGTCGCGCTGCACAATACGCAGGTGCTGGACAACCGCCGCCAGGTTATTGAGCGCCTGACGGAGATCGCCCGGCAGAAGAAAAATGCCGAAGAATCTCTACGGGCATTCATAACAGAACTGCAAACCCAAGAGCAGGTGGGCGACCGCGCCCGCCTTGTGCAGGAAAACATAGACCGGGCGAATACCGAATTTTACCGGACGCTGTCGGCCCGTTTTCCCGCCCTGTCCAAATCCGAAGTGGAGTTGTGCGGATACCTGCGTGTCAACTTGTCGAGTAAGGATATTGCCGCCTTGAAAAACGTAGCACCTGCTTCCGTCAAGATGAGCAAGAACCGCTTGCGCAAAAAACTATACTTAGGGCCGGAGGCGGATTTGTATGCCTTCATGCATAAGATTTAGCAGTTTGTAATCCATTTGTAACCCCTCCCGTTCCACCTTTTCGTACAGAGGTTCATGACTTTTGCAGCATTGAACATTGTCTAATAATTCAATCTCATGCAAAAGCACAGCACCCTTCGCATGCTGGCCCTCGCGGCTGGCCTCTCCCTGATTGTTTCTACTATTTCGGCGCAAGCCCCCCAGGCTATTCCCTACCAGGCCGTGGCTCGCAACGCGGCGGGCAACCTGCTGCAAAACCAAACCGTGGGTGTGCGTTTTACCATCCACGATGGTACCGCCACAGGAACGGTGGTTTATCAGGAAACCCACAACACGGCGACCAACCAACTGGGGCTTTTCAGCCTCAACATCGGCTCGGGAACAGTCGTGTCCGGCTCCTTCGCGGGCATCAACTGGGGCATCAGTAGCAAGTTTGCCCAAGTGGAAATAGACCCTGCGGGCGGTATGTCCTTCGTGGACATGGGCACGGTGCAAATGCTCAGCGTGCCATACGCGCTGTACGCAGCCAGCAGCGGCAGTGCCGTCACAGAAAACGATCCAAAGGTGGGTTCTTCTTCCACCAACTACCTCCCGAAATGGAACGGTACGACGTTGGTGGACGGACAGATTTTTGACGACGGCACGAACGTGGGCATCGGTACTACCTCGCCCAGCCAAAAATTGGACGTGAGCGGCACCACCAAAACCACCAATTTCCAGATGACCGACGGTGCTACCGACGGTTATGTGCTGCAAAGCGACGCGAGCGGCAACGCTACTTGGGTAGCCCCGAGCAGCGTGTTCTCCGACACCGATACCGACGGCCAAAATCTTTCGCTCTCCGGTGTCACGCTGAGTATTGATAATGGCAATTCGGTGGATCTCTCCGGTTTGGCTGACAACCTCGGCAACCATACCGCCACCCAAAACCTTCAAACCAATGGAAATTGGCTGAGCAATGACGGTGACAACGAGGGCGTGTTTATCAAAACCGATGGCAAAGTGGGCATTGCGACCAATGACCCGGCGACGGAATTGCACGTAAAAGATGGCGATACGCCAACGCTCCGCATGGAGCAAAACGGCGGCTCTTTTTCACCTTATATCTGGGACATCGGTGCCAACGAAGCCAATTTCTTTGTGCGCGACCTGACGTTTGGTGGCGACAAACTGCCTTTCCGCATTTTCCCCGGCAACAACTCCAACCGAATAGCCATCAAGAGCAACAACGTCGGCATTGGCACCACCAGCCCGGCTTCCCTACTCGACGTGAACGGGACCACCAAAACCATCGGTTTCCAGATGCCTACTGGCGCGGGCGCGGGCCTCGTGCTGCAAAGCGACGCGAGCGGCAATGCCACTTGGGTAGCGCCCACCGGCCTTTCCGTCACCGAGACCGACCCACAGGTGAGTTCATCTGCGACCAACTATGTACCGAAGTGGAACGGCACGGCACTGACCGACGGCTTGCTGTTCGACAACGGCACCAACATCGGCATCGGCACTACCTCACCCGGTGCCCTCTTGGATATTCAAGCCGCTACACTGGCACGGCTCAACCTGCAAAGTAATCTTTTCAGCAGTTATCTGCGCCTGACCTCGCCCGGCTCTGGCGACAACAGCAGAGAGTCAGCCATTGAAGCATCGAGTTATGTGAGCGGCACCGCCTACAAGCGCTGGCTTTTTGGAAAAGGCTCCGGCAACGAAATAGGGGGCAATGCAGGCTCCGACTTTTTCCTCAACCGCTACGACGACAACGGTAATTACTTGGGCCAGCCATTGGTCATCCGGCGCAGCACCGGCTTCGTCAGTGTCGGCCATGCCGATCCTCAAACCCAACTGGACGTGAGCGGCACCACCAAAACCACCAATTTCCAAATGACCAACGGCGCAACCAGCGGCTATGTCCTGCAAAGCGATGCCAGCGGAAACGCCTCGTGGGTGGCTGCGACCAGCCTTTCCGTCACGGAAAACGACCCGCAGGTGAGTTCCAGCACGACTAACCGCGTCCCGCGCTGGACGGGCAGCACGCTGAGCGACGGGACGATGTTTGACAATGGCACCAACGTCGGTATCGGCACCACTTCGCCCGCCAGCAAATTGGACGTGGAAGGCGGTCTCGCCGTTGGCAGCACCTATTCCGGCCTTTTTCCCGCGCCGACCGACGGGGCCATTATTCAAGGCACCGTCGGCATTGGCACGTCTACCCCCATCAATAAATTGGACGTGGAAGGCAACCTTGCCATCGGAAACAATTACTCCGGCACGTCTTCCGCGCCGAGCAACGGGGCTATTATTCAAGGCAGCGTCGGCATCGGCACCAATTCGCCCGCCAACAAATTGGACGTGGAAGGCAGCCTTGCCATTGGCATCAACTACTCCGGCACGACCGCTGCGCCCTCCAACGGAGCCATCATTGAGGGCAACGTCGGCATCGGCACGTCCTCGCCCAGCCAAAAGTTGGATGTCAGCGGCACCACCAAAACCACCAATTTCCAAATGACAAATGGCGCAGCCAACGGCTATGTACTGCAAAGCGACGCGAGCGGCAACGCCTCATGGGTCGCGCCCGCAACGCTCACAACAGCCGCACCAGCCCAAATCCAAGATGCCGATGCAGACACCAAAATCCAAGTGGAAGAAAGCAGCAACGAGAACAAAATCCGCTTCGACCTCGGGGGCACGGAGCGCTGGGTGATGCAAGGTGCCCGCTTGGAGTCGAACAATAGCGGGCACTCCGTCTTCATAGGAGAAGGCGCCGGCGCGAATGACAATCTAACCGACAATCAAAATGTTTTCTTGGGCTATCTCACCGGCGCTGCAAATACCACTGGCTTCAATAATGTGGCAATAGGCACAGGCGCTTTGAATGCCAATACAACAGGCAATAACAATACAATGATTGGGAGTTTTGCTGGGAATAGTACAACAGGCTCTGGCAACGTGTTCATCGGTGCTGGGGCAGGAGTAAATGAATCAGGCAGCGACAAACTGTACATAACTAACACGATTACGACCACCCCACTCATTGATGGCGACTTTGCCCTCAGCCAGCTCAAGATCAATGGCAACCTCGTCATTGATGGCAGCGTATCTCAAAACATCGGCGGCTACGGCTACATCAACAAAAGCGGCAACACCGGCACCTCCTCCGGCACGCACGACTACTCCATCTACGCCAGCGACCGCATCGCAGGTTCCGAGTTCAACGCCCACTCCGATGCCCGCATCAAGCACGTGCGCGGCCGCAGCGACAACGCCGCCGACCTCGAAACCTTGATGCAGTTGAAAATCACCGACTACACCCTGATTGACACGGTGGCAAAAGGCACAAAGCCCTACAAAAAAGTCATCGCCCAAGAGGTCGAGCAGGCCTACCCGCAGGCCGTTTCGACCATCCCTGGCGTGACGGTGCCAGACATTTACCGCCTGAGCAAAATCGAGGGCGGCTTTGTTGCTTTGGAAAATTCAAACCTGAAACCCGGCGAGCGCGTCAAACTCATTTTTGGGGAAAAACAAGACATCGCCGAGGTCACGGCGGTGTCCGAAAAAGGGTTCCAGACCAAATTGACCGCTGAAAACGGCCAGGTCTTCGTGTTTGGCCGCGAGGTATCCGACTTCCGCACGGTGGATTACGAGGCACTTTCGATGCTCAACATCTCCGCGACGCAGGAATTGGTGAAAACCATCGCCCGCCAGAACGAGACCATCAGCGCACTAAAATCGGAGATCTCGAGCATGAAAAACGACATTCAACTCATCAAAGCGGCTTTGCAAAAGGGCGCAACGACAACGGAGAAATAGCCTTTTTTATGAAAAAAATACGCTTCACCGGCCTCTTCGCCCTCCTTGCGCTGGCCGCCTCCGCCCAAACGCTCGCTCCAAAAGTCACCTCAACAGCGGGCGGCTCTGTGAGCAGCGGCGGCGTTTCGTTGTCGTTCACCATCGGCGAAACCCTCACGCCCACGTTTTTGGCCGCAGGCCAAACACTCACGCAAGGCCAGCAACAGCCCGAAATAGACCTGCTCACCGCCAGCGCTACGGGCGACCTGTGCCCCGGCGGTCAATTGGAAGTGGCCTATTCGGCCACGGGCTTCGTGGCCGCCGCCAATGTGTTCACCCTGCAGTTGAGCGATGGCGGCGGCAGTTTCGCCGCCCCGCTTGCGCTCGGCACACTGAACGGCACGGTGGGCGGCAGTTTTGTCGTCACCATTCCGAACGGCTCCTACCCCGGCTCGGGCTACCGGGTGCGGGTCGTGAGCAGTCACCCGGTTTTTGCGGGCACCGAAAAGCCGATCGCCGTTTGCACCTGTACCATGCCAGTCGCCACCTGCAAACCTGCCTCCCTCGGGCTGAATGCCGCTGGCCAGGCCGCACTGACCGTGGCCGACATCAACGACGGCAGCGCGTTCGGTTGTGGACTGCAAGCGATAAGCGCGTCACTTACCGCGTTGACCTGCGCCCATCTGGGGCCAAACCCCGTGGTGCTGACGATTACTGATGTGCATAATCAGGTATCCACCTGTACCACTACGGTCGCCGTTTTCGATCTGCTTGTCCCCGTGATCTCGTGCCCGGGTGCTGTCACCGTCAGTTGTTCGGCCAACGTACCTGCCGTCAGCCTGGCTGCCGTCACGGCCACGGACAACTGTGGCGCACCGGTGAAATCGCACGTCGGTGATGGTGTCAGCAACCAGACTTGCGCCAACCGCAAAACCATCACCCGCACCTACCAGGCCACCGATGGCTCTGGCAACAGCAACATTTGCGCCCAGGTGATCACCGTGTACGATTCTACCTTGCCGGTATTTACCAGCATGCCAGCCAATGTGACGGTGCAGTGCAGCAGCATCCCGGCCGTGGGTACGCCTTCCGCTTCCGACGGCTGCGGTGGCTCCGTCTCCGTCGCCTACAATGGACAAACCACTGCTGCAGGCACCTGCCCCGACTCCTACTTGCTTACCCGCCAGTGGACGGCCACCGATGTCTGCGGCAATACCAAAACCGCCACCCAACGCATTTCGGTCATTGATACGCAGCAACCGAATTTCACCGGTACACCAGCCAACGTGACGGTGCAGTGCGATGCCGTGCCGAGTCCGGCCACACCTTCGGCTACCGATAATTGCGACACTGCGGTTGCTATCACCTACAACGGTCAAACGCAAACAACCGGCACCTGCACCAACGCATACGCCCTGACCCGCCGCTGGACCGCCACCGACAACTGCGGCAATACCCGCAGCATTTCCCAGCGCATCACCGTGGTGGACAACGGCAAGCCGACCTTCACCACTTTCCCGGCCAACGCCACTGTTTCCTGCACTGACCCGATCCCGACCGTGGGCGCTCCCACCGCTACCGACGGCTGCGGCGCGGCAACGGTTACTTATCTCGGTCAGACCACCATCAGCGGCACCTGCCCGACCAGTTACCAGATCCGCCGCACGTGGCGGGCCACCGATGCCTGCGGCAACAGCACTGCAGCAACGCAAACGATTCAGGTTTCGGACACCGGGGCACCGATGTTTACCTCCGTTCCCGGCCCGCTTACCATCGAATGCACCGAGACCATCCCAACGCTCGTCAACCCCACCGCCACGGATGCCTGCGGCGGCTACGCTTTCATCACATTCCTCGGGCAAGTGGCCAGCGGCTGCTCGGCAGACTACACCATCACCCGTACCTGGCAGGCTTCGGATTTGTGCGGAAATACGGCTACGACGACGCAATTGATCACGGTGTTGGGGAACAACTTCGAGGAAGAAGGTGCGGAAAACCGTGCAAGCGGACCACCTGGTCGGACGACTGGAGGTCGCCCGACGAATCTGGTGCTACAGCCCAATCCGACAACTGACCAAATTATACTCGACCTGACGGACTTTTCCGGCGAAGCAGTGACAGTTTCGATACACAGCGATCTGGGTAAATTGATTTGGGAACGCCGCATACCAACGGTAGAGGACTTGAAACAGCCGGTGAGCATGCGCGAAGCGGGCGCTGCGGCGGGGGGGTATACCGTCAGCGTGCGCTCGACGAGCGGGGTAGTGGCGAAGCGGGTGGTGTTGGCAGAGTAGGTGCGCGCCTTGCGGCCGTATGGGGACGTGACCCGTCTGCGCCTCCATACGGCCGTTTTGGGGCACTTAGAAATCTCCTCCGAGCATGGCCACGAAATCATCTTTTTTTCGGCGAGAGATTTCCACTTTCGAGCCATCGCTCATTTCGACATAACCGCCGTCGGTTTTTATGTAGCGGCGCAGGTGGGCGAGGTTGATGATATGCGAATGGTGTACACGGCAAAAATTTTGCTTTTCGAGAACGGCCTCGTATTCGCCCATCGTGCGCGACACGACCACTTTGTCGTGGTTGGCTAAATAGAATGTCGTGTAGTTGGAGTCCGATTGAAGCCGAACAATGTCGGCCACCAGCACGAACATCAATCCGTCTCCAAGTGGCAGGGCAATCCGTTGAGGTTCCGGTTTTTGTACCTGCTGGAAGAGCCGTTCCAGTGCGCTGAAATCCGTTAGTGCTGCTGCCCGCTGCTGGCGTACTTTTCTGACGGCAGCCTCCAGTTCGTCAAGGTCTATGGGCTTCAACAGGTAATCGGCCGCCGACACTTTGAAGGCCTGCAGCGCGTATTGGTCGTAGGCGGTGGTGAAAATGACGGCGCAGTTAAATTTGCCGAGTTTTTCAAGCAATTCAAAACCGGTCATGTGCGGCATCTGGATATCGAGGAACAGCAAATCGGGCTGCCGTTCCCGGATGAGTTCCAGGCCCTGGTTCGGGTCGTTGGCAACAGCCATTACCTCCACGTCGGGGCTGGTCATGCGGAGCATATTGGTGAGGGCTTCGGTGGCGTTGGGTTCGTCGTCTACAAGTATGGCAGTCATGATCGGTGTTGGTTTGATTTGTTTGTTGATGTGTTGCTTCGGCTTCATCCGATCATCGGCATCCGCACGACTACCTTCGTCCCGCGTGCCAGCCCCTGCTCGTCGTACAAGTCTTCAAAATGTAGTCGAATGTCCTGATCTAATTGGGTGTTGAGCAGATCGAGGCGGTGGCGGATGTTGGCAAGGCCCGTGGACCGATAGTTTTTCGGGCGATCTTTTTCGATTTCTCCTGCACGTGTACGACCCACACCGTCGTCCTCGATTTCGCAAACAATGGTTTTTTCATCGGCTTTCAGGAAGCGTATCAGGAGTTGGCCCGGTTCGGTTTTGTGCATCAGGCCGTGCCAGATGGCATTCTCGATATGGGGCTGGACAAGCATCCCCGGAATGGAGAGCGATTCGGGATTCAGGTTGCTATCTATTTGGAAATCAAATGAAAACCGATTATTGAAGCGCAACTGCTCCAACTCGGTGTAGTAGCGCAGCAACTCGATCTCGCGGGCGAGCGGCACCATCGGCGACTCGGAGTTTTCCAGAATGAGCCGCATCAGGCGGGCGAACTTGGTCAAGTATTTACTGGCCTCGCGGGGGTCGTTTTTCAGGATAAAGTTCTGCACCGAGTTGAGTGCATTGAACACGAAGTGCGGGTTCATCTGGGAGCGCAATGCCTTCATCTCGAGATCGGCCAATTGCTGGCGTATCTGCGCTTTTTCTTTCTCCCGGCCTTCCACAACGCTGATTTGACGGCGGTACAGCCACCAGCCTACAGCGATTAAAGCAGCCAATAGCGAAAATTGGAACGTCCAGGTTTGCCACCAGGGCGGGTAAATTATGATGTTCAGCGCGGCTTCTTCTGTGCCCCACACGCCATCGCTGTTGGCCGTGCGGGCGCGGAAGACATAGTGGCCGGGAGCAAGGTTGAGGAAGTTGGCGAAGTTGTCGGTTCCGGCCTCCTTCCAAGCGGCGGGGCTACCTTTCGGTTCCATGCTGTATTGGTAGCGGTTTGCCGGACCGTTGATGTAGTTAACCCCGGTGAACTCGATCCGCAGATCGTTTTGGCTGTACCGCAAGGCCAACGGGCCGGATGTAGGCATCGAAAGGGGTTGGTCGGACACCCGCAGCCCGGTGATGAATGTGGGCAGTGCGGGCGCAGCAGCGCCAACTTTGTCCGGTTCGAACAGGCACATTCCCCGATCGGTAGAAACAAACAGGATGTTGCGGACCGTATCCAAAAGTTCAACATGGACGATCGTGTTGGAGAGCAGCCCGTCCGTCTGGTAGAAGCTGCGCAGTTGGCGGCTACGCGAGTCGTACCGGCTCAGGCCGTATGCGGTGGCAAACCAAACATTGCCGTCTCTGTCGAGACACGCTCCTTCCGGGTCATTGGTAACCAAGCCGTTGTTTTTCCCGAAGGGCCGCACTTGCCGGGTACGGGTGTCCATGACAAACCACCCTTGCACGGTATGCAGCCAGAGGTTGCCGTGTGGGTCGGCCATGAGGTCGAAGGCTTTGGCACAGGCCATGTTGGCCGGGCAGTTGGGTTCAATTTTTTCAAAAACGCCTGTTGTGCGCCGCCAACGAGCAAGGTATTTTTCTTCATCGCCAAAACTAAACCACATATCGCCGTCGGGGCTTTCGGCGCAAGCGGTGGCCGAAACGAGCGGGAACGGCGCTCCTTCTCCCCGGCTCTGGAAGTGGGTTAATTGGCGGCTACGGGTGTCGAAATAGCACACGCCATTGTCGCGAACCCGCCCCCAGATGCGGCCATAATGGTCGCGACAGATGAACCGATGATCCAGAGAATCCAGCCCCCGGAAGCGTTCTTTGAGCGGGCCGTTGGTATTGCGCACGGGATTGTACCAGTACAGGCCCGCCATGGTGTTCATCCAGAGCGTGTCGCCCCGGTCGGGCGCGAAATCGCGGACGTAGGCGTAACTGCGAAAATCATTATCGAGCACCGGCCCGGTCACGCCAAGGCTGGTTTTGTCCATGCTGTACAGGCCGCCGTTGCGGCTGCTCACGACCCATTTGCCCGCGCGTTCGGCACAGGTGAAGCCAAACCACTCTTCGGAGACGCCCATGGCGGCCATCATTTTTTTATGCGCCGTGTTGAGTGCGGCCATGTGGGTAGTTGGCAGTTTTTTGAGGGTCAAAAAATAGATGCCCTCGAAGCGCGGGCAAAGCCAGAGGTTGCCGTCGCGGTCCACGAAATTGACGATCCCCTTGCCGTCGGGGGCGGAGGTTTTCCAGGCGGGCAGGTCGGTGGTGGAGCCATCCCGCAGGTCATAGATGACGGGGGCGCCGAAGTAGCGTTGGAGGAACAGCAGGCTGTCGGGCAGCAAAAAAGGCAGGTAGTAGTGGCCTTTGCGCTGTTCAATGGGGTCGGCAAATGTGTTCCGCAGCAAGGTGCGGGTCGTGCGGGTTGCCCAGTCGAAGCGGTAAAGTGTGACAGGCGATTTGGTGCCGATCATGGTGTACCAAACGCTGGTCAGGTTGCCGTCCCAGGCAACACAGTCGCTTCGAATAGCGGTATCAAGCACCCCGCTCCCCGGCAGATGCTGTGCCAACGGCGTTGTTTTCTGTTTTTGAAAATCAATAATTTGCCAGGGGAGGTAGTATGGAGGAACGGGTTGCCGGCACTTCACGGCGACGATACCGTCGGGAAGTTCCAAAAAATCAAGGACGAAATAGTTGTCGATTGCCTCGCCGGGCCGCACAGGTTTGAGATAGGATTGTGTCACCCGGAGCCGGTCGTCCAGCAGATGCACGCCTGTGCCCGTTCCGACCCAAATCTGCCCGTTTCGGGAGCGGTGCAGTTTAAGGATTACCAGCTCGTTTTTCAAAAACTCTTTTCGGGTAGGCAGCACGACGGGTTCAAATTCCAGGCGGCGGGTGTGCAGCACGAACAACCCTTTCTCGGTGCCCACGAGCAGCCGGTGCCCGGACAGTGCGAGCACTTTGGTGATTCGGTCCGTTGGCAAACCCTTCCCGTCGGCGTGGTGGAAAAACGACGTGAATCGCTCGCCGTCGAAGCGATTTAGCCCTTCGACCGTACCAAACCACAGGAACCCGCCGTCGTCCTGCGCGATACTCGTGACCCAATTGCTCGACAAGCCCTGCTCCATCGTGTAGTGCTGGAAACGAGAGAATTTGTCTGTGATTTGCTGATTGGGGAATTTAGGCGCTGTTTGAGTATACGAGCAGGTGGCTGTAGCCAGCAGCAGCACAATGTACACCAGAACGCTGTTCGGGCGGAACGTGCAGACACACCATATAAACCGTATCGGGTGAGCACTCATCATTTGGCTCAAAGGTCGGTCAAGTGCCCGAAACCGACGTAACCAATTGCTCGGCCAAAGTTGCCAGTTGCTCATTGGGGTAGATAGACGTTCCAGGTTTCAAAAACCTGGAACGTCTGGGCACTTGCCAGATGCTCACGGGCGCGGGCCATTTGCTCGCGGGGGTTGGGGGCGGGCGACAGGGCAGTGTGGCGGATAGAAATTGTCTTTTTATCGAAGGTTACCAGTTCTTACTTCCCATTTCCGTCAGCATACGGCGCGCATTTTCCCCCGTGCTGCTGTCGGGGGCGAGCATTGCAGCCCGACCCCCGCTCCTCGATCCTTCTCTCAGGGTCTTTTCTCTGCTTTCGCCTCCACCTTTTTCAAATTTTCCTCGAAAAGGCCCAGGTTGGGGTCGTTGCCCGATTTGCCGATTTCCACTGCTTTCCGATAGGCTTTGACCGCTTCTGTATTTTTGCCGTTTACCACAAGCGCCTCTCCGTAGCTGTCGTACACGTTGGCTGAATTGGGAAACAGCACCGTGTTGCAGTAAAAAATAGCCTCGGCGGTTTTGGGGTTGTTGTGGCCCATCAGGTACTCGTAGCCCAAGCCGTTGATGTCGGGTTCGTCCAACAAGCCTGCTTCCGTTATTTTTTTCAGGCTCGTCAAAAGTTTGTCCGTCGCGCCGGAGTACTTGTCCAACTGGTTGAATGCTTCGAGCAGCAGGGCCGCGTGTTGCTCTTTGTTTTTCCGGCGATAATCGGCGGCGGCGGCTTTAGCCAGTTCCAGTGCCTTGTCCAGCGCCCCGGCTTCGGGTACCGACACCTCGGGTACCACCCCAACGCCTTCCCAGTTGGTTTTCGTGACCGGATTGATGGCTCTGCCGGTTGGCAAAAAGACGGCGAGTTTGTCGTTCACCGGCATCATGCCGCCTGGGTTGGCGCCGCCGCCGGTGGTTTCGCCCACGAGTGTTGCCCGTTTTTGGGTCTGCATGTTGTAGGAAAACTCTTCTGCGCCCGAAAACGTGAACTTGCTGGTGAGCACGAACAGGGGCACGTCGGGCATTTTTTTGCCGCCCACTTTGTCGAGCGTCCAGAACTCCTCCGTGCGGTCGCCCTCCCGCCAGTAGAGGCTGTTCAGGTGTACGCGTTTGTCGAAGAAGTAGCTGCACAGGTACTGCACCATTTTCGGGCTGCCGCCGCCGTTTTTCCGAAGGTCAATGATGACAGCATCCGAGGTGGCGAGAAGGGCCATGGAGTGATCTGCGATGGGTGAGCCTGCTTGTGGATGTGCAAAGCCCCGCAGGTCGAGGTAGCCAATATTGCCTTCGAGTTTTTGGGCGGCGGCAAATCCTGCGTTGACTTCCCGCTGCCGCGCCCGGTCTTGCAGGCGGCCTTCGGCCATCTGCTCTGCCGTGGCTGTTTGCCCCTTTTGCGCCGGCGCCGGGCGGACACGCAAGTGTTTGTCATTCGCGATAACCTGTGCTTCCCGGGTGAGCGCATCGGCGAAGGATTTTACGTCCTGGTGTTTGTCAAAATCACCTGCCTTGAGCCGATTTTTCAGGTGTTCTCCGGTGGCTTTGGCCGCTTCCGGAGACACGTAGTGCTGCTGGAGCAGGGCGTCAAGTTGTTCAATAGTCGTTTGCTTGAACTCCGGCGTAAGTACGGATTCTTGCGAAACGGCGTGTTGTGTGGTCGAGAGGAAAAGCAGGCACAGCAATGTCAGTGATGACAGGTTTTGTTTCATAGCATCGGTATAGTTTGTGAACGAAAAATTTCGGAAGCAGGCTCCCGGACACCGGCCTGCCTTCACGGGTTACAAGATGCGACTACGAATGTTCCGTTAGGGGAAAATTCGATGACACTTCTCCAGATGCCTGTGAAGGGGATTTATATGGGTGCCGACGGAACCGTTCCGTTTTCGGGAAAAGGCCACAAACTGGGACATAAAAAAACGGGTTGGTTTGCGAGCAGCAGGGGTACCACCCCAAACCAACCCGTAAACCAACCCGTTTGAAACCGGCAAATAGAACGGCCTCTTACTTTTTAAGAAACTTTTCCAGCACCGACTGGGGTGTCTGACCCGCGCCGAGGTTTTTGGGCTTGCCCGAAGCGTCTTTCCACTCGAACTTAATTTTTGTAAAATTGAGGCTGAACGAATCCGTCGGGGCTGCGTTGCTGCTTCCTTGCGTTCCAGCGCTAAAGCTGGAGACCAACACATCTTTCAACTCGTAGGTAAGTTGGTCACCACCACCTTTGCGGACAAACAAAATAGCCTCCTTGTGGTGCTTACCTGTTGCTGATGACCTCATTAGGTCGGGCGAAGACTTATCGGTTATTTTCATGATACTGATATCGTGTACGGAGACCTTCCCGGCTCCACCGCTGCTGCCTTGCTCCCTTGTGCCCTGGTTGGATATTACCCAACTGAAAGAATCAAGAACGATGCATCCCCTGCATTTTGGGTCGGATGACTCGCCGTCAATTCCGTCGATTTTGAGGAAGTAGTCCACATGGGCGGCCTGGGGTTTGTTTGGATTGGCAATGGGTTTGTTTTGGGAGAAAGCAAGCAGCGGAGCGGCTGCGAAAAGAGTCGCAATTAATACGTTTTTCATGACTGAGAGTGTGTGTTTGCAAATGTGGTGAACAATCGTTTTTGACACAACAAAGGTCATTGCCCGGGGCAGCGCAAGTGTTCAAGGTATTATCAAAAAGGATAAAAAAGTGCAAAAATCAACGGCCTGCGCTGCCAACCGAATCGAGCGCCGGTAATGACCAGGCTTTTTAGGTTTTGAAACCTGCCGTGTGTGCCAGATGCTCACGGACATCTGCCATTTGCTCGCCGGGGGTTTGGGGCGGACGACAGGGCGGGCACTTTTGTGTCACCAATCTCCTCGAACTACATTTCTATACAGCCCTCCCATGTACACAGAAAAGCAGTATTTCCAGAACCGACACACCCGATGGCTTAAATGGCTATGCGCCGGAGTCGCGATCGTGCAATTGATCCTGCTCATCGCCGCCGAAACCGGCCAATCTTGGCTGCCGCTGGGGGATACTGCGCATTGGGGCATTTTACTGGTTTCAGGGCTGGCATTCAGCCTGCTTTCGCATATCGTTTTGGTGCTGCGGGTGGGCGCGCGTGGAGTCTCCCTGCGGTATTTTCCCTTCCAGTTGCGCTTCCAACATGTCTGCTGGGACGAGATTCGCCAACTGCGCCTGCTTCCATTGGGCGAATGCCCGACGGGTGCGCAGTTTGGGTTGCCGGGGCGCGATTTCACGCATGCCTACTGGCTCAGTACACCCAGGCACGCTGTGTTGCACATCACCTTAGTGAACGGCACCCAACTCTACGTCTCGACCGAGCGGCCAGCGGAGCTGCTGGATTTTTTGCGGCATGGGCTGCAAGTACATGGTAGGAAAGTCTGTGCGGAGTGGGTGTGAAACCACTTACGCACCCGTCCCCGCCACTTGCGCAGTGCCTCTTTCCCGCCCCTCTCCGCCGCCTGACTTTTGTATCGTCAATCAAAATTTTTTTCAAAAAAACTGCCCGACGATATGAAATATCTGTTCGCAACCCTACTCTTCCTTGCCGCCTTCACGGCGCAAACCTCCGCTGCCATCTGGTACGTCAACCCCAACGGCAGCGATGCCAACACGGGCGACTCCTGGGGGGCTGCTTTCCAAAATGTCCAAACAGCCATTAGTGCAAGCACCGATGGCGACGAAATCTGGGTGGCCGAAGGCACATACCTGCCCACGTTAATGTGGGCAGGCAATACCAACCGCCACAGGACATTTTTTGTCAACTTCGATGTCAAACTCTTCGGCGGCTTTACCGGCGCCGAGACGATGCGCGACCAGCGCGACTGGGTAGCCCACCCGACCATCCTTAGCGGCGACCTCGGCGTGCAGGACAACTTTTCCGACAACGCCTACCACGTCGTATGGATCAATGGCCGAAGCAGCGCGATGGAGCTGGACGGATTTACCATTACCAAGGGCATGTGTGATGGCCTGAACAGCAATGTCAACGACCGGGGCGCAGGCATTTACAACACCGCCGAAAACTACAACTCCACCCCGACTATCCGCAACTGTACCGTCACGGGCAACTTTGGCGGTTCGTTCGGCTATGGGGCCGGGATGTACAACTACGGCGCACACGATGCCTCGGCAACGCTGACAGACTGCACGTTCTTCGGCAACGCCGAGACGGAAGACGGCGGCGCGATGTACAACTACGCGGCTTCTCAGGGCATCGCCTCGCCGGTGCTGACGAACTGCGCGTTCACCAACAACTCCGCAGGGTATGGCGGCGCGGTGGCTAACAAGGCTGAATATGGCGGTGTTTGCGCCCCGGTGCTGACCAACTGCACGTTCAACAACAACTACGCATTGGTCAATGGCGGCGCGATGTTCAACTGGGATAACATCAGCGCCCCGGTGCTGAACAACTGCACATTCAGCACTAACTCGGCAGGGAACCAAGGTGGCGCCATTTTCCACCAGGCGGAAATCCTCACCCTCAACAATTGCTCTTTGAACAACAACACGGCGGAGAACGGGGGCGGGCTGCTGGTGCTCGCCGGAGGGGTGCTCGCTACGGACTGCACGTTTTCGGGCAATACTGCGACCATGACAAGCGGCGGGGCGGTAGATATCTGGGGATTTCCCTCCGAGGCGTTTACGTTCCTGCGTTGCACCTTTTCGGACAATTCGGCAACCAACGGCGGGGCTGTAAGTTTGGACATAGACTACACCCTCACCCTCGAGGCGCTGTTCGACCGCTGCACGTTTTCGGGCAATTCGGCAACCAACGGCGGGGCACTGTACACTGCGGGCAGCCATGATGCCGGCACCCTGAACGTCACGCTGCTCAACTGCCGCCTCTTCGACAACACCGCCGGCGAGCGCGGCGGGGCGTTTTGTTCTGGCGGCAACTACGGCAGCGGCTTTTCGAAGATGTACCACTGCACATTCTACAACAACACCGCCACTCTCGGCGGCGGCGCGGTAGGCACCTCTAACTATATCGCCAACCAGCCAACGCCCTCTCTGCACAACTGCATCGCCTGGAACAACTCTTCCACCTTCGGCCAAACAGTGAATGGTCAGGGCGGAGTCCTCATCCAATACTCGCTTATCCAGGAATCTGGCTGCCCGACGGGCGCAGGTTGTGGTGTGAGCCTCTACAACCTCGACCCGCTCTTCATCAACGTTGCCGCCCACGACTTTCACTTACAAAGTAACTCGCCCGCCAAAAATACCGGCGCGAATGTTCCCGTGACGCAAGATTTTGACGGCACTTCCCGTCCGCAAGGGCCTGCGTTTGACATGGGCGCGTTCGAGGTGCCGGTGGTGTGCCCACCCGGCCCGGTAGTTTTTGTGGACAAAGACGCGACCAGCGGTGCCGATAACGGTACGTCCTGGGGGGATGCTTTCGTCCACCTGCAAGATGCGCTTGATGCGGCGGCTGACTGCCCCGGTACCGTGGAAGAAATCTGGGTGGCTGAAGGCACCTACCTGCCCACCGCCATGTGGGCCGGCAATACCGACCGCCACAAAACATTTTTTGTCAATCACGATGTCAAAATCTTCGGCGGCTTCGACGGCACGGAAATCCTGCGCGACGAGCGCGACTGGGTGGCGCACCCGACCATCCTGAGCGGCGACCTCGGCGTGGCGAACAACATGGCCGACAACACCTACCACGTCGTGTGGATCGAAGGACGCAGCAGCGCGATGGAGCTCGACGGCTTCACCATCACCAAAGGAAAGTTGCACCACAGCGACCAGATACATAGTTGGGGCGCAGGCATTTACAACAACGCCGACCATCAGGCTTCGACCCCGACCATTCGCAACTGCACCATCACCGGCAACGAAGGCAACACAAATACGCGCGGCGCGGGCATGTTCAACAAAGGGTACTTCGGCGATGCCTCGCCGACGATGACGGACTGTACGTTTTCCAACAACACTGTGCCCGGCAACTCCAACGGCGGCGCGATGTACAATTATGCCTTTGGCCCAACAGGCATCGCTTCACCGGTGATGACCGATTGCGCGTTCACGAACAACTACGCGGCGTTTCGCGGCGGCGTATTATACAACTCGGTGGAGAACAGCGGCACCTGCGCCCCGGTGCTAACCGACTGCACCTTCACGGGCAATACGACCACCTACCAGAGCGGCGGTGCCATCTACCACGTCGGGCAAGAACTCACGCTGGACAACTGCACCTTCACCAACAACTCTGCCTTTATCGGCGGAGCGATAGGCGTAACCCAAGGGTTTGTGACCGCAACAGATTGCTCCTTTTTGGGCAATAGCGCCCCTGCCAACTCGGGCGCGGTCAGCATTTCAGGTGCCGACGTGACCTCCACCTTCACGCGCTGCACTTTCTCGAACAACAGCACCCCGGCAAAAGGCGGTGCGGTAACGGTGTACTCTTCCTTCGGCTCCACACTTGTCGTGGCGTTCGACCGATGCACTTTTTCCAACAACTCGGCGGCCAACGGCGGCGCGGTGTACACTTCCGGAATCAGTGATGCCAACTTGATCGTCACCCTGTACAACTGCCGCTTGTTTGGCAACACCGCCACCGGGCGCGGCGGCGCGCTCTGCTCTGGCCGCAACGATGGCTTGGGCTACACCCTGTGCGTCAACTCCACTTTTTACAACAACACCGCCCCGCAGGGCGGCGGCGGCGCGATGGGCACCTTGGATGTGCGGCCTAACCAGGCAGTTCCCGCGCTCATCAACTGCATCGCTTGGGGCAACTCCTCCACCTTCGGCCAAACGGCTGGCGGTCAGGGCGGGCTGAGCATCGAGTTCAGCCTCATACAAGAGGCCGCTTGCCCGACGGGCGCAACTTGTGGCAACGGCATGATTTACAACAAAAACCCGCTCTTCGTGAATGCAGCCGCCAACAACTTCCACCTCCAAGCCTGCTCTCCGGCAGTGGATATGGCCGACATGGGCTATTCACCCGCCATTGATTTTGACAACATGGCGCGCCCGCAAAACGGCGGCTACGACATGGGCGCGTTCGAGTACGTCGGCGTGCCATGCCTACCGGAGGCGAAGTGCAAAAATAGCACGGTCAACCTCAGCGCGGCAGGAACCGTCAGCGTCCCGGCAGGCAGTATTGACAACGGGAGCACCGGCTGCGAGCTGCAATTCCAGATCAACAACCAGAGCGCCCATATCTACACTTGTGCCAACGTCGGGGCCAACGTCGCCACGCTAACCGTCACCGACTGCAACAACAACACCGACGATTGCACGGCCACTGTGACCGTGGTGGATAACATCGCGCCTACCATTACCTGCCCCGGCCCCGTCAGCGTGTCCTGTACCGGCAACGCCCCCGTCAACCTCGCTTCGGTCACCGCTAATGACAACTGCGGCTCACCGGCCAAATCGCACGTCGGCGACGTAAGCTCCAACCAAACCTGCGTCAACCGCAAAACTATCACCCGAACCTACCGCGCCACCGATGGCTCCGGCAACAGCATCACCTGCGCCCAGATTATCACCGTGTACGACGACGTAAAACCGAACTTCTCCTCACTGCCCGCCAACGTGACCGTTCAGTGCAACAGTGTGCCCGCTGCGGGTAGTCCTGCGGCCTCCGACGGCTGCGGCGGCACGGTGACCATTGCCTACAACGGCCAGACTACCGTGCCCGGCGCTTGCCTGGATGCCTATACGATCACCCGCCAATGGACGGCCACCGATGCCTGCGGCAACACGAAAACCGCCACGCAACGCATCACGGTAGTGGATACGCAAAAGCCCAATTTCACTGGCACGCCAGCCAATATCACGGTGCAGTGCAGCGCCATCCCGAACCCGGCTACTCCCACGGCAACTGATAACTGCGATGCGGTAGTAGCCATTACCTACAACGGCCAAACGACCACCGCCGGCACTTGCGCCAATGCCTACACGCTGACCCGAACCTGGACTGCCACCGACAACTGCGGCAATACGCGCACCATTACGCAGCGCATTGCGGTGGTGGACAACGGCAAACCGGTGTTCACGTCATTCCCGGAAAACACTACCATCACTTGCAATGAAACACCGCCAGCAGTGGGCAACCCCACGGCTTCGGACGGATGCGGAAACACCACCGTGACGTACCTCGGCCAATCCTCCACGGGCGGTTCGTGCCCGGGCAACCATCAACTCAAACGTACCTGGCGCGCTACCGATGCCTGTGGCAACAGCACCGTGGCCACGCAAACGATCCAGGTGTCGGATGTTGGAGCACCGGAGTTCACCTCGGTACCCGGACCGCTCACCATCGAGTGCACCGACCCGCTGCCGCCGCTCGTGAACCCGACGGCCACGGATGCCTGCAGCGGGTATGTACACATCACCTTCCTCGGCAATGCGGCCTCCGGCAGCGGTTGCTCGGCGGACTACATCATCACGCGCACCTGGCGGGCTGATGATTTGTGCGGAAATACGGCTACGACGACTCAGGTGGTCACCGTGCTGGGGAATAATTACGGAGAAGAAGGCACGGAAAACCGGGATGCGATCAGACAACCGACGGAGGACGGGCGACCACTAGTATCTTCCATACGGGTACATCCGAATCCGACGACGGATCGGGTTTGGCTCGACCTGACGGACTATGCTGGCGAAGCTATCACGGTTTCGATTTTTAGCGATTTGGGGCAGTTGATTTGGGAAAACCGGATTCCGGCTGTGGAAGATTTGAAAATGTCGGTCAGCCTGCTTGAAGCGGGCGCAAAGGCGGGAATGTACACCGTCAGCGTGAACTCGGCATGCGGAGTAATGGCGAAGCGGATGGTGCTGGTGGAGTAAAACCAATTGAAAACTTGACGGTGTGCGGTTTACTTTTGCATCTGATATTCCCCGATAGTTAATTATCCCGCCGCCCGGATGCTCAAGTGCCTGCTCCTCATACGGAATTCATACGGTAGACACCGGTGGCTGTTATCCGGTTCCTGGCTGTGCGGCATGCTGTTTTTCCATGTCTTTCGGCTGCACAGCCAGGACATGAGCCAACTCACGCACTTTTCCACCGCAGACGGCCTCCCGGCCAATCAAATCCAAAAGGTGGAATCCGACTCGGAAGGCTTTATCTGGGCACAGACCCGGCTGGGGCCAGCGCGGTACGACGGCCGCCGTTTTGTGCCGCTTACAGATCTGCACCCGGACATTGGCCTGCCGAAGCAGGGTTTTACTTACATGCTGATTGACGGGCACGACCACATGTGGATCAGCACAACCATTGGCTTGTACCGGATTTCACTGGCGACGTTCGAGTCGGTGTTTTATAAAAAAAACCTGACACCCCACTGCACCGACGCACAAGGAAACACCTGGTTTACGTCGGCAAAAAATATGGTTCGGTACCAATGGAAACAGGGTGTATTTCAGGAATTGCCCCTTGTCAAAAATGGCGATACCCTTGCAGTACACGCAGTTTTCCAAGGCAGGGAAAATCTGATGATTGTTCGGGCTTTGAACCGGTTTTATCGGTACCACACCGAAAAGCAAACGTTTGAGCCGCTTCAGGCCTTGCCGCCGGCAGATGTCAACTCCGCGCTTGTTGGAGCTCCGGATGCGGGCGGTATGCTTTGGCTTTCTATCTGGTACCGCAAAACGGGCGGGTTGGTGCATTACGACCCGTACCGGGATACGGTGTTGCGCAGTTTCGGCAGTACCACACACCCCGTCGCTGGCACCGACATCAACGCCATGTTACCGGTCAGCGACCGGGTCTGGCTGGCCACCAATTCCGGCGGCTTGTGCAGGTATTCCCTGTCGGAAAACCGGTTTCACAGGTACCCGTCGGATGATAAAAACCCGAACGGACTATGGCCCCAACAACTGACAGAAGTGTTTCAGGATGCTTTTGGAAACCTCTGGGTGGGCACCCTGTTCGGCCTGTACATGGCGCCGGCAAACAGGCAGACGACACAACTGTTAGCATACGCGCCATTTAATCCCAATAGTCTGGTATCGCGGCCGGTTACATGCCAGGAGTTCATCACCGACACCCTCCTGGCTATCGGTACCATGAACGGCTTAAGCCTGTATGACCGACACCGCAAAACCTACCTGAACCGGCACTTGCCCCTCTACAACGACAACCCCTACAATGACCAGATCCGGGCCTTCGCCCGGGATGCGCCCGGCAGTTTTTGGGTGGCCAGTTGGTCAGGGTTGTATCGTTTGAACAGCCGGAACGGACAGGTGCTGGAGTATTATATTACGCACCCCAATGCTGGCGACAACCATCCGGCTGCCGTAAAAAAGCAGGATTTGGGGGCAATTTACCGGCTCTTTAAAGACCGTGAGGGTATCCTGTGGGCCAGTACCTTCACGGAAGAGCTGATCCGCATTACAGGGACTGCCGATGCCCGCCGGTTTGAGTTTCTGAACCGGGTGGAAAAAAACAGGCAACTATTGGTCAACCGGGTGGAATGTATGCTCGACCTGGACGAACAGCGCCTGCTGCTCGGCACAGCCGACGGCCTCTTGCTGTTCGACCGCCCGACGCAGCAGTTGCACGCGGTTGCGGTTACGTTCCCGGCCCTGGAGCCACCTGTGGCAATATCGGGTATGGTACGCTCCCGGCAGGGCGATGTGTTGCTCCTTGCGAAAAATATGCCTTTTCGCTTGCGGCTAAATGGCGCTTCCGGCACCGCCACTCCGATCCCCAGCCCGCTGAACCTGAAACCCTGCCAGCAGATCATCGAAGACGATGCTGGTGCCGTATGGCTTACGCAGGAAGACGGTGTCGTACAACTTGATGCCGGCAAAAATATCGGGTGCCTGTACGACTCCCGCCACTTCCTGCTCGAAAACGTGCTGGCCGTCCGGCCACCATTTCCTCCGGTAAAAGACCACGACGGCAACCTGTATTTCGGTGGCGTTCGGGGTGTCACAGTATTGAACCCGGAGCATTTTTCCAGCAGGCAAACAGCCCTGCCCGTCCTCAAAATCACCGGGCTGAAAGTAAACGGGGTGGTTTTTGTGCCGGACAGTTCGATTTCCCGCACCCAAACACTGGCTTTGTCCTGGAAACAGGCCAACCTCGGGTTCGAGTTTTCGGTGCTGAATGCAACGGTACCCGCGCTCTGCCGGTTTGCCTACAGCCTCGATGGAGCCAATACAGTAGATTTGGGGAGCCAAAACACGGTAAACCTCAGCAACCTCTCTCCCGGGAAGTACCAGCTGCATGTGACGGCTACCAACAGCGACGGTGTCTGGAACCGGCAGGGCGTCATGCTCCGAATCGTGATTCGTCCACCCTGGTGGCGCAGCGGCTGGGCGTACCTTGCCTATGTGTTGTTGCTGGGGTACTCGGTCTTTTGGCTCTACCGGTTCCAACTGCGCCAAAAACTGGCGAAGCAGGAAGCGGTGCAATTGCGGGAAATGGATGCGTTCAAAAGCCGGTTTTTCACCAACATCACCCACGAGTTCCGCACGCCGCTGACGGTGATTTTGGGCATGACCGAACGGGTGCTGAGTGACGGGGTGACTTCGAGTCACCCCGTCACTATTGCCCAGCCCCTCGCCCTCATCCGGCGCAACGGCGAAAATCTGTTGCGCCTCATCAACCAAATCCTCGATTTGTCGAAATTAGAAAGCAAGGCCCTGAAGATCAACTACGTGCAGGGCGATGCCCTGGCCTACCTGCGCTACATTGCCGAAAGCCTGCAATCGCTGGCGAATGCACAAAACCTGACGCTGTATGTGGGCAGTGATCAGGACAGTATCGTCATGGATTACGACCCGGAGCGGCTCCTGCAAATCGTGTACAACCTGCTGTCCAATGCCGTTAAATTCACACCGGCAGGCGGGAAAGTGGTTTTGCGTGTAACGTCGAAAGAGTTAAAAAACCTGCCGACATTGACGGTAACTGTGTCCGACACCGGTATCGGCATTCCGGCGCACGAACTGCCGTTTTTGTTTGATCGCTTTTTTCAGGCAAACAATCAGGAGCGCTCCAAGGCTGGTGGCACGGGCATCGGGTTGTCTCTCACGAAAGAACTGGTACTCGCGATGGGCGGCGATATTGCCGTAGAAAGCACGGTCGGGAAAGGAACGATGGTTACTGTTCATCTCCCGATTACGCGCGTCGGCCCTGCCCTCGCCCCAGCCACGACGGAGCGGGCAGCCATATTGGAAACCACGTCCCCTCTTCCGTTTGGAACTGGAATTGACACACGATCAGATTCATCAGTCAATATGCATCATTCATCATTGCCCCACCTGCTGATCATTGAGGACAATCCGGATGTCATGGCGTATGTGGTCGCTTGCCTGCAAAGCGAGTACCGGATTGACTGTGCATACAATGGCCGGGAAGGCATTGAAAAAGCCGTGGAAACAATACCCGACCTCATCCTCAGCGACGTGATGATGCCGGAAAAAGACGGCCTCGAAGTGTGCGATGCGTTGAAAAACGACGAGCGCACCAGCCACATTCCCATCGTGCTGCTTACCGCCAAAGCCGATGTGGAGAGCCGCCTGGCCGGTTTGCGACGCGGTGCGGATGCCTACTTGTCGAAACCGTTTCACCAGGAAGAATTGCAGCTCACGCTGACCAATTTGCTGGAACGGCGCAGGAAATGGCAGGAGCGTTTTGCAGGACTGGGACTGGTATCCGGCCCGGCTGCACCGGCTACGCCCGATGTGCCCAAAGCCGACCTGGAACTGGAAGACGCTTTCCTGAAAAAAATCCGCGAACAGCTCGAGCAGCACCTCGCCGATGCCGACTTCGACGGCCCGCGCCTCGCCCGCGCCATGCTCCTGAGCGAGGTGCAGTTGTATCGCAAGATCAAAGCCCTGACGGGTAAATCCACAGCAATTTACATGCGCAGTATCCGCCTGCACAAGGGACTTGAGTTGTTGCGCAGCACCAGCCTCACCGTGTCCGAAATTGCCTACGATGTCGGGTTTGAAGACCCCAACTATTTTTCGCGGACCTTTTCCCAGGAGTTCGGGATAGCGCCGAGCGAAGTGCGCAAGTAGCCAAAAAGGATGTCACAGCGGTTCACATGAAAGAATAGTCCAGCCTTTTGAAAGAATGGTGAAGGCCCGCCCGGGGCTGCTCCCAACACCTTTGTCTCCGTACAACGAAAGTTCATTTCCGACACTTTTCGGGCGGGTGTAGCGCACTTCGGTGCACTGCTCCGCCCGGTTCGGAAAGGACTCTCGGCAATTTTTTCACACAAAAAAATTTCGGAGATGACACACAAACTTTTGCTTTCACTTTTGCTGCTTTTTGCCGCCGCTGCCGCGCTGGCGCAACCCCACAAAATATGGAATGGCTCGGCCAGCACCGACTGGAATAATGCCGCCAACTGGACACCCGCGGCGGTGCCGGTTGCTGGCGACTCGGTTTGGATATTAGTGCTTCCGGGCAAATTCCAACCCACTATTTTTTCAGGGACGATGGCCAAGGCGAAAAACGTGTTTGTCAGTTACCAGGACCACCTGACCATCAACGCTGGCGCTGAACTGGAGTTGGCCAGTACCTTGAACGTGACGGCTCTTTATATTAGTGACCAAGCCGCTGTAACGAACAATGGTACGCTGAAGGCCAAGTCTGGTTTCCACGGGATTGACATTAACGGCTCCCTGATCAACAACGGCACAGTCGTGGTCGGGCAGCCGGGCTCCAGCCCGTATTCCACCGGGGAAGAGGGTATCCGGGTATTGGGGGGAGGCCGCCATTTGACCAACAACAGTACCGGTACCATCACCATTTACCGGCCAGCCAACAACGGCATCCTGCTCAATGCAACCGGCGCCACTATGACCAACCACGGAACGATCACAATTTGGGAAACCGGGTTGAACCCTAACCCTGTAGTAGCAGCCACCGGCGACGGTATTGATGCGCGGGGTGGCACGTTTGTAAACGAAATCACCGGCGAGGTTTTTATCACCAAAACCAGCGCCAACGGACTCAACTGCCGAAATTCGAGCGGCAGCATGACCAATAAGGGCCAGATCACCATTCATAACGTCGGTCTGACGGACGAAAATGAACTCAAGGAAGGTATCTGGGTTGATTTGGCAACTTTCACCAATACGGCCACCGGTATGATCTGGATTGACACGACCGGAAACAACGGCATTTCCAATCAGGGGTTTTTCAACAACAGCGGTGAAATATCCATTCGGAAAACGTCAAACGGCCTTGCCAACCTCATGGCGTTCAACAACCAAAGCGGGGCCATTCTGACGATCAACCATGTGGACAGATCGGGGTTGCTCTCCGGCGGGTTTGGAGGCATGGTCACCAACTTCGGCACGATCACGATTGACTCTGCGGCGGAAAACGGTGTGACAACCTTAGGATTCGGAGGAGTGGATAACCGCAGCATCCTAAACATCGGAAACGTCGGGTATATCGGCGAACACGGTATTCTGAACGGTGCCGGTTTTGTCAATCAATCCTCCGGTACTGTGACCATCAACCGCGCTGCCGACAGTGGCATCAAGAATGAAGTAACTATTGATGGGATTGCGCCGGATTTCATCAATGCCGGTCAGTTCACCATCGGCGGCGCGGGCGATGTCAATTCCGCCACCCCGGGCATCGAAAACCTGAACGAAGCCAAATTTCGCAACCTGGGCTGCGGAAACCTGACAACCTACCAGGCTATTGTTAGCGCCGACAGTTTTGTGAACGAAGCGTTCCTGTTTATGCGCAGCAACCTGCCCAACACCATCTCCGGCGACTTTATCAACAAGGGCATCATCCATGACCCCAACGACGGCTTCAACGGCGAACCGGTCACAAACCTCGATTTCATCATCAGCACCGCCGCCGGCGAATGCGTCATCGCCGATGCCCTGCAAAAAGGCACCGGCGCAAACGTCACCATCGCCGGAACCTGGTACAAAGACCAGGCCCTCACCATGCCTGCGGGTACGTACAGCCAGGCAGCCAACACCTTCACGGTCACAAACCTAAACGAAGGCACACATACCCTGTATTTCAGAGCCACCGACAATGCCTACGGATGCAGCACGGTCGTATCCATCGCAGTTACCTACGACGACGTGACTCCGCCTTCCATCACCTGCCCGATGGATGCCACGGTTTCCTGTGCCGGTCTGGTACCGGCGTACAACATCGGCTTGGTCACCGCAACCGACAACTGCGGAACGCCTGTCAAATCACATCAAGGCGACGAAATCAGTGATCAAACCTGTCCCAACCGCTATACCCTGACCCGCACCTACCGGGCCGACGACAACCGGGGCAACACCAACACCTGCGAGCAGATAATAACCGTGTACGACGAAACCATTCCCACCTTTGCCGGCGTACCGAGCGACGTGACCGTGCAATGCAATGCCGTACCGCCACCGGCCAACCCTACCGCAACCGACAACTGTGGTGGAAACACGCCCGTTTCGTTTGAGCAGGAGCGCACCAACGGCGATTGCCCCTACCGATACACCCTGACACGAATCTGGACATCCACCGACCTGTGCGACAATACCGGCAACACGTCGCAGGTAATCACTGTGATTGATACGCAGGGGCCGACGTTTTCCGGCGTGCCGAACAACGTCACCGTGCAATGCAATGCCGTACCGCCGCCGGCCAACCCCACCGCTTCGGACAACTGTGCAACCGGCGTGAGCCTGTCGTACAACCAGGTGCGTACAAACGGCAACTGCCCCGATTCCTACATCCTGACCCGTACCTGGACATCGGCCGACTCTTGCGGCAATGTGAACACGGCTACACAGGTGATTACCGTGCGCGATACGCAGGCGCCGACGTTCACCAGCGTGCCGGGCAACGTGACCGTGCAATGCAATTCAGTACCTGCACCGGGTTCTGCAACAGCTACGGACAACTGCGACGCATCGGCAGCCGTAACCTACAACGGCCAGACGCGACAGGATGGATCCTGCGCCGACACATACACGCTCATCCGGCAGTGGACAGCCACGGACAACTGCGGCAATACCAAGACCGCCACACAGCGTATCACGGTGCGCGATACACAAAAGCCGGCCTTCACCAGCACGCCAGCCCACATCACTGTGCAGTGCGACGCCGTGCCGGCACCTGCTGTACCTGCGGCATCCGACAACTGCGATGCCGATGTCGCCGTGACATACAACGGCCAGACACAAACCGCCGGCTCCTGCCCCAACGCCTACACCATCACCCGCACGTGGACTGCCGCCGACAACTGCGGCAACACCAAAACCGTCACCCAGCGCATTTCGGTTGTGGACAACGGCAAGCCGGTGTTCACATCCTTCCCGGAAAACACCACCATCGCCTGCGACGAAACACCGCCCGAAGTGGGAACGCCCACGGCTTCGGACGGATGCGGAAACGCCACAGTCACCTACCTTGGCCAAAGCACGACGAGCGGAAACTGTCCGGGTAATTATCAGATCAAACGCACCTGGCGCGCCACCGACGCCTGCGGCAACAGCACCGCAGCCACACAGACCATCCAGGTGGTGGACAATGATGCGCCAGTGTTCACTTCCGTGCCAGGCCCGGTCACCATCGAGTGCAATCAGCCACTGCCCCCAATTGTGAACCCGGCAGCCACGGATGCCTGCGGCGGGTATGTGACAATTATGTTCCTGGGGAACGATCCTTCGGGAAGCGGTTGTGCACAGGACTACACGATCACCCGCACCTGGGAGGCCGTGGACTTATGCGGAAATACCACCACGACGACGCAAGTGATTACCGTGCTGGGGAATAACTATGGAGAAGAAGGCGCGGAAAGCCGGGAGCAGAGCGCTCAACTCAACACTCAACACTCAAAACTCGTAACTGTCAACCCAAATCCGACCACAGATCGGGTTTGGATTGACCTGGCAGATTTTGCCGACGAGGCGGTGACGATTTCGATTTTCGGGGATTTGGGGCAGTTGGTTTGGGAAAACCACATACCGGCTGTGGAGGAACAAAAACTATCCGTGAGCCTGCGCGAAACAGGCGCTGCGGCGGGGATGTACACCGTCAGCGTGCGGAGTGTGCGTGGTGTAGCGACGAAGCGGGTGGTGCTGATAGATTGATGCGATTTTTCCGCCCGTGGTTTTGAATTGGGGACGGAAGAAAGGATGCTGCGAAACGCGGACTACTACGGAAAAAAATCCGTTGAAATCCGCGTTTCGCAGCATTCTTTTTATCCGTACGGCATGGCCTATATTTGCGGCCACCATGTACATCCGCTCTGCCTTTATTCTGTTGATGTGGTTCATGCCGGGCATGGCGACGTATGCTCAGCAGCAGCAATACGAGGCCATCACCGTCAACGACGGCCTCTCGCAGGGCATGGTATACGACATCTTGCAGGGCCGGGACGGCTATATCTGGATAGCCACCAATGACGGGCTGAACCGCTACGACGGCTCCCGGATTGAGGTATTTTCGCCAGACCCGTTCAACGCATTCTCCATCAGCGGCAGCGAGGTAACCAGCTTGTTTGAAGATCGCAGCGGCTTGATTTGGGTAAGCACGCCCGACCAACTGGAGCTATTCGACCCCAATAGCAGGCGCTTTTTCCATCTGATGCATGGAGGGCAACCGGTATCCAGTCAAGGTTACGCGTTTTTTGCAGAAACGCCGGATGGCGCCGTTTGGCTTACCGACGATTTCCATATCTGGAAAATACACGTACCGGAAGGTTTGCTGGAAAAAGCCGTGACAACCGGCAATGCCACCATCACACCATCTTGCAAGCACCTTGCCCTGCAGCGGGCAGACGGCGGAGCAGGCACACCGCTGCGAGCGACAAGAGTATTGCATACCCAAAATCAAAAATTGCTGATCGGCACCAATCAGGGGCTATTTCGTTTCGACCCCTCTACGGAAAAGGTTTTCCCCGAATACAGCATTCCGGATATTGCAATTCGGGGTATTGCCGAAAACAAGGCCGGTGAACTTTTGCTAATAGGGAAACTCCCCTCGGAACAAAAAATCTGGATTTGGATATCAGGTTCCAACGTCAGGGAATATAAAGAGACCTCCACTCCAGTTTATCCACGTACTGTTTTTTCGTTGGATGCAGCGGGATATTTATGGACGTTTCGGGGGAAAGCCATTCAAAAATGGCAGGTATCTGCTTTTTTTAATCAAGGCAAACCCGAACTGGAGATCGGTACCGATGCCTCTTTATTGAAGGATAATTATGCCTTTTGCACCAAATTTCTGTTTGATCAAAGTGGCGTGTGCTGGATCGGTACAAGTGGCTTTGGCATGATCAAACTGAATGAAACGGTACCGGTATTTAAAACCTGCCTCCGGGATGTCACCCAACGTATCGTGGTGGAAGTCCCAGACGGAGGCTTCTCCAGCATAGAGTCTCCCGGGATAAAATACCTTTCCCAAACCTTTGACCAACAAGCGCCTAACACGGATTATTACGGCAATTTTCATCCACTTGACAATAATTCGGTGGGGCGCCTTGCCGTATGCTTTGACAAAGCCGGCAACGGATGGTCGTCGAGCCGCGACGATTCTCTCTTGTACCGAATGGATGCCGCGACGAAATCCCAAAAATCGTTTCCCTGGCGTGGCGTCGGTTTGTTGTGCGACCGTACCGGTGCCCTGTTGAGCGTGGAAGAAACCGGCTTGCGCAAATTTGACCCCCGAACAAATACCAGCCGGAAGTATCCGTTCGACAAACCGCAGAAAAGGGTTTCCGAATATTCCTTCTACCTGTTCGAGGATACCAATGGCGCAATCTGGATATTCGGCTTCGAGGGATTGACCAAAGCCACCCCGGAAAATACAGGCTACCGCTTCGAGTATTTCAGAAACAACCCCAACAACCGGTCCTCAATCAGCAGCAACATTGTGCTCAGCGTAGCCGACGACCCGCTCGAACCCCGGCGATACCTCTGGGTAGGCACCAAGTCCGGCGGACTTAACCGCCTCGACAAACAGTCGGGACAATGGAAATACTACAAAAAGGAACAAGGACTGCCCGATAATGTCGTGTACGGCATTCTGGCCGAAGGCACCGGCACGCCCCGGGAGAGGAGACCCTTTATCTGGCTAAGCACCAACAAAGGCCTTTGCCGCTTTCAGGTCCGGACGGAAACGACCAAAAATTTTACCGCTGCCGACGGCCTGCAAGACAACGAGTTCAACAGTTCCAGTTACCTGAAAACCCGGGACGGCACCATGATTTTTGGCGGCGTAAAAGGCCTGACCGTGTTCCATCCCGACAGCCTGCGCTTCAACAAACATCTGCCGCTAACGCATATCGTCGGTCTGCTGGTCAATAACCGGAAGTTCGACCTTTCAGGGAAATCGTCCATTACCCTTTCCCACGACCAAAACCTGCTCACGTTCGAATTCGCGGCGCTCGAATTCACCAATCCCGCGCAAAACCAGTACCGCTACCAACTCGTGGGTGTGGACAAAGGCTGGGTGCCGCTGGGCAACAAAAACAGCATCCAATTCGCCAACCTCGCCCCCGGCACTTACACATTCAAGGTGCTGGGCAGCAACAACGACGGTGCCTGGAGCGAGCAACCCGCCGAACTGCGATTTGTCATCCGCCCACCATGGTGGGCTTCCTGGTTGGCTTACCTGCTGTACCTCGTGCTGGCCGCCACAGGCATTTGGTGGTATTATCGGCACCTGCTCCGTCAACGGTTTGCAGAACAGGAACGCTTGCATCTGCGCGAACTCGACGATTTTAAAAACCGGTTTTTTACCAATATCACCCACGAATTTCGGACGCCGCTGACGGTGATCCTCGGCATGAGCGAGCGGGTGCTGCGCGACGAGGTGACGCAGCATCACCCTGTTGCAATTGCTCAGCCCCTTACCCTGATCAAACGCAGCGGCGAAAACCTCCTGCGACTCGTCAACCAAATCCTCGACCTGGCCAAATTGGAGTCGAAAACCCTGAAAATGAATTATATCCAGGGCGATATCCTGACCTACATCAAGTACATCGCCGAAAGTTTGCACTCGCTGGCAAACGCGCAGAATCTGATGCTCCGGGTCGAAAGCGATCAGGCCCAAATCGTGATGGACTACGACCCGGAGCGTTTTTTGCAAATTGTCCACAACCTGCTGTCCAACGCCATCAAGTTTACGCCTTCCGGCGGCAAGGTGGTCTTGCGGGCTACCATAGACCCGGCAGGTTTTAAAAACCTGCCGGGTCTGAATCTCATAGTCACTGACTCCGGCGCAGGTATTCCGGCGGAAGACATACCCCATCTGTTTGAGCGATTTTTTCAGGCAAAAAACCAGGAACAGGCGTCTCCCTCCCTGCTGGGGTGGGCGGGGGGGGGGGCCGGCGGCACGGGCATCGGGCTTTCGC
>JBEBHD010000295.1:0-5864 GCA_040080915.1 Saprospiraceae bacterium
GAGCGTGATGCCAAACCAGAGCGGTACGCTCTCACTCGGAAGCCAACAGCCAACAGCCAGAAGTTACTTCGCTTGAATCATCTTGCGGGTGGCTTGTCCGTAGGGGGTTTCCAGAGTGTAGTACAGTATGCCAGGCTTGTCCAACAGCGCGTGTTCGATGAAGATGGCGTTGTAGCCGCGGTCGTAGTCGGCGGTTTCGGTGAATACGGCCCTGCCGAGGTCGTCGTAGATGGTCAAGGTTGCTGCTGCTGCTTGCGGCAGGTAGAAACCGATCTGGGTTTTGTTCACCCAGGGGTTGGGCACGTTTTGGTAGAGTTCGAACCCGACACCGGTGACGGTCTTCGTTCCGTCCTTCTCGAAGCGCAGGCCGATATCGTATTTGTCCACGCCGTGCTCGTCGGGGTAAGCCTCGGCACGGGTGATCCGGCTGGATACACCGAGCATCTTGCTCAGTTGGCCAGCGGCCTTGGCCCGGAACCGCACGGCGAACCGGATTTCCTCGACACCTTTTGGCATTTGCACCGACGTGGTCAGGGCGTTCTGTTCGGGGAACACGGCGAAGTTTTCCCTGCCCATGCCCGCTCCGGGCAGTATTTCCTCAACCTCCAGATCGGAGTAGTTCATCGTGAGCTGGTAGGCGGGTAGTAGTTCAGATGCCGTGAAAGTGGCCGTGAACAGTTCGCCCGCCTTCACAAAGCGGTCTTCTACGTCGAACAACAGGGTTCCCGCTGAACGCTCTTCGGTATACATAAGGCTGTTAGAGATGGAGTTGCTGTTGATGTCGCCGATCTTGATGGCCACGAAATCGTCTTCCATCTGGCTGCCCTGGATGTTCCACACCGACTTGCTTTCGGGGAAGGCCTCCTTCCACGGGTTTGCGGGATCGGGAAACTTGTATGCCTTGTCCACAAACCGCCACGAGGTGTTGTCGGGGAAATCCTGGTAGATGCCGAGGATCAGTTTGCGCAGTTCCACGAGGTCGAAGGTGGTGATCGTACCACTTCCGTTCACGTCGGCTGCAATTTGCTTGTACGGTGAGTTGAGCACTTCCAGGCCGAGCACGTGCTTGTTGATGAGCACAAGGTCGAAGGTGCTCACGCCGTTGAGCGGGTCATTGTCCTTGAGCGGGGTCAGTTTGTAGTTGAGCAGTATGGGCACCGTCTGGTCGAACAGAAAATGGCCGTTGTTGTCGGTCAGGTCGTTCTTGCTCGCTGGTGCGGGGCCGTTGATGGCGTAGCAGTCAATTTTCACGTTTGCCTCTTCCAGGCCGTGGCCGTGTTCGGTGAGCACCATGCCTGCCACGGTGGCGTTCGTGCTGTTGCACACGCCGTTGCTTTGCACGTGTACGTAGGTTTGGCAGCGGTCGGCGTTGCCAGCCAAGTCAAGGCCCCAGATTTCGACCAACTGGAAGCCGAGTTCCGAGCAATCGAAGGTCACGCTGGTCTGGGGCGAACCATTGGGCAGGAAAGGAAATCCCGTGCCTTGGCCAGCCTTGCGGATACCGTGTACCAGCAGGTTGGTGGGCGAGCAGTTGTCGTAGGATTTTTCGAGGAAAAACTGCATCGCGAGGGTCACTTGCTTGTCGGTGCCCATGTTGGCGCTCAGGCCATTGTAACAAACAACGGAGGGAGGCTTACAGTCTTTAACCGTAAAGGAGGATTCGCAGGCCTGTTCGTTACCGCAGCCGTCGGACACAAACCACTTGATTTTGTGGTTGCCGTAGGGCAGTTCGGGCACAATGAATTTGTTCGGTTCGGCGATGGTATTCCAGCGCACACAGGCCGTTTTGAAGTTGCCGCTGACGGTGGTTTCGATCGTGAAACGGTACTTCTGATCCAGCGGCACCGAGCGGCTATCGAAGGTGCGGACAGTGCCTCCGGCAAAGTTCGGCGTGGTCGCGTTGTTGTACCGGATCACGCCCGGTTCTTGCACGGCGGCGCTGTTTATCACGGTCTCCATGCTGCCGTCGCCGTCGAGGTCGAGGTATAATTGGAAACGGAAGTTGATGTTGAACTTGGAGCAGTCGTCTGTGGCAGACAGGCACAGCTCAGCCGGGCCTTCGCACAGGTCGTGGGAACCGGTCAGGTTGTCGTACCAGTAGGATTCGTTCCACAGGGTGGGGGAGTTGTCGGTAATGTCACAGCACTCCTGGGTGCTGGTTTGGCACTGAACGACCGGTTTGACAGCATCCGTGACCTTGATTATTTGTTTGTACTGGTAGCAATTCACATTGGGCGACCAGTACTCGCTGAAATTTTTGGGCTGTGCGTCCGAGGCGGCCAGTTTGGCCACGGTCGGTGCCCATGGTGCGGGCGTGCCGAACGGTGCCACGATGGGGCCTGTCAGGTTGGACGC
The DNA here is from genome assembly GCA_040080915.1 of Saprospiraceae bacterium. Taxonomy (GTDB): domain Bacteria; phylum Bacteroidota; class Bacteroidia; order Chitinophagales; family Saprospiraceae; genus M3007. The sequence goes on from JBEBHD010000295.1 coordinate 2,356, forward strand.
GTGGTTGAGCTGGGAACTTGGGTTGGGATTTGGCACGTACGTACACCCCAGGTTGGAATTGTAAGTACACCAGTTTATGATCGTCCAGGTTCGTTCGATTTTGTAGCAGGCATCGGGCACCACATTGAAATACTGATCCGTGTGCGACACGCCGAGCAGTTCGCAGTTTTCGCCAAAAAACTGCGGCTCGCCGTAAGTACCCGAACCATTGCAGGCTGTCACGACCACATCGTCGGGGAATTTCACAAAATAATTTTGCTTGTACTCCACTACGATCCGTTGCGTGCAGGAGCTGGTGAGGCCGTTGCAGTCGGACACGCGGAAGGTGCGCACGACGGTACCCCGCGAGCAAGTGGTGTCGAAAAGCGCCCAGTTGGCGGTGCTCGTCACGGTGTCCACGCAGCAGTTGTCGGCGCCGGTGGCCATGCCGTGTGCCCAGAGAGAGGGGTCAAAGTTGTCGCAATTGATGGTCGTATGCGCCGGAGGTATGCACACCGGCTTCAGTTTGTCGTCCACGAATGCCTGCACCTGACACTCGTTGGAGTGTGCCTCCTGAAAACTGAGGCTGACCGGACCGGCAGGCAATGGCACGTCGTACACACGCAGGATGACCATGATCGTGTCGCCCACATCGGAGCAACAAAACTTGACCTGATCGTGGAACTGGGAGTTGGTCTGGCAGTCGTTGGCATCTAAGCGCCGCGCCTTGAAAAACACAGGGCTGCAATTGTCGTACGAGCCGTCGTCAAAAGTCTTGGCATTTACGAAGGCCATGCCGTCAATGCCGAGCGAAACCTGAGTGATTTCGTCGCATGCGGCCACTGGCGGCACGCCGTCGGACACAGTCAATTTGAACGTGCAAACGGAGGCCACACCACAGGCATCTTCGCCCGTGTAGGCCACAATGTGCTGGCCCACAGGCAGGCAGGGAGTGAAACCGAACACCGCAAGGGTGTCCTTGTCGTTCAGGTTGTTGCCGGGAAAATCGGACAAAACGCCTGCCACGATCAACTCATCCAGCGTATCGCCGGTTATCGGGTCTTTCACAAAAATTGTCGCGCTGGCATCGCCTACCCGCCCGCAGGCATCTTCCATGATGACATCGGGCAAGTCCACCGTGGCACAGCAGGCGAGAGGATCGGTACTCACGGTCATATTGGCGGGGCAGGCCATGGTGGGACCGACAGGGTCTACCACACTGATAACCTGGATATGAACGATCGGGTTGGGCGGACTGGACGACGACGGGCCGCAGAGGTTGAAAACCTGCCACGTTCGAATGATGGAGTACACCCCGTCGCAGAACGGTGCCGTCTGATCAGAGGCCATAGCATTTATCTCGCACAGTGTATTGGTTCCGGTCACATAAAACGTCACGCCGTTGAAAATATAAAATGGCGCTCCGGTGACATTGGGGTCGGTCATGGCCATGTCGCAGTTGGCCGTCACGTCGGCAGGCATGGTCAGCTCGTAAATCGTGAGGCGGCGGAAATAAATGTACTGGGTACAGGTAGACTTGTTGCCGGAGGCATCGGTGGCAGTCCACACGCGCACCACGTATCCGCTCAGGTTGTTTTGGCCGTTGAAAGAACCGCCGCAGGGCACGTCCACCCAGGTGTCGAGGTTGGTCAGGTTAAAGGCGGAGCAATTGTCGGTCACGTCTGGTGTGGCTGCGGCTATGCTGAGCACGTTTTTGAGGTAATTGGGGGAAAAGTTGGTGACCACACAGGGCACCGTTATGTCTTGGCAAGAAAGGAACACAGGCGGCAGCACATCGCGGGCAATGGCGTTCGTAATGCAAAAGTTGCCGGAACACATATCTTGAATTCGGATTTTGAGCGGCACGCCCACATACTGCGGCGTAATGGTGTTGCCAATGTTTTGCCCTTGCAGGGTAAACAACGTAACGGTGTACAAACTATCCAGCACATCACCCTCCAAAGCCATGTCTGGCGTGACGACGGTGATGCAGGTGTGATCCGTGGATATAAATATGGTGTCGTTGCAAACCAACGGGCCAGGGCTTCCATAAGTCAGGAGCATCTGATCGGATGCGGCGGGGCAAGGCCCGGCGGGGTCGTTGGTGGTCAGGGTCAGGGTGATGGTACCTGTAAAATTGGCGGGCGGGCTATACGTAGCATTGAGCGCCTGCGGGGTGGGCAAAAAGGTGCCACCCCCGACGGAAGCAGTCCACACGGCGGTAGTAGCCGAGCCGCCTATGCTGCCCTGCAACTGGTGCTGCGTACCCTTGCACAGGGTTTTGTCCGGCCCGGCGTTTGCCGTGGCGGGCGTATTTATTTGCACGCTCACGCTGGCCGTACCGGTCATGCCCGTGTTGTCGGTCACGGTCACGGTGTACGCCCCGGAGTGCGCGGGAGTTGTGTTAGGCCGGGATGGGTTTTGGGAGTTGGCGGAGAACCCGCCGGGGCCATTCCAAGCAAAGGTAAATGGTGCCGTACCGCTGGTGACGGTGGCGTTCAGGTTTAGGGCGGTTCCTGCACACAGTGGGCCGTTGGAGCTGGCAGTGACATCCACCGCCATCGGTGCGGCGGCAGTAACCGTTGCAAAAACAGGTTCGTTGTTTTCCCAGGTCGAACGGGAAAGGGCTTGCCCGCTGGTGAACAGGCAAACGAGCAATGCCATCCAAACGAAATGGCGCATGACTGGCGAGATTACAGGAGAAAGAGTTCGCATGATAACAAAGATTTGAGAGTGGATTAGGAAATGATTGCTTTGAAATGGTGAAGTAGTTATTGTTAATTTACTTATTGGCATATCGTTGCGAGTGTTTATCGCTGGCGGGGGGGAGGAAACGGACAGCCACTGTTGGCTGGCCCATTTCCCCTATCCCCCCTTCGCGAACACTCGGGAAAATCGCTCGAACCACTTTTGGCTCGATCGTCATGAATATCGTACACAGGCATTGTGCCCGGTTGTCTTTCGGTTGTGGCACAGCCACGGGGTTGCATTTCGGCGGGGCCGACCGGTGCGTTTTTCACCGTGACGCACCCGCGCAACGGCGCAGCGTTTGGCTTACACTGTGGCTTTGCACGTATGCGGTACGGTGCGACCGATCGGGCCGCAACCGCTCCCGAAGGGCGTGCTCGGTGGTGCCGTGTGGTGGGGCGGTGCGGGTAGGCGTGTGTTCGCCAACCCATGCCGGGTCCTGTCCGGGCAGGCGCAATTGCGCCACCGGTGCCAAGTCCAAACCGACCTCAAGGCATCGAGTGCTGGTGTTGCCGCCGCGCAGGTGGGCATTTGGTGGCGGGCGCATGCGGCACCCTGCCCCCGTCGGGCAGACCATGTTAATTTGTCAAGTTTTGCTGTGCGCTCGTTCGTGCTCGCTTCTGTGGTACCGGTCGGATCAGTCCGGTGCAAGCGACAAGTGGCGGCAGAGCCGTGAGCAGCAGCAGGTTATTTCCCGAGTATTAAAAAAAAGCAAAAATCTTGGCAGGGGCAGTATAGTCTTCTGAAGGTATCCCCCTCCCATTTTGGGGAGGGGTTGGGGG
>JBEBHD010000063.1:0-21096 GCA_040080915.1 Saprospiraceae bacterium
AGTTCGATTCCGAGCAGGACTGGCTCGTGCGGGAAGCCCACCGGCAACTCCAGGGACAGGTTGCTGCGGTTGGCGGCACGGGAACCCCGGCAGCCGTTGCAACTGTGCCCGGACCGATCACCTGCGCCGACCCGACGCGAACAATCAACACATCGGGGTCGTCGTCCGGTACAAATTTTACCTACGTCTGGGTGACCAGCGACGGCCATTTCATTTCCGGGCAAAACACCCCCGCGCCCGTGGTGGACGCGCCCGGCCTGTACGCGCTCACCATCACCAACACCGCCAACGGCTGCACGGCCTCCACCACTGTTTCAGTGACCGAGGACACTGCCGCTCCGCCCGCCGATGCCGGCCCCGATATGCTGCTCACCTGCACCACTCCGGTTTTTAGCCTGTCGGCAAATGGTGGCCAAACACTCGGTCTCCAGTTTGTCTGGCAAACGGCTGACGGCGGTTTCAGCGGAAACCCGAACAGCGCTGCCGTAAATACGACCCTGCCCGGCACCTACAACCTGACCGTCACCAACCCGCAAAACGGCTGCACCGCCACCGATACCGCCATCGTGACCGCCGACCAAATACCGCCCAATGTGGCCATTTCGGCACCAGCCCTGCTCACCTGTACGCAAACGACCGCCACGCTGAGCACGACCGGTGGCGTATCAGGTTTTGTTTACCAATGGATTACGCCCGACGGGCAGTTCGTGTCGGGCGAAAACGGCCCCGCGCCCGTGGTGGACGCGCCTGGCCAGTACGACTTGGTGGTCACCAACCCGCAAAACGGCTGCACGCAAACGCTCTCGGCGGCGGTTGACCAAAACATTGCTATCCCGCAAGCGGCGGTCGCACCCGCACCCACGCTCACTTGCGTGCTGACGCAAACCACCTTGCTGGGCACCGTGGAACCCGGCCCCGGCATCGTCGTCGGCTGGACGGCCACGCTCGGCGGCAACATTGTTTCGGGCGGAACAACCCCGAACCCGGTCGTGAACCAGCCCGGCAACTACCTGCTGCTCGTGACCAACACCACCAATGGCTGCACCAACACCGCCTCTGTTTCGGTAGCACAAAACACTGTTTTACCGTCGGCAAATGCCGGGCAAACAGCCACCCTGAGTTGCCTCGTGAACAGCCTCACGCTCATCGGAACCGGCTCGGCCAGCGGCACACCCGCCTTCGCGTGGAGCACCGCCGCTGGCGGAAATATCGTGTCGGGGGCCAACACGCTCAGCCCAGTGGTGAACGCTGCCGGGCAATACACCCTGCTCGTGACCGACCTCGTGAACGGCTGCACGGCCAGCAGCACCGTGCTGGTCCAAAACGATGCCGGTGCCCCGACGGCGGCCATCGGCCAACCGGCGGTACTCACCTGCGCCCTCACCCAAACCGCCCTACCCGGCAGTGGCAGCACAGGCGGTATTTTCACACCGGCCTGGGCGGTCAGCGGCGGCGGGAACATCGTCAGCGGCGGCAATGGATTCACGCCCGTGGTGAATGCTCCCGGCGTGTACACCCTGACGGTCACGAACACGCAAAACGGCTGCACCGCCACGGCGCAAACGACGGTTTTGCGAAACATCACACCGCCCCCGGTGAGCATCGCGCCGCCTGGTACGCTCACCTGCGCCGTACAATCGCTCGCGCTGGCGGGCGCTCCGACGGGAGCGGGCTTCACCTACGCCTGGCAAACAACCGGTGGCAACATCGTGAGCGGCGGCAATACGGCTGCCCCCACGGTGAACCAGCCGGGAGCCTACACCCTGACGGTGACCGATCAGAGCAATGGCTGCACCGCCACGGCTTCGGTGTCGGTCGGGTCGAACACCGCCGCGCCTGTTATTTCTGCGGCTGCGCCGCAAACATTGACCTGTGCCGTGAAACAAGTGCCGATCAGCGGGACGGTCAGCCAGCCCGCAAACGGGTTTTCCGCGATGTGGACTACTGCCAACGGCCAGTTCGTTTCCGGCCAAAATACCCTTGCTCCCATCGTGAGTGCCCCCGGAAACTACCTGCTGACCGTGCAAAATCAACAGAACGGCTGCACGGCTACTGCCACGACCACGGTTTCGCAAAATACCACGCCACCCGTGGCCAATGCCACCCCGGCACCCACCATCACCTGCGGCCAACCGCAAGTACCGCTCAGCGCAGCAACCTCCACCGGGCAGGGTACCTTGTCGTTCGCCTGGTCGGGCGGCCAGATCGTATCGGGCGGCAACACGCCCACTCCCACGGTTTCGCAAGCCGCCACCTACACCGTGACGGTGACCGACGGTGCCAACGGCTGCACGGCCACGGCTTCGGTCTCCGTTCAAAACAACACCGTGCCGCCGGTGGCCGTCATCGCGCCGCCGCTCCCGCGCACTTGCGTGCGGGACACCGTGACGCTGAACGCCTCCGCTTCCAACAGCGGGCCGAATTTTACCATCAACTGGAGCACGACGAACGGGCATTTTACCGGCGGACAAACCACACTGAACCCGCAAGTAAACGCCGCCGGAACCTACACGCTGCTGCTCACCAACACACAAAACGGCTGCACCGCCACCGCCACCGCCACCGTGACGCAGGATTTGGCTGCGCCAAACGCCAATGCCGGTCCCGCAGCGGAACTGTACTGCGACCAGCCCGAAGCGACCCTCGCGGGCAGCAGCAGCACGCCCGGCACCATGAATTTTTCGTGGACGGCAGGGCCCGGCGGCAACATCCTCAGCGGTGCCAATACGGCCTCGCCCGTGGTGAACGCCCCCGGAATCTACCTGCTCACCGTGACCAACCCGCAAAACGGCTGCGCGGCCACGGCATCTGTGCCGGTCACGGAAATCCCGTTACCGACGTTCGCGCCGACCCTGACCCAGCCGAATTGCCATATTTCCACGGGCGCTGTCGCCTTTGGCCCGGTTTCGGGGGGCGAGGCTCCGTTCCGGTACTCGGTGAATGGCGGGCAGAGTTTTCAGGTGTCGCCCAATTTCAGCGGCCTGAAACCCGGCCCATACGATTTGGTGGTGATTGATGCGCTGGGTTGTATCACAGACGTGATGGTAGCAATTGCGCCGCCATTCTTCCCCACGGTCACGCTCAGCGTGGTGCCAGCGCTCGAATTGGGCGATTCGGTGCAGTTGGAGCCGGTACTCAATCTTCCCGCAAATCAGGTAGCCGACTGGATTTGGACACCGGCCTACGGACTTTCCTGCACGGACTGTCCCGCGCCCTGGGCGCGGCCGTTCCTTCCCACGCAGTACCGGTTGCGCATTGTTGACCTGAATGGATGCACGGCGGAGGCTACGGTTTTAGTGCCGGTAAACCGCCGTCGGAACCTGTACGCGCCAAACGTTTTTTCGCCCGACGGCGATGGCCAGAATGACCGTTTCCTGCTCTTCGGGCGGGGCGTGAAGAATGTGCGCTCGCTGCGCATTTTCGACCGCTGGGGCAACGAACTGTATTTCAACCAGAACTTGCCGATCAACGACGAGACCACGGGCTGGGACGGCAACTACCGCGGCCAGCCGATGCAGCCCGGCGTGTATGTGTGGCAGGCCGAGGTGGAATTTGTGGACGGTGGGGTGGAGGTGTTTGCGGGGGATGTGACGGTGGTACGGTGAAGATGTGCCTTGTCCTGAAATGACGTTACAAGTGTTTTTTGTGTAAAGTCATTTCAGGACAAGACAAAATAAAGCACCAACCACATCTATCATCCTGTAACCCCCTGATTCATCAGGGGGTTACAGGACAAGACACAGACCCTTCATCCCCCAAAACAAATTGAACTGATTGAATGCCCGGTGCAGGTTTTGCTCCGGGTGAGCGACTTGATAGTAGGTGTCGCCGTTCAGGTAGTCAGTCAAAAAACGCAAGCACTGAACGAATACAACGACCTGGGCACCGTAGTCGAGGTTTTCTCGTTCGACCGGCTCCAGCACATCTGCCAAATGGCTCAGAAAACCGGCTTTGGTCGCCAGATACAGATCCGTGTTGAAGGGGCTTGCTACCGACGAGTTGTCTTCCTCTGTTGTGTTGCTATACGAGCGGGCCATGTCCCCAAAATCGTATAGCAGCGTGCCATGCATGAGTGTGTCTAAGTCAATGACGGCCAGCGCGGTTTGCTTTTCGGCGTGAAAAAGTACGTTGCTGATCTTGGGGTCCGCGTGGATGACCCGGCGCGGAAGCCGCCCGGAATCCTGCCATTCGATCCATTGGTCCGGGATGCTCAAGTTGGGATCAATACGGGAAATCAGCGACTCGGCTTTCTCGAAGCGCTCGGGCAAACCGGTGGACAATGCCGTACGGTAGTCGGTTACCCGTTTGCGAAAATTGATGAAATCGGGCAACACAGGAACGACCTCCATGCCGGGGCTTTCGTTCAAGTGTCGGTAAAACAGGCTGAACGCGGCTGCGCCCCGGCGGGCCATTTCAGGCGTGCTAGCCCTGTCGAAAGTCGCGCTGTTTTCAATATGCGACAGCATGCGCCAGGGGTTGTGGCCGGTGTCGTAAAAATGAAACGCGCCAGACCTGGTTTTCAGAAAATGAAACAGTTTCAGCGGGTAACCGGAGCGGGTGAGCACGGAATTGACCTGTTCGACATTCCGGGTGATGGCATCCGGGTTTTGAAAAATATGGTGGTTTACCTGCTGGAGCACATACTGATCGGGGCTGTTTTTGGCAGCAACCAGAAATGTCTTGTTGATCAGTCCGCCAGTTATTGGCTGTACAGTCAGTTCCTCCGGGCTGTACGGCAAAAATTGTGCAGCGATATGTTCGACCTCTGCCATGCCTTAAAATTCCCCGTCGAAGCCAAACACCGGTTTTCGGGTTTTCCACGCGCCTTTCGTGAAGTCCGGGATTTCGACCACGGCCCCGTTGTTTTTCACCGATTTTTCGCTCAACGGCGTGATGGAGTACCAAGTGGCCAAGTCGTACACGTCCAGCGGGAATTCGATGTTGCGTTTGATGCACTCGATGAAGGAATTCAGCACGAAAAAGTCCATGCCGCCGTGCCCGGAGTTTTTGGCGTCCTCGGCATATTTTTGCCAAAGGGGGTGGTCATGTTCGTCCAGCCATTTTTCGGAGTTGTCCCATTGGTGGGAATGTTTCATCAATTTCTCGAAGTAGATGAAGCCCTGGTTTTTTTCGCCCCAGCCGAAATCCTGCCACAAGCCTTCGGTGCCTTGAATACGGAAACCGAGGTTGTACGGGCGCTGCAAACTGGTATCGTGGGTCAGCAGGATGGTTTCGCCGTTAGCGCACTGGATTTGCGTGGTCACCACGTCCCCTTGTTTGAACTGTACCTTGGCGTTGGGGTGGTCATTTCCACCTTTAGGATGCTCGGTGATGTATTTGTGCAGTCCCCTCGACTTGGAGGAGAACGAAGACAGGCGCACCAGGCGGTTGCCCCGATTGATGTCCATCGCCACGCTTACCGGCCCTAAGCCGTGGGTGGGGTACAGTTCGCCGTTTCGGTTCACGTAGTGGTTGGTGCGCCATTTGGCTTCGCTGAACCCTTTTTTGCCGAACTCAACACCGGAGTTGTAGGGGGTGACCCCGTCGTTGAACAAAACGCCCCGCAGATCGTGCAGGTACCCGCCCTGGGCATGCACGAGCTCGCCAAACATACCTTTTCGCACCATGTTGAGCACGGCCATTACGTCCCTTCGGTAGCAGACGTTTTCCATGACCATGATCGGTACTTTGGTTTGTTCGTATGCCTTGACGTACTCCCAGCATTCCTTCAGCGTCAGTGCGCCGCCGACTTCTAAGCCCACGATTTTTTTGGCGTACATGGCCTCCACGGCCTGAACTTTGTGCCATTCCCAGGGCGAAGCGATGAACACGGCATCGATGTTATCTTCCTTCAGCAAGTTTTGGTAGTCGTACTCGCCGTTTCCAAACTCCTTGGCAGGCGGGCGGTTGTTTTTCGCGAGCAGCTTCTGTCCCTGCTGCATCATGGTCGGATCGGGATCTGCGATGGCGATGATCTCCACATCGGCCCTGCCGGCCATTTCCTGCAACAGGACTTGCCCTCTCATGCCCATGGCGATGAAGCCCAGCCGCACCTTTTGGGTGTGGCTTCGATTGTCCGAATAGGAAAAAAGGGAATTGGGCAAGATCAGTGTGCCAAAGCCGGCCAGGGCCGACGACTTGATAAAATTTCTCCTTGTTGTGCTCATGCGGGGAAGAGGCGTTTGTAGGTGGTTTCCGAAAACGGAATCACTATTCTACCACCGTTACTTTAAGCATGTTGGTTCGGTAGCGCTTGTGCAAAGGCATGGAGGCGGTATTGATCAGGATATCGCCCTGCTGCACAAACCCACAGTTTCTCAGTATGTCCGTACAGTCTTGGATGGTTTCGTCCGTAGTGGCAAAACGGTCGTAAAAGAAGCACTGCACGCCCCAGAGCAGGTTCATGGTGTTGAGGATATGCGTTTGGTCACTAAAAATAAATATGCGTGAGTTGGGGCGAAAACTGCTCACCTTGAAAGCGGTGTAGCCCGAAACCGTCATACCAACAATGCCTTTGGCACCGATTTCCTCCGCTACCCGGCAGGCATTGAAGCAGATCACATCGTTTTGGAAGGTGCTGGCATTGTTTGTGGTTTTAGGGCGCTTGGTCTCGATGTGCGGCCAGTAGTGTTTTTCGGCCTCTTCGATGATGCGCGTCATGGCTTGCACAACCAATGCCGGGTGGTCACCCACCGATGTTTCGCCGCTGAGCATGACCGCATCGGACCCGTCGAGCACTGCATTGGCCACGTCAGTGATCTCGGCGCGGGTGGGCGAGGGGTTTTTGATCATGCTGTCCATCATCTGCGTGGCCACGATGACCGGCCGCGAAAACTGCATGCACATCTGGATGATTTCTTTTTGGGTGATGGGCAGCCGCTCCATGGGCATTTCCACCCCGAGGTCGCCGCGGGCGATCATGATGCCATTTGCCGATTTCACGATATCGCGGATGTTTTTGACCGCTTCCGGTTTTTCGATCTTGGCCATCACTTTGGCCGGGTGGCCGCTGGCTTCGATACGGGCACGCAGGTCGTCCACGTCCTCACGAGTGCGCACAAAAGAAAGAGCGATCCAGTTGACCGGTTGGGTGAGGATGAAATCGAGGTCGTTGAGGTCTTTTGGGGTCAGAGAGGGCAATTTGACATTGGTATCGGGCAGGTTTACCCCTTTGTTGCTGCTCAAGATGCCGCCGTGCAGGCAGCGTAGCCGGACGGTGTCGCGCTTGTTCGTCTGCGCCACCTCGAACACTAATTTGCCATCGTCCATGAGGATGCGTTCGCCAACCTCGCAGTCCTCGGCAAACCGTTCGTAGGACATGTAGATTTTCTCGGACGTGCCGATCACGTCTTCGTTGACTAAAGTAATGATATCACCAGCCTGCAGGGGCAGGGCATTGCCTAGTATTTTTCCAACCCGCAGTTTGGGGCCTTGCAGGTCGGCCAAAATGCCGATATGCAAATTGAACTCTTCGTTGATGGCTTGAATGTCTTGGATGACCGAAAGATGGTCGGCGTGGGTACCGTGGCTGAAATTTAGCCGGAAAACATCCACGCCCGCTTTGACCAGTTCGAGCAGTTTGTCGTATGTGTTGCAGGCCGGGCCTACGGTGGCTACAATCTTGGTATTCTGTGCGCCGTCTTTTCGCATTAGAGAAATGTTTTGATGGACAAGGGTGTCCGTTTCCGTCAGTATCATTGCTGCGCCATGTATTTAAGTGTAAAAAAAACAATAAGAAATGGCCACAAAAGTAGCAAGGCTCAGTCAGAAAAACAAAGTGATTTTGGCTTGTTTTGTTTAAAAAAGACACTCATGTCGGGCAAAAGCCAAGATTGGCTTGGCCTGCCAATCAATAACTAAGTGTAGTTTAAACAAAATGGTGTGCATTCGCTGGAGTAAGATAGGGGAAAATATTCGGGGCAAATATTTTTTTAAAAAGAGGGATCGCCGTTTCTTTGCCCCTCGAAAAATGCACTTTTTTTCACTTAAAGTCGTAAAAACATGGCAAACGTAGCCGAACGTGTCAAAAAAATCATTGTTGACAAACTGGGTGTGGACGAAAATGATGTAACGCCCGAATCCAATTTTATCCAAGACCTCGGGGCAGACTCCCTCGACACCGTGGAATTGATCATGGAATTTGAAAAAGAGTTTGATGTGTCCATCCCGGACGAGCAGGCCGAAAAAATCCAAACCGTTGGCCAAGCGATCGGGTACCTCCAAAGCCAGACGGCTAACTAAGGTCATCGCCTTGGTACACATTGACTCGTGTTCGAAATATCTCGCAAAGGGTTCAAGGCTGTACAGTCTTGAACCTTTTGCTTTATCTTTCAACCCGTGTACCTTTGCTGCCGACAAACACCTCAGAGGATTTTTGCGAACCAAATCAACCGACAATGCACAACATGAAACGAGTCGTCGTTACCGGGCTTGGTGCCATCACTCCAATTGGAAATACCGTTTCGGCCTACTTTGAAGGCCTTCAAAAAGGCGTGAGCGGGGCGAACATTATCACCCAGTTTGACGCTACGCTGTTCAAAACGCATTTTGCGTGCGAGGTGAAGGACTTCAACCCCGAAGCCCACATTGACCGGCGCGAGGCACGCCGCCTCGACCGATTCACGCAATTTGCCCTAGTATGCGCCGAGGAAGCCCTGCAAGACTCTTCGCTCGACCTGAACGCCATAGACAAACAACGCGTCGGCGTGATCTGGGCTTCCGGCATCGGGGGGCTTGCAACACTTGAAAAAGAGATCGAGGAGCACATCACCGGTAGTGGCACCCCGAGACACAACCCATTCCTGATCCCAAAGATGATCTCCGACATCGCTGCCGGACAGATTTCCATCCAGTATGGGTTCATGGGCATAAACTACGCCACCGTGTCGGCCTGCGCGTCTTCCTCGCACGGACTGATGAACGCCTTTGACTACATTCGAATGGGCCGGGCAGACATCATCATTTCGGGCGGCTCGGAAGCCACGATCACCAAAACAGCCGTCGGCGGGTTCAACTCCATGAAAGCGCTCAGCGAGCGCAACAACGATTATGCCACCGCTTCCCGCCCCTTCGACAAAGACCGCGATGGGTTCGTGCTCGGTGAAGGCGCTGGTGCCCTCATTCTCGAAGAATACGAGCATGCCAAGAGACGCGGCGCGCGCATATATGCCGAGGTGGTAGGTGCTGCTGCTACTGCCGATGCCTACCACATAACCGCTCCGCACCCGGAGGGCATCGGCGTGCTCAACGTAATGAACTTGGCGCTGCAAGACGCGGGCCTTAAAACCACGGATATTGACTACATCAACGTACATGGCACCTCTACCCCGCTGGGCGACGTGGCCGAACTCAAGGCCATTCGCCAGGTTTTTGGTGAGCACGCTTACGCACTGAACATTTCTTCTACCAAAAGCATGACTGGCCACCTGCTCGGTGCCGCTGGAGCCATTGAGGCTATTGCGAGCATTCTGGCCATCCAGAACAGCTTTGTGCCCCCGACAATCAACCACTTTACCGACGACCCGGACATTGATCCCAAACTGAATCTGACTTTTAACCAAGCACAACAGCGAACCGTGAACGCCGCCATGAGCAATACCTTTGGCTTTGGTGGGCACAACGCCTCGATCCTGTTTCGGAAAATATGATCGAAGCGTCGCCCCGGCTGCCGCAGACCGCTTGGCATTAACAGACCTCAAACCCAACAAATCGCCGACCGGCATCTCCGGAGCGGTGTAACTGATCAATTGTGTATGCCTATTGTTTTGCGGTTATTTCGACGCTTTTACAACCTCTATTTCCATCCCGAAAAAGAACTCGCCCGGCGGTTAAGAACCATGTTGGGTTTTACGCCAGCCTACCTCAACCTGTTCAAACTCGCTTTTTACCACAAAAGCACCTTTTCCGCCGGGGAATACGCCATTTCCAACAACGAACGCTTGGAGTTTCTCGGAGATGCCGTACTGAGCACAATCGTGGCCGAATACCTGTTCACCAAGTATCCCAATAGCGACGAGGGCTTCCTCACGAAAATGCGTTCCAAGATCGTCAAACGGCAATCCTTGGACGAGATCGCCGATCGCATGGGCCTTGACTTGTTCCTCTCCAACTACAACTCGACCCGGTTATCCAAATCCATGCTCGGCAACGCCCTCGAAGCCCTCGTCGGGGCTATTTACATCGAGGTGGGTTACGACAAAACCAAACAATACGTCATTCGCCGCATCCTTCGGCGCTACCTGAATATCCACGACCTCGAGCAGTTCGACGACAACTACAAAAGCCAACTACTCGAATGGTGCCAGAAAAACGGTCGCCAAATTGACTATAAAGTGCTGGCCAAGTACAAGAGCGACAAGCGCGACAAGTTCAAGGTGGCTGTGTATGTGGACGGTAAAAAGGTGGGTACCGCTGACGATTTCAACAAAAAAAGCGCCGAACAGATGGCCAGCGAGCGAGCCATGCTCTCGATGCACATCATCGAGCGAACGGGCGACAGCCCTGCCTTTGTCCCCGACGACGACTCCGACGAGTCCGAAAATTAGCCCGCCCGCTTCCGCTCATGCGCCCCGAACGTTTGGCACACCGCGCCTTTTTTCAGCGCTTGCTTCGATGCGGCAGCGTTTTTTTTGCAGAAATACCCGTTGCGGCGGACCGAACACATTGCATTTCATGGGACCCCCAAACCGGGCATTCCCGTTGTTCCTGCCCTTTTTTGCCCAAGCCCTGCGTACACGCGCAGGCGCTGGCCCTTTTTACCAACAAAAATGAAGGCGATTTTGACCTTGCCAAAACGCCGCCCGAATGGGCACAGCGCCTGCCAACAACAAACTCGTCAGCAACATCCAAGGTCACAGCTCCCCAACCCGACAATGCCCCGCGCCTCGCCCGGGCGCAATCAGGCTTCGAGGACTTGGAAACCTGGTTGTTTGACACCCTGTCTCGTGGTGTTGCCACAGTGATTTCCGAAGACCCGAACATTTTCAGGAACATAGCCGTCCGCTTAGCCGATGCATCCCTTAGAGGCATGAGCAGGAGTTTTCGTTTGCTGGACAACTTGCCCACCGACAGCCCGGACTGGCCCGAGCGCGTAACCGCCGTGTTGGCCGAGGCCGCCTTGACCTTGGGTGCGTTCCGGCGCAAGGGGCAATTGCCCGAAAATTTGCAGCGCGATCTGGAATCAGCCGTCGGTATTTCTCCTAAAAAAGAGGGCGTTCTGGCCGAGGGAGAACGGTTGGGCGATGCTTGGGCGGTGCTCAGCGCTGTCGAAGAAACAGTGGAAGACCAACTCCGCCAGCGCCGCACGTGGCTGCTGGGTACAGGCAGCGGTCGGTATGCGCTTCTATTGGAGTACGCGCATGGTGGCGGGGCGGACTTTCTGCCCGGGTTCGTGGAGGGAACGGTCGTGGAGGGCACGCTGGTTTTTTACCCGTCTGCTTGGCCGCAACGCGCGCTGGTTTTTGGGGAAATGGCATCCCTCCCGCAACAGGTGGAAACCTTGGATGGTTTTGAAAAAATCGAGGATATGGCCCGTACGTATGCTGCCGCCTTGGGAAGTCAGCCGTGGTTGTCGGCCTTTCCGGCGGTGCTCCGCGCTGTGCCCACACGCCACAAAAACACGTTTTTTCTTGCCGACAGTGTTGGAAACTGCGCTCCCCTTGGAAACGAGGCAGCCGTCTGCTGGTCGTTGCTAACCCTGGGTGGTGGCCGAGCGTTCACCATTTTTGGTGAGTGGGATGGCAAGATGTTCACCGCGCTGAGCGCGTTGGACAACGGGCGGTTTGTTGTTTTCTGAAGACTCTCATTTGGAGAAAAAGCAATCTTTGGGAATAAAACCTGTTGTCTACTTTTTTTCCAAACACCCACGCCACCATGTCCCTCCACCACCGCCTCTACCAGATCGAATGTCTGGACCACTTCATTCGCCGGCGCCGCACCGGTGCCGCCCGCCAAATAGCCGAACACCTTAGGATCAGCAAACGCGCCGTATTCGATCTGCTGGATACCATGCACGACTTGGGGGCCGAAATTCGCTGGTGCCCCCAACGGCGCAACGACAAAGAACAAGTGCTGTCAATCCAACCCAAACGGGTCTGGGCACTTACGCCCACAACTTTTTTTTAAGCCATGATAATTCCATTTGCAACTGCCCGATTTGTTGGTACAGCCGGTCGGTCAACTCCCCCTCCGCATCGCTCCGGCGACCGCGCTGTGTCTCAAAAAGTTCTTCGGCCCGATCGCTCAATGTCTTCTTCCAGGTGGAGATCATGTTGGCATGAACTTCATGTTTGGCCGATAACTCGGCCAATGTTTGGCTTTCTTTGGCCGCTTCAAGGGCCACTTTTGCTTTAAGAGCGTGTTTAAATTTTGCGGGAAAGTTCCGCCGCTGACGCTTCATAACGACAAGTTTTTAATGGTGAAAAATACGGCTTTTTCCACCTTAATTTGTTGTCCAGTTTTTTGGGGGGGGGATATAGGTTTTGACTGACACCATTTTTTGGACACTATCAGCCCGCTCAAAGGTACATTTGCAGCACATTGTCAAAACGAAACCACCGCCAACGTTATGAGGCCCGCTCTCTCCCTGCTGTTTTTTTGGGCTTTCGCCCAATCCGCTCTCGCGCAACTCCCGCCCATGTGCCAAATCCCCGACCCGCCGCTGGCCAAAACCTGCGCCACCGCGTGCATCCTGTGCGAGTTGGACGGCTATACTTCCACCACCACCCAAACCACACCTGGCCAAACTATACCGGGATACTGCACATTTGTGGTACACAGCATGGGCTATATCGGCTTTGTGGCCGGTTCCACGAACCTGACGTTTGAGGTTGTTGTAGGAGCCTGCACCCAAGGCAACAGCATCGAAATGGGGATGTACCAAACGGACGACTGCCAGACGTTCAACCTCGTGAGCGAGTGCAATACCGAGATGTTCACGAACACCACCTATTCGTTCACCAACACCGAGCCGTTGCACCCCGGCTGTCCGTACTTTTTGGCGTTCGATAACAACGGCCCTGCGGCCTGTGCCTTCACCGTGAATGTGATCAGCGGCAGTGCTGCTGCTCCGGCAGTTGCCCAGCCGGAAGTGCCCGACGGCCCAACCGCCGTGTGCCCGGGCACAACTGCCGTGTACACCATCCCGCCCATAGACGGGGCGTGCCACTACCGCTGGACGGCACCGCCCGGCACTACCATCAACGGCATGGCTTCGCCCCTGACCCTCGACCACGATGAGGGAACTACCGTCACCGTGACATGGGGCAACTCCGGCGGCCAACTCTGCGTAAGCGGCAGGAACCCCTGCAACAACGGCCCTACGGCCTGCCTGCCCGTAACCGTGGCTCCCATCCCGCCCACCGTGCTGCCGCCCGTCACGATCTGCAACAATGAAAGTTACGACTGGCTCGACGGAAACCAATACACCACAACCCAACTGCTGACCTACACCTACGTCACCCCCGAAGGCTGCGACAGTATCGTGCGGCAGCAACTGAACGTGCGCGCCCCCATCGTAACCCCGCTCGGCGTGTTGCGCATTTGCGCAGGCACCTGCATAGAGGTCGGCAACAACCCGTACTGCACCGCCGGATCGTTTTCCGAGGTGCTCACTTCGGAGGCGGGCTGCGACAGCACCCTGTTTTTTACCATTATCGTGATCCCGATTGACGCACAAATCGCTGTGCCCGACTCCATCAATTGCCTGCAACCCAATACCCTGCTTGACGGAGCGGGATCAATCGGGGACCAGTTCGCCTGGTACAACTCGGCGGGCACCAATATTTCCACGGACACAACTGTGCTGGTGAGCGATACGGGGCGGGTCACACTCGTCGTCACGCGTGCATTCCCCGGCTTAACCTGCCGCGACACGGCCACCGTGATCGTTTTGGGCGATATAACCCCGCCTGATCTCGCCGTTACAGGCGATACCCTCACCTGCACGCAACCGCAAGGGTTGATCAGCGGCACCTCCGCAACGCCGGGGGTTTCTTTCCTGTGGGCCGGACCGAACGGATTCTCCACCACACAACCCGATACCGCCGTTTCCATACCCGGCCTGTACCTGCTGACGGCCACAGCCACCAACGGCTGCTCGGCATTGGACACAGCGTTGGTCGTTTCCGACACACTGCCGCCGGCGATAACCGCCAGCCTGCCCGACACCCTGACCTGCCTGCGTGACTCGGTTTTTTTGCAAACAAACACCACCCCGGCGGGCGCTACCCTCGCGTGGGCCGGGCCGCAAAACTTCACTTCTGCCGAAGACACGGTCGCTGTTTTTGTGCCGGGAAATTACACCCTGACGGCCACCATGCCCAACGGCTGTGCCGACACGCTGGCAGTCGCGGTTTTTTCCGACACACTGGCTCCGCAAGTGACCGCCACGGGCGGTACAATCACCTGTTTGTCGGCAACTGTCGGGCTGTCGGGACAGGTTTTTCCGGCTACCAGCGCGGTGGCCTGGTCGGGGCCGAACGGCTTTGCCGCCACCGTGCCGGATACCGCCACAACCCAGCCCGGACAGTACCTGCTCACTGCCACCTCCGCTAACGGCTGTACCGCTACCGCCGCCGTTTTGGTGGCCGCCGACACGACGGATCCCCAACTAACCGTGCCTGCCGCCGACACGCTCACCTGCTCGCGGGATACGGTATTGGTAGCCGCGACCGTGCTGCCAGCAAGCGCCGTTTTGGCCTGGACAGGGCCCCAAGGTTTCACTTCCAGCGCCCTGACAGTGGCCCTTACCGTACCCGGCCTGTACACTGTCATGGCCACTTCCGCCAACGGCTGCACGACACAGGGCACGGCATTGGTCATTTCCGACACACTGCCGCCGATGATAACCGCCAGCCTGCCCGACACGCTGACTTGCCTGCGCGATTCGGTTTTTTTGCAAACAAACACCACCCCGGCGGGTGCGACACTGACGTGGGCGGGGCCAAATAATTTCACGTCTGACCTGGGCATGGTCGCTGTTTTTGCGCCGGGGAATTACACCCTGACCGCTGTGCTGCCAAATGGCTGCGCCGACACCCTCGGTATCGCGGTTTTTTCCGACACACTGGCTCCGCAGGTCGCCGCCACGGGGGGAACGATCACCTGTTCGTTGCCCACTGTCGGGCTGTCAGGGCAAGTGATGCCTGCCGGGGTTCCAGTGATCTGGTCAGGGCCGAACGGCTTTGTTTCCAATCTGTTGGACACCACCACGAACCAGCCCGGCCAGTACCTTGTGACAGCCACCGCCGCCAACGGCTGCACCGCTACCGCCGCTATTTTGGTGGCCGCCGACACCATCAGCCCGCAACTGACCGTGCCCGCTGTCGACACGCTGACCTGCTCGCGGGACACGGTACACCTGATCGTGACCGTGCTGCCGACAGGTACCGCTCTGACCTGGGTGGGGCCGCAAGGTTTTGCCTCCAGCGTCCCGGCAGTGGCCCTTTCCGTTCCTGGGCAGTATGGTTTGATCGCTACGGCGGCCAACGGCTGCACGGCCACAAGCACGGTGAGCGTCGCCTCGAATACACTGCCGCCACAGGTTAGTGCCAGCGGCGGCACACTGACTTGCCTGCAAACAAGCCTGACCCTGCAGGCCAGTATTTTGCCGGCAGGCAGCAGCGCAACGTGGAGCGGACCGGGTACTTTTTCTTCCACAGCGCTAAACCCCGCCGTGGGTCAGCCAGGCCTGTACACACTCACAGCCACCGGGCCAAACGGCTGCACCGCCACAGCCACGGCAACGGTGCTGGCGGATGCCTCCATTCCCGTTGTCAGCGCTGGGGGCGGTGTATTGACTTGCGCACAAACTTCGGTTTTGCTGTCGGGTACGGTTTTGCCAGCGGGCACGCCGGTGCAGTGGTCGGGACCGCTTGGATTCTCGTCCAGCCAGATCAGCCCGGTGGTAGCCGTCGCCGGGACGTACACCCTCACCGCTACCACGGCGAGCGGTTGCACTGCCACGGCCACGGCCACGGTGAGTGCCGACACGATGCTACCCTCGTTGACTGTAACGGGCGGCACTATTTCCTGCAACCAACCGAGCATCGGCCTTTTGGCCAACCCGTCGCCCGCGAGCGCGGCCATTGCGTGGAGCGGCCCCGCCGGTTTTTCCTCCAACCTGACTAACCCCGTCACGGCGATTCCCGGATCGTACACAGTCATGGCGACCCTGCCCAATGGTTGCACGCGCCAAGCCACAGCAGTCGTCTTGGCCGACACGGCCCGGCCCACGCTTGTGCTCGGTGGCGGCGTACTGACGTGCTCCCAGCCGGTGCTCAACCTGAGTACGGTAATAGCACCAGCCGGAAGTATGGTGCAGTGGTCGGGGCCGCTCGGTTTCTCGTCCAACCTGACGAACCCGCCTGTGACCGTTTCCGGCCTCTATTCCGCCACCGCCACTGCGCCAAACGGCTGCACGAGAACGGCAAACGTGCAAGTGACAGCAGACATGTTGCCGCCTGCAGTCACTGCCATAGGCAACACGCTTACTTGCGCCAGTCCAACGGTAACGGTGCAGGCTGTGGCTACTGTCGGAGCGGCGTTGCTGTGGGCGGGGCCACAAAATTTCACCTCCAACTTGTCCGCGCCCACGGTCGGTGTGGCTGGCTCCTACACCGTGACGGCCACCGGTACCAATGGCTGCACAGCCACAGCCACGGCTGCCGTCGGAACGGATACGGTCGCGCCACAAGTAAATGCATCGGGCGGCCTGCTCACCTGTTTACAGCCCCAACTGACACTC
The DNA here is from genome assembly GCA_040080915.1 of Saprospiraceae bacterium. Classification (GTDB taxonomy): domain Bacteria; phylum Bacteroidota; class Bacteroidia; order Chitinophagales; family Saprospiraceae; genus M3007. The sequence continues at coordinate 16,745 of JBEBHD010000063.1, forward strand.
ACGGCAGCCGTACAACCCGCCAATGCAAGCCTGTCATGGACTGGGCCGCAAAGTTTCACATCTTCGTTGCTTCAGCCGGTCGTTAGCGTGGCAGGAACGTACACCCTGTTGGCCACTGCGGCCAATGGCTGCACCGGTACGGCACAAGCAACAGTAACGGCGGACACCGGTTTTCCGCAGGTGTCGGTAACCGGCGGCACATTGACCTGCGCGCAACCTGCGCTGACGCTGATGCCGGTTTTTTCGCCAACGGGAAGTGCTGTGGCCTGGAGCGGGCCGCAAAATTTCACCTCCAACCTGCCCAACCCGGCTGTGACGGCACCGGGCACATACACCATCACGGTCACCACGGGCGCGGGCTGCATCGCCACGAGCCAAGCCGTGGTGCTGCTTGACACGGTGCCCCCGGTGGTGACGGCCAGCGGCGGCACACTGACCTGCGCACAGCAGGTTATTAGCCTGTCGGCAAATGTAGTTCCGGGAGGTGGCCCGGTTGCATGGCAAGGCCCGAACGGCTTCTCGTCCACCGTTTTGAACCCGACGGTTTCCGTGGCCGGTCAGTACCAGGTCACTGCTACCGCTCCAAACGGCTGCACAGCCTCGGCGGTGGCGGCTGTTTTGGCCAATACCACACCGCCTCAGGTGACGGCATCGGGCGGGGTACTTACCTGCCTGCAACCGACCATCACTTTATCCTCAACCGTATCGCCAGCGGGAAGTGTATTGAAATGGAGTGGCCCGCAAAACTTTACCTCCAACCTGCCCAACCCGGCAGTAACCCTCGCGGGCATGTACACGCTGCTTGCGACGGCAGCCAATGGCTGCACCGCAACCGCCACGGCTACCGTGAGCGCTGACGTGGGCTTGCCGCAACCGGTAGTCACGGGCGGCACCGTCACGTGTGCGCAACCGCAGGCACAACTTTCGGCCAGCGTTTCGCCCCCAGGTGGCACCGTGATATGGTCGGGTCCGCAGGGGTTTTCCTCTGCGCTGCCAAACCCAACGGTCAGCATCCCGGGCCTGTACACGCTCACGGCAACGCTGCCAAACGGGTGCTCCAACACAGCCACGGCCACGGTGGCTGCCGACACCATTCGACCAACGGTTTCGGCTACGGGCGGCGACCTCACTTGCGTGCGGGAAACGGTTATTCTGGTGGCCACGGCCACACCTGCCAACAGCGCGTTCGCCTGGTCCGGCCCGTCGGGGTTTTCTTCCACGCTGGCCATGCCAGAGGTGTCGGTGGAGGGCAACTATGTGGTGACAGTTACCGGCGGCAACGGCTGCACGGCAGTTGGGCAAGCGGTGGTTACGGCACACAACCAGCCGACCTGGGCTTTGAGCCTCGGCCCCGACCGGCGTGTGGAGCAGATGGACTGGGTGTTTCCCAAACTCGTGACCGATTTGCCCGCCGGGCAAATAGCCGACGTGCAGTGGGCATTTCCGGCGGGAGCCATTGGTTCGCCCTGTGATTCTTGCCTGAATACCGCCTTCCGCATTGTGGAGACGGGTGTTTTGAGCGTAGTGGTGACCGATAATTTTGGCTGTAGCCAAACGGCCTCTGTCCTGATCGCTGTTCGGCAGCCGATCTACGCACCCAATGCGTTTGCACCGGAGAGCGATGCCGGAAACCACCTGTTTGCTTTGTTCCCCGGGCCGGAGTCGCTTGTATCGCGGATGCGGATGTTTCGGATTTATGACCGCTGGGGTACGCTGGTACACGAGCGCGTCGGCGTGGATCCGAGCCCGGAGGCACACGGGTGGGACGGAATTGTACGCGGCCAAAAAGCCGCGCCGGGTGTGTATGTTTGGTACGCCGAGATTGAGTTGGAGGACGGACGGGTGCTGACGATGAAGGGAGGGGTGACGTTGGTGCGGTAGTGCCCGCTCGCATTTGTCATTCCGAAGAAATCCGTACACGTCACGGCGGGATTGACAGGCCATTGGCTACATTTGCCCGAACAAAAATTGCCATGCCCGCTCAACCGCCCTTAGTCTTCATCATTTACGCCCGCGAGGACGAGCGCTTCCGCGCCGATCTCAAAAAGCAGCTCCTGCCCATGGAGCGTTCGGGGCTGCTTCGCGTGTGGACCGATCGGGAACTCATTGCCGGCGACCACTGAAAGCCGGAGATCAAGAAGCAGTTGCAAAACGCCGACCTCATCCTGATGCTCATCAGCAGCGACTACTTCGACAGCGACTACATCCACGCCGTGGGAGCTGCGCGAGGCCATTGAGCGACACGAGCGCGGCGAGGCCCGCGTGGTGCCCGTCATTGTGCGGGACTGCGCCTGGGAGACTGACCCTGTTGTGAACAGCTTGCAGGTGCTGCCCACCGACGGCGTGCCCGTGGACGATACCCGCCACTGGCACAGCCGCGATGCCGCCTGGGCCGACGTGGTGCGCGGCGTGGGCCGCACCCTCCAGCAACTGCACGACGAACGCGCCGCTGCCGCTGCCGCCCGACTGGCCGCCGAAAAAGCCGATGCCGAGCGCCGCGCCGCCGAAGAACTACGCGCCCGCGATGCCGCCGATGCCCAACAGCGTGCCGAACAGGCCCGCACCGAGGCAGAAAACCGCCGGAAAGCCGAAGCCGAGACCGCCCGCCAACGCGAACAGGCCGAAGCCGAACACCGCGCCGCCGAAACAAACGCCTGGCAAAACGCCCAGCAAACCGGCACCGCAGAGGCCCTGTACGCCTACCTGAACCACTACCCCGCTGGCAATTATGCCCGCGAGGCCCGGCAGCGGATCAAACAACTGCAGGGCAGCCCTTCTTCCGCGTCACGCTTTGTGGCCATTTCCGTCGCCACGGTGTTGTTCGCCGTGCTGGCGTATGTGCTGTGGCCGAAGCCACCGGACAAGCCCGCCACAACCGACCTCAACGAAGCTAGTACTGCCGAAGCCAATGCCTGGGAGGCCGCCAAAAACACCAACACGGTGTCTGCTTACAAGGCATATTTGTCCGGCAACTCAACCGGCGCTCACGCTTCCGAGGCCCAAAAGGCGCTCGATAACCTGCAAACGGAAATCCGCTCCTATCTTTCCAATGCGCTGTTTGCCGTCGAGGATACGGACATCTGCCTGAACAACCTCGACAATGCGCTGAAACGCGATCCGGGGAACCCCCGCATAGGCGAAATCCGCAGTATGCTGAAAGACGGGATGATACCGGATGCCAAACGAGCGCTGGAAGGGCTGCTGGGGAAGTGAGTTTTTGCCCGCGTGCAAGATAATAGAGCAGCAGAACCTTCACGCGCACAGGCGCTACCAGTACTGCCGCTCCGACGGCGCTGTGGCCGCATTTTTGTCCCGAAAACCCGGGAACGGGACAATCGCCTGTTCGTCGGTAGCCGTCCGGCTTTCCTTTGTGCTGGAGGGCAAGGCGGAAGCCAATGTGTTATTGCGACAAAAATGATTACATGATTGCAGATTACATGATTGTTGATTTTTGAAGTATTCGTAGCGTACACTCTAACTCTTGGTTTTTTGTCGCGGTGTGTGCCGCGGACCATACTACTGGACATTTTTTTCGAACGACCAGACTTTCCAAGTTTTAAAAACTTGGAAAGTCTACCTCCGCGAAAAATGTCCAGTAGTATGGCCGCGGACACTTCAAAAATCAACAATCATGTAATCTGCAATCATGTAATCAAACCTTGTGTACGCTACGCGAGCAAACCACGCAAATCACTTTTTCCCCACTGCTGTTTTGATGCTCGCGACGAAAATCGAAACAAGCTCGTTGTTTTCCGCAAGCAGCGCGGTCAGTTTGCTCTCGGCAAACCAGGCGCGACGAGCAATCAATTTCAGGCATACGAGCGTCTCGCGCAATTCTTTGAGGCAGACCTTCATCTTGTGTACGAAGTCGTCGCGCGATTCTGCACCTTGCGCTTCGCCATAGTTTAGTGCGGGCGACGTACCGGACCGCAGCACCTGACCGCCAAGATGCTTTGCTGTCGCCGTTTTGGGCAGCATTTCCACCATATCAATAATTCGGGACGCAAACTCGATGAGGCGATCCTCCAGTTCGGAAGGAGCCATTTTTTTCGGGTCGGGCATGGTTGCTATATTTTGGTGAGCGGCAAAGAAAACGATTTTTTGTTTTTCGATTACATGATTGCAGATTACATGATTGTTGATTTTTGAAGTATTCGTAGCGTACACTCTAACTCTTGGTTTTTTGTCGCGGTGTGTGCCTCGGACCATACTACTGGACATTTTTTTCGAACGACCAGACTTTCCAAGTTTTGAAAACTTGGAAAGTCTACCTCCGCGAAAAATGTCCAGTAGTATGGCCGCGGACACTTCAAAAATCAACAATCATGTAATCTGCAATCATGTAATCAAAC
>JBEBHD010000296.1:0-5834 GCA_040080915.1 Saprospiraceae bacterium
CCCCAGGAGGTTGTTGCTGTTTTCAACACCGCCGACCATGTTGGCAACAACCGCATCGTATTAAACATCGCCAAGAACAAGTACCGGTTAATTGTCAAGTTTGAATTTCATCCAAAAGCACAACTGGCATTTGTTCGATTCGTCGGCACGCACAAAAAATATGACGATATCAAGGACATAAAAAACATCTAAAAAATGAAGAACACGTTGCTGCACAAAATAGAAATCGCCCCCATTACCGACGAGGCCTCCTACCAAAATGCCTGCGACCTCATCGAAAGACTGATGGACTTGAGCGGCTTGGACAACACGGAAGAAGAAGCACGCCGTATTGCCTACTTGGATGCGTTGGCTACATTGGTCGAGGCTTATGAAATGAAAAACTTCCAGTTCAATCGCGTGGATTTGACGCTATTGCAAGTCATTGAACAGGCTCTGGAACAACTGAACCTGACGAAAAAAGACCTCGCCAAAATGCTCGGTTCCAACCGGGTTACCGAGATTTTTAGCGGCAAACGCGATCTTTCCATGGCACAAGTCAGGTTGTTGAGCCAGCAACTTCATATCCCTACCGATATACTGATTCACAGCAAACGACCGAAGGTTCCGGCTTAAGAGCGTGTTTAAATTTTTGTTCTCTCCAGGTATCACGTAAATCTGGGGGGAGGAAGACGGCCAGTATCCTGCATCATTTTTTTCACCCGAATTTGCGCTTGCCAAAACGCAAGAGTTTTGCCTACCTTTGCGGCCCAGTTTCTAAAGGGTCCCGTAGTTCAACGGATAGAATGGAGGTTTCCGGAACCTCAGATAGTGGTTCGATTCCACTCGGGACTACCAAAATGGATGCCTGCCTTGACTACATCGAATCGCTCGAAGGCGAGCAACGCCGCACCATGCTTGCCCTGCACCAGTTTATCGCGGGGTTTCCGCAAGTGACCTGCGGCATCCGCTATCGGGTGCCGTTCTTCTTCCGAAAATCGTGGCTGTGCTACCTCAATCCGCTCAAAAACGGAGCCGTGGAACTATGCTTTATCCGCGCCAACGAACTGTCCAACGAACAAGGCCTACTTGATTTCAAAGACCGATCCCAAGTGGCTGGCGTGACATACCACTCATCTGCCGACATCCGCGAAGACGCACTGGCCGAGGTGCTGCACGAAGCGCTGGTGTTGGATGAAGAAGTGAAATACACGGTGTTGCGGCGCAAAAACTCCTGATCGTCTTCATGCAAAAACACACGCTACAAACCACATACCTCGCCTACGACACCCCCGACACGCTGCCCGACTCCGACCGGCTGTTGCTCAATCTGGCCCATCGCTCGCGCGAAAATTCCTACTCCCCGTACTCGCGTTTCCGGGTCGGCGCGGCGGTTTTGTTTGCCAACGGCGAAATGCTGGGCGGAGCCAACTACGAAAACGCGGCCTACCCGATGTGCATCTGTGCGGAACAGGCCGTGCTCTCGGCGGCAGCCAGCCGGTTTCCCGGTGTGGCCGTGGTAGCCATAGCCGTCACGGTGCAAGCCCCCGACAAGACAATTTCCATGCCCGCCGCCCCTTGCGGTGCCTGCCGGCAAGTGATTTGCGAAACCGAACAAAAAAACGGTCACACCATGCGGGTCATCGCCCAGGGCGAGACGGGGCCTGTTTTTGTTTTTGAAAAAAGCGGCGACCTGCTGCCCTTCGCATTCACCGGCGACTTTTTGGCCACGGGCAATCCGTGAACAACCAAGTGCTACCTTTGCGCGTCAAGCGTTCCACAACTACCGTTCATGCGCCCTTTTCACTTACCCGTTTCGCTCGCCGTCGGCTTTTGCTGCCTGTTTGTTTTTTGCCAAAAAGAACGCTTCACAACCGACCCCGCCGACAAGGTCGCCTTCAGCACCGACACCCTGCGCTTCGATACGGTGTTTACCTCTCTCGGCTCAGCGACCCGCATCCTGAAAATCTACAACCCCCACGACGAGAGCATCCGCATCGGCCGTATTTACCTGGAAATGGGCAGCCAGTCGCGCTTCAACCTCAACGTGGACGGCCTGCCCGGCGACAGCCATGAGGGGGTGGAAATAGCGCCCAACGACAGCCTGTACGTGTTTGCCGAGGTGACCATCAACCCCAACGCGCCGCCCAGCATCAGCCCGTTTGTGCTCCACGAAAACCTCGTTTTTGAAACCAACGGCAACACGCAAAACGTCGTGCTGGAGGCCTGGGGCCAAAACGCCAATTACATTCCTTCTCGTTTCAGCGCGGGCAGCGCCACGCTCTACTCTTGCAATGGCGGCGAATGGTTTTGGGACGACCCGCGCCCCTACGTCATCTACGGTGTGCTCGTAGTGGACGATTGCACCGTGCGCATACCCGCCGGCACGCGCGTGTACGTACACGGCGGGCTGGCAAAAACTGTTCAGGACTCGCAGGTGGTGCGGTATAACGACGGGCTTTTGATTTTTCAAGGTAACGGCCGCCTGCTCGTGGAGGGCTCACTTGAACGCCCCGTGATTTTTGAAGGCGACCGCATCGAGCCGGAATTTGCCACTACAGCGGGCCAATGGACGGGTATTTGGCTGCAAGAAGGCACGACAGGACACCAAATAAACCACACCGTAGTGCGCAACTCGATCATCGGCGTGCGCGTGGACTCGGCAGCCGACCTGACCGTGCGCAACACACAAATCTACAACACGTCCAGTAGCGGCCTCATCGGTGTCCACGCCAAAATAACCGCCGAAAACTGCCTGTTTCACACCAACACGGGCTACGCCATCCAGTTGGAATACGGCGGCGAGTATGATTTTTCATTCTGCACAGCAGCCAGTTACGGTGTGTCGGGCGAAGCCTTGCGCATGAGCAACGCCCTGTGTTTCGACGACTTGTGCGCCACATACGCCGCCAACCCGCTCCGGGCGCGTTTCCAAAACTGTATCCTCACCGGCGGCAGGGCCGACCAGATCACCCTGTTCGACCGCACAGGCGTGCCTGCTGAATTTGAATATTCCCTGAAAAACTGCCTCGTGCGCGTGAAGGACCTGCTCCGGCCCAATGACCATCCCGATTTCTTCGATTTTTGTAACCCTTGCCTCAACGTGCAGAGCCAGGACACAATCTTTTTAAATATTTCCGAAAAAAACTTCCGGCTCGACACGCTCAACTCCAAGGCCAACCGGTATGCCCTGCCCATCCCCGGCATTGGCACCGACCTCGACGGAAAGCCACGCGATGCGATGATGCCCGATGCGGGCTGCTTCGAGATCGAGTTTTGAATCGTGCCGACGACAGGTCAACCCTGACATTAGAGCCAATTCTTTTTCGTAACTATTTAGTACCTCCTGATGCAACAAATGCCACCACAGATTTTCACAGATTCACACAGATTATCCCTTGTCCGTTTAAAAATCTGTGTGAATCTGTGTGAATCTGTGTGAATCTGTGGTGAAAAACTTTACGGTTAGGGCCGTCGTATACTGGTGCTAAATAGGTGCATTCTTTCAACCAAAACAGGCACGGGCAGATCATCAGTCAGGCGCAAAACAGGCGCTTCACATCCGTTTTTTAGCCAGGCCTCTTCGGCCAAAAGCCCCCGTTGACGTGTTTCGGGTGCTTGATCGTAGTCGGCTGCCCAGAGCATGAATTTTTCAAAAACGCCGTGCAGGTCGCCGCCAAGTGCGATGCGCTCTGCGCCGTACCGGGCCGTTTCGCGTTGGCGAATGCGTTCCAGCCGGGTTTCCGTAGGCAGCCACCGATACACCACAGCATCGAAGCCGGGCAAAAGCGTATCGCCCCAACCAAGCAGAGCGCCGGACACGACACAATTTCCGGCCTGCTCCAGGTCGGCTCTTAGCAACCGAAGCCGGTGCTCCGGGTTTCGTTTTCGGCGGTAGGGCAGCGGATCGTCCGTGAACCAGTAGTAGTCGTCCGTGTCGAAAAAAGCGCAGCCGAGGCGCTGGGCGAGTGCTTTTGCGAGCGTGGTGGTGCCCGCTCCCGGAGCGCCGAATATGTTTGTGCGGTGGTGCATTATTTCTCAAGTGTCTTACCTTTGGCCGTGCTCGTTCGTGACACTTTACGCCGCGCCAAAGGAAAAACAAAACCGCCTGACAGTTAGAATTTTAATTCAAAAAATGAAAGTCGAACAATCCGTCCTCTCCCAACGCGTATTGCACCTCGCCGAATCCGAAACCCTCAAAATGGCCCGCATGGCTCGCGAACTACGGGCGCTCGGCCACGATGTGATCAGCCTAAGCCTTGGCGAGCCTGACTTCGACACGCCCGCCCACATCAAAGACGCGGCCTACCAAGCGCTGCGCGACGGGTACACCAAGTACACGCCTGTGGCTGGCCTGCCGGAACTGGCCAAGGCCGTCAGCGAAAAATTCAAGCGCGACAACAACTTAGAGTACAAGCCCGACGAGATCGTGGTGAGCAACGGGGCCAAGCAGTCCATCTACAACCTCTGCCAGGCCCTGCTCGACCCGGGCGACGAAGTGGTCGTTTTTGCTCCCTACTGGGTGTCGTACTGGGAGATCGTAAAACTATCGGGTGGCGTTCCGGTACCCGTGTACGCGGGCGTGGAGCGCGAGTTCAAGCCTACGCCCGAGCAGTTGGAAGCGGCCATCACGCCGCGCACCAAGTTTGTGCTCTTTTCTTCTCCGTGCAATCCGACGGGCACCGTGTTCGATCGACAGGAACTACAAGCCTACGCGGAGGTGCTGGCCCGGCACGAGCACGTAATTGTCGTCAGCGACGAGATTTACGAGTACATCAATTTCACCCACGAGCATGTCAGTATCGGCAGTTTCCCGCAGGTAAAAGGCCGTACCGTCACGGTCAACGGTTTTGCCAAGGGTTTTTCCATGACCGGCTGGCGATTAGGATACATGGGGGCACCCAAGTTCATCGCCGATGCGTGTGCCAAAATTCAGGGCCAGGTCACCAGCGGGGCGGCATCGTTCAGCCAAAAAGCGGGCGCTGTTGCACTCATGGCCGACCTCGGCCCGACGCGGGCCATGCGCGAGGCATTCCGCGAGCGCCGCGACATCGTGCTGTCCATGTTGGAGGAAATACCCGGCATCAAGTCCAACCACCCGGAGGGCGCATTTTATGTTTTCCCCGACGTGAGCGCTTTTTTTGGAAAAACCGACGGCCACAACGTGATCCAAGATGCCGATGATTTTTGCGACTACATCATGTCCAGCGCGTATGTGGGTTTGGTTTCCGGCTCGGCCTTTGGCGACCCCAATTGTTTCCGCCTGAGCTACTCGGCTTCAGAGGAGCAGTTACGCGAGGCCATCAACCGGATAAAAAATGTGCTTTCCCGGTTGCGGTAGGGTTAAACGGTTTTTATCTTAGTCGGATGGATATTTTCAGAAAAGAAGTGGAGAAACTCAAGGTTGGCTCGGCTGGTTAAAAAAGAGTGCAACGTGATTTCTTCGAGTATTTCACTCTTCATCTTCCAAACGAGGAAATGCGTCAGTTTTTGGTTGCCAAATGAAGGGTTTTGAAAAAGAAAGGATGAACATCAAAGCGTTGGCTGAAAAAGCAAGACTACTCCAATCACATCTCCTCCACCAAATTTTCACCACTTAGCCGCTGCTTGCCATGTCCTACCACACACCCGATTTCATCTGGGAAGCCTTCGGTGCGCCGGACTTTGAATCGTATACGCATGTATTTGTGGTGGAAGGGCGTTTTCACAAGGATGTACCGGAGGCTGTGCGGGAAAGTTATACAGTTGCGGAGCATATCATGGCGCATGCGTACTACCACTACCCCATGTACGAGGAGGGCTTGGTCAAATTATTGCGAACGCTGGAAATGGGCGTGCGCATGCGGTGCGAGCAG
>JBEBHD010000297.1:0-5833 GCA_040080915.1 Saprospiraceae bacterium
TACGGGCTTATGCTAAGTCGTTCCCATTTTTTTGTAAAAACTTAGGTTAAGCCCGTAGGGCTGGCATTTTGGTAGAATTGGGTCATCCATTGCCATCGGAACCGCGTAGCGGTGGGATTAAAATGACACCGCTACGCGGTTCTACCCTTTATTCCCGGTCAAATTCTACCAAAATGCCAGCCCTACGGGCTTATGCTAAGTCGTTCCCATTTTTTTAATGAAATGTAACTCGAAGCAACATGGCAAACACTTACCACCAAATTCACATCCAAACCGTTTTCGCAGTGAAATTTCGCGAAGGCCTGTTGTTGCCCGAATTCCGAAAAGAAGTTTTCGGCTACATTGGACAAGTCATCAACAACCTTGGCCACAAAACCTTAATCGTCAATGGTGTGCCCGACCATGTACATTGTTTTTTTGGTCTGCACCCCAAACAAGCGTTGGCTGACCTGATGCGCGAGGTTAAAGCCAATTCTTCCAAATGGATAAATGATAAAAAATTCTTGCGCCACCGGTTCGAGTGGCAAGAAGGCTATGGTGCATTTTCGTACGGAAAATCGCAGGTAGATTCTGTGATGAAATACATTTTGAATCAGGAAGAACACCATCGAACGATTAATTTTAGAACGGAATACCTCGATTTTTTACAAAAATTCGAAATCGAACACGACGAAAAATACATTTTCCAGGAGGCGGTGTAAAACAAGGCAGGCACAAAATTTAGGCGCAGCATGCCAGCGCCGTAGGCGCGATATTTTGGTAGCATAGTGCCGTCAGGACGAACGGAATGGCGCAGGCATGACATTAAATCCCATGCCTATGGCATTCACATTCCTCGTTTCGGGTCGTTGCTACCAAAATTTCATGCCTACGGCATTCACACTTTTCGGGCGTGGAGTTGCTACCGGAATGTCGCCTTTACGGAACTACCGGAAGCATGCATTCCCCCCCTCAAAACCGCCCCTCCAAAAACGCCCGTACATCAGCAGCCGATTCTGCGGCACTTTCCTCTTGGGGCCAGTGGCCCGTGTTTTGGTAAATTTTGAGCAGGGCCTTGCGAATTTTTCGGTGAAACTCGTACGCATACTCCGGTGAGATACGCGTGTCTTCGGCGCCCCAAAGGATGAGCGTTGGCGTGGTGATGTCTTCAATAATGTCCACGGGCGGGCGGTTTTCACTCACAGAAGTACGGTCAATGAACGCCTTGCGGTTGCCGGGCCGACGCAGCAGATCGTGGTGGCGCTGAACCAGGCGGTCACCCACTTTTTGATCGTCAGCGTACATATTTTCCAGCATGAGGCGGACGGCAAACTGGGGCGTTATTTTCAACAAAACACGGTTCAGCACGGGCGTGCGGGCCAAAAAACTGACGATTGGCTCCTGTTTTTCCTCGAAACCCGGCGCATCGAGCAAGATCAGCTTGCGCAAGCGCTCCGGGTGTTCGGTGGCGTAAAACCAGGCGACCTGAGCGCCCAGCCCATTGCCGGCGAGGTGGAAGCGCCGCAGGCTGATCTTTCGGGCGAATGCGTCGAGGAATTCGGCGTACATGAACGCGCTGTAACTGCCCTGAGGGTGCGGACCGGTCAGCCCGAAGCCGGGCAAGTCGAGGCTGATGATCTGGTAGTACCGGGAGAGGGAATCCGTCCAGCCTGTCCACGTATGCATGGAGTTGTTGGCATCGTGCAGGAGCACCAACGGCTCGCCCTTGCCGGTGATGCGGTAGTGGACCGTCATGCCGTCCACCTCCACAAATCGAGAATCGGGAAAACCGTACCGACTTGCCAGTTCGTGTACGGGCAGGTCGCCGTGCCAGTTGGCGTACACCCACCAAATGGTGACGATCAACGCCGTCCAGCGCAGTACCCGCGAGAGACGGATTTTGCCGATCCAGTAGCGGATGCTCCGTTTGGCGGGCATCGGGGATGCTTGTTCCGGTGGGTTGGTTTGTTCTTCCATTTGTTTCAGCGTGCAGAGCGAACGACGGCAGCCACGCCTGCCGACAGGCCAAAACCGCCAATGGTACCAATGGCCATGCGCGTGATCACCGGGCCGAGCGGCTGTACCGGATTTTCGATGGCTTTGTCAATTTCAAGCAGCCCCTCTCGGATGCGGTTGGCTTGTTCAGGGTCGCCGGCACCGCCGTCCAGCATGGCCTGGTAGGCTTGCTTTTCGGCCACGAGTTCCATGCGCACCAGATCAAGGTCGTACAGGTGCAGCCCGTAGAAAAACAGCCAATAGCACAGGTTGACGAGTACGAACACAGCGAAGGGTGTGCGCAGGATGGCTCGAAAATCGCGATCTGTGCCGTTATCTGCACAATCGGCCTTGGCCGCCCGGTACATGAATGCAATGTAAAAAATCATTGCCGCCCATTGCAAACCGGGGTTGAGGAAGGTTTCCTTTCCGACAGTATACAGCAGAGTAAAGTAAAAAATGACCGTCATGCCTCCGAGCAGTCCGTTTTGCAAGATGTTGTTTTTCATAAAAGTTGGTGGCTGGTTCGTCGTTAGAGGTTTTCGTGATTACCAAGAGAAAACAATTCGCTGGACAGCGCTACTTACGCCGTCCGATATTTCCAAAAAATAAACGCCGTTCGTCAAACCTTCCTTTTCAAATAACAAGATCCGTTCGCCAGCCTGTAAGTCCGCAGAGCGGTGTCTCAATACTTGCCCGGAAGCGTTCAGGATATTGATTTTCAAGTGCTTGTTTTGCAAGACTTTTATTTTTAAATAAAAATCTCCCTTCGTAGGATTGGGGAAAATCGTCCAGGATTCGACACCCGCTGGCAACACGGTGGAAACAAAGGGCGAGACCGTGACCCAAACCGAATCCACGCCGGAGCAGCCCAACGAATCGGTGAACGCGTACGAAACGAGGTGCTCCCCGATGCCTGCGATGGCCGGAAAAAACTGCCCAGCAGAAACACCTGCACCCGAAAAAACGCCCCCTGGAGGCGCTCCGACCAGTGTTACCGCGGGGTCTTGATCTGTGTAATTGGCCTCCAAGCCGGACAGCGAAACCTGAAGCGTGCCGCAGGGCGCTTTGTCTGTAATCTCAACGAGGTGGTTGCCCGACGGAATGGCCAAAGACCCCACCAAAATACCGGTGGAAGCGGCTGAAACCTGCGAAACGTAGTTGCTGTCAATTTTCAGGAAATAGGTTTCCGCAGCCAAATCCGCCGCGAAAATGCCGACCGTTCGACCGCCGGGAACGTTCTCAAATAGGTGGCTATTTTGGGCCGTGTCGGCATTTGCCGAGAAAAAATAAAGCACGTCGCCCCAGTCCGTACCGACCGAAATGGCGTTTTGGTGCGCCGTTCCGCCTGCCGCCGCCAGGTTCGTCGTGTCGCCGGTGGCGATGGTGTGGCAAAAAATCACGGTGTCCGAAACGGTCTCTGGGCGGACTTCGATTCGCCAATTCCCCGGTTCGTAAAACGACGAGGGCACAGCCGACGGCGGATGGTTTTGGCCGTTGACAAAATACTCGAAACCCGCGCCGCCGATGCGCGTCGTGCTGGAATTTTGCGGCAGAACGGTTCGGATGGCGATGCTGCCCTTCCCGTTTTTTGCCGTGCAGTTTTTACCGCCAAAGGTTTCAATATTGCCCGGAGCTTGGGCAGAGACCAGATCGCCGTCGAGGTCGGGTTTGTTGACAAAATGAGCGACCCATTTCACGTCGCGCTGCCTGTTTTGGGCATTTTTGAGGTGGATATTGTCCAAAACAATGAATTTTTCAGGCTTGAGGTACAAAATGCGGCGGCGGAAAAAAGACAGTTTCGAGGTGTCGTAGGCCAGTTGTGCGTCGGCGGATTGATAAACGAAGTCGGGGCCAGTGGCAAATTTAACCCACCGCCCCCGCTGGTTTTCGGGTTTGAATATGTCGGCGTACACGCGCATTGGGAAGGACTCGATTTGCCCGCCGTCGTTGGCCGCCAACTGCCCAAAACTGTTGAATTTTTCGAGCGAATCGAACACGCAGACCGTGTTGTGGGCAATCGTGCGGCTGTAATAATTTCGGTAGTGCGGGCTGGCGTAGGCATCGTAGTAGCCCGCGTCGAGCAGCAGCGGGGCATTTTTGAAAATGGCGAACGAGTTTTGGTCGCGTTGCTGGTGGTCGGAACGCAGGCTCGATGCACAGGTAAACGCCAAGATCGTCGCATCGTCCGCCCACGACGAGCGGCTGACGGAAATGCCCGCTTTGTCGGCCCACCAATCCGTCGGGATATTGGGAAAAGCGACCGTCGGTGCCGAAAAATCGCGGTACAGGATTTTGTTGAACTTGTCCATTGTGTTGGGCGTGTTCACGGGTTTCGACCAGTGTTGTGCCAGCCACAAGCTTCGCGGGTCGTTGAATTCGCGGGCATGGATGAAGTCCACGCGGTCGCCGAAACGCCGCGCCACGCCGTCGCCAAGGTGCAGGCTTTTGCCGTCGGGCAGGGTGAAATAATAATATTGGTTGATGCTGTTTGGCAGCCAGGGCACATCGGTGTAGTAATTTTTGTTGGAGCCGATTTTCATGTTTTCAAACAGTTGAAACTGGTCGATCAGCGACCACATGGAGTACGCCGCGCCCCAGTTCCAGCCGCCGTCGTCGTCGCGGTAGTGGGCGTAACAAGGCAGGAAGCCGTTTTCCCATTTATCGTAGATGACTCGAAACCAGTTAGTCAGGTTGGCATTTTGCACGGAATCCAAACCCTCCGCTCCGTGAAGGGCCAAAATATTTTGGTTGCAAAACACCGTATTCCAAGGGTTGTGGCTCGAGACGTAGGAGTTTCCAAAAGCCGAAAGAATGTAGAAATTCATGAACTCCTCCGTTCCACGGTACATGCTTTTAGTCAGTTCCAGCCGCAGGGAATCGGGCAAATCGAGGTAGCACCAATCGAGCAGAATGCTGCCAGCATCGCTGGTTTTGCGGAGCAAATTTTCTTTTGCGTAATGCTCCATTGCGAGGAAATTGGCGGTGTTGATGGCCTCGTTGACCCGCCCGGCGAGGAACCGGCAACGTTTGAGGGCAAGGCTGTCGCCGGTCATTTTGTACAAAAAAACGGTGAGCACGACCTCGTCGCGGGCGTAGTAATTGTTCCAGTTCCAGGTCCATTTTGTGGAGTCGGAGCCTGCGAGGTACAAGGCCGGATCGGGTAGCCAACCGACGTTGTAGGCCGTTTGCATCTGGTTGAACGTAGTTTTCAAATCTCCAGAAGCGGCAAGATTGTTGCGCAGCCAATCGAGGCGCTCGGCACTGGCAAAAACGCGCGGACGGCCTTGGTTGATGGTTGGATATTGAGAAAACAGCGCCACTGGGGTGCCAAGCACGACGAGAAATGCAAATGTTCTGAGCATAATATTGAAAAAATTGGCCAGAGGAAAAGGCACTAAATCTGGCTTTGAAACATCTGATTGGCGGCAAAAGTAGCGCAGCGCTTGCAAACCCCAACGAACAAATGCCAACACACAAAACCTACCTTTGCCCGGTGGAAATCCTGCGTCTTTCCAAACCCGACCGATCCCTGCGCGGCGATGTGCTGCTTCAAGGCTCCAAAAGCCTGAGCAACCGCGCCCTCGTGGCCCTCGCCCTGGCCGGTGCCGACCCTGCCGAGTGGCTTTCCAACCTGTCTACCTCTCGCGATACTGCCACGTTGCTGCGCCTGTTGCAAAACCCCTCTGATACCTGCGACGCTGGCGATGCGGGCACGGCATTTCGTTTCCTCACCGCTTACCTCGCCATCCAGCCCGGTGATCAGGTGCTAACCGGCTCAGCACGTATGCAGGAGCGGCCAATCGGCCCCCTCGTGGATGCTCTTCGCCTGTTGGGTTGCGCTATCGAATACCTCGGC
>JBEBHD010000298.1:0-5824 GCA_040080915.1 Saprospiraceae bacterium
GAGCGGCGGCGCAGCGGCGACGGCGACGGGCGGGGTCGTGTTGGCGGTGACACTGACGCTGGCAGTGGCAGTGCAGCCGTTGTCGGTGTTGGTGACGGTTATGGTGTACGTCCCGGCCTGATTCACTGTCGGGTTGGTGGTGTTAGTTCCGCCAGTGAAACCGCCCGGATTGGCCGACCAGTTGTAGGTAAATTCCGAACCTTGCGACGAGCCGCCCGCGTCCAGTTCGACCTCCGGCGTGTAGCAATTGACTACGCCCGGCGGCGCGATAGTGGCCGTGGGAATTTCGAAATTGGAATCAACAGTGACCTCGGACGTGCTGGAGCAGCCGTTAGCGGTGTTGGTCACGGTGAGGATGTAGGTGCCAGCCTGATTTACTGTTGGTGTGTACGTATTTGCACCGGCGGTTATGTTTCCGGGGTTCGGTGTCCACTGGATGGTGATGCCGTTGCCTGTGCTGCCGGAGCCTTGCAATTGCAGGTTCGGGTGGGTGCAGTTTAGTGTTTGGGTCGGCCCGGCATCCGCGTCGGGGTAAACCTGGTTCGAGTTGACATTTACCGTGACGGAATTCGTGCAGCCGTTGTCGGTATTGGTTACCACGAGCGTGTACGTTCCGGCCTCGTCTACGACGGGAGTAAGCGTGTTTCCGCCGCTGACGATATTGCCGGGGTTGGCCGTCCACTCGTAGGTGAATTCCGGCCCGGTGGACGAACCGGTTCCATTGATTGTGATTTCTGTGTTCACGCAAGTGATCGTGGGCGGGTTGGCGGCCACGGCCACGGGCGGGATGAGGCTGGCAGAAACCGTGACGCTGGCGGTGGCGGTGCAGTTGTTGTCGGTATTGGTGACAGTAATCGTGTAGGTGCCGCCAGCATCCACAGTTGGGTTGGTGGTGTTGGTGCCGCCGGTGAAATTACCACCTCCGCCAGCGCCCCATTGGTAGGTGAAATTACCGCCCTGGGATGAGCCGCTACCATCCAATTCGATTTCGGGCGTGTTGCAATTGACCACTCCCGGCGGCTCGATCATCGCCGTGGGCGGGTCGGTATTGCCGTCCACTGTCACGCTGGCCTCGGCGGTACAGCCATTAGCCGTGTTGGTGACAAACAGGTTGTACGTGCCAGCTTGGTTTACCTGCGGGTTGAGCGTGGTGGTGCAGCAGGTGAAATTCCCACCCGTGGTACTCCACTCGAAGGTAAAATTCGGCCCGGTGGATGTGCCGTTTCCGTTCAAGGTGATGGTCGGGGTGGTACAACTGATATTTTGCGGCGCAGCAATGACGGCTATCGGTGGGGTGATGTTCTGCACGACGGTCACGGACACGGTCTTGGTGCAGCCGTTTTGGCTGTTAGTTACTGTGAGCGTGTAGGTGCCGGGCGCGTTCACGGTCGGTTCGAGGGTGGTTTCGCAGCAGGTGAGGCCGGGGCCGTCCCACTCGTAGGAGAATTCGGATCCTTGTGACGAGCCGGTTCCATTGATGGTGATTTCAGTGACCGTGCAGTTCAGTTGGCCGTTTACTGTTGCTACCGCAGTTGGCAATGTTGTGTTCGACGTGATGGTGACGCTGGCCGAAACGGTGCAGTTGTTGTCGTCAGTGACCGTTACGGTGTAGGTTCCGCCAGTGGTGAAGGTGGGATTTGGGCCGCCGGAGCCGCCGCTCCAGTTGTACGTATAGCCGGGGGTGCCGCCGGACGCGTCCACTTCGGCGCTGCCGGTGGGGTTGTTGCAGTCAATGTTACCGGTGTTGGTGGCGGTGGCGGTGAGCTGGGGCGGTTCTGTTAATTCCACGGTGGTTTCGTCGGTGCAGCCTTGGGCGTTGGTGGCGGTCACGGTGTAGGTGCCGGGAGGCAACCCGGTCGGGTTTGCGCCGTTGAAATTGTTGCTCCAGGCGTAAGTGTAGGGCGCATTTCCGCCGGTGGCGGATGCCGAGGCGGAGCCGTTATTGGCCCCAAAGCAGGTCGGGTCGGTGGCGGTTGCAGTCACATCCAACGTCACTTCAGTGAGCGTGACGGTGCCCGAAACGGTGCCGGTACAGCCACTTTGCGACGACACGCTGACCAATGAATATGTACCAGGGTCGGAAACCGTGAAGGTAACCGGGCTGCTCGTATAGGTGTAGGTTTCGTTGCTGCCGTTGTTGTTTATCTCCACCGTCCAGGGGCTGAAGCCGGTGAGCGTGATGGTCAGGTTGATCGTGTCGGGTTGGTTGGCACAGAAGAAACCGGAGCCGCTGATGTTGGCCGTGGGTGCCGGTTCGAGGGTGACCGTGGCCTCGGCGGTGGCGGTTTCACCGCAAGCATCGGTGACGGTGACGGTGTAGGTATGGGTGCCTGTTTGGGTGACGGTGATGGAGGGTGTGGTGGCGTTCGTGCTCCAGAGGTACGTGAGCGGTGGCTGGCCGTTGCTGATGAGTGTGGGCGTGAGCGTGGTGCTGGACAGGCCGCAGTGCTCCTGATCGGCCATTTCGATTTCGAGCGGGGTTTTATCGTGGATATTAAACGTGGACTGGGTGAGGTTGCACGAGCAGGGGTTGTCCAAGGTAATGATGATCGTCTCGTTTCCTTCAATGTCAAAGTCGGGTAGCACGTTCACGGGCAGATCAACATAGGTGGCACCGGCAGGTATGGTGATGGAAGTCGGCAAGGGATCGTAGTCGTCACCAGAAGTGGCCGTGCCCGTTATGGTAAAATTCACCACGAGCGGTTCGTTGGGGTTGCCGCCAGCGCGGAAAAAACGAATGAACCCGCCGTTACAGCCTTCGATGACGTATTGGAACCCTGCCGGGTACATCGGGTTGGCTTTTACTACTCCGCCGGCGTTGAAGGAATTGGCCTTCAGAAAAACTGCCGAAAAATATTGTGCGTCCGCAATATCGGCTATCGCCAACTTGATATGGTAGGTTGAGCAGGGAATGAGGCTGTCGGCCGTCGCGGTCAACACAGTGGTCCAGCCATCAAGGGCACATTCGGGCTGACAACAAGCCCCAACATTCTGGCAGGGATTGAAGGTATTGTTGTTTACATAGTAGGCTGTGTTGGTCAAATGGTTGACGTTGTTGATGGCCACCGGTGGGTTGCCTCCGATGGGGAGCAAGGCTATGTTTTGGGTGCCGGGGATGCCGGGGCCGCTGATAAAGAATCCAAAAATATCGTTGTACTGAGAATTTACAAACTCGCAATACTCCTCGGAGCCAAATACATATTCAAATGACACGGACTCCGAGGTGGGCGTAAAGTCAAACTCCAATTTTATCACATCATACTGCTCCTGGTTTCCCGGTGTAAGGGCTTCCAAGTCCGGGTCGTCGGGGCTGTTGACCCCAAAGCCAGCCGTGTTGGCAGACGTGTTGCCTGCATTGTTCGGGCCGGGCAGGCTGCTGACATTTCCGGTACACAGCACCACACCTGTTGGCATGCCGATATTGGTGCCTCCGTTGTTGAATGTGCCGCGCGATTGTGCAGGGCCGGTAGACGAGGCACCGGAAACCTGAAAACAATCGCCCCCGATCAATGTCGTGACCAATGACGAAGCCGAAACCCCTCCCGTGGTCGTCAAATTGGCCATGCCCATGCTTTCCAATTGTTGGAAAAACTTGTCGCGAAACGCCGTCGCCTCCGGGCAGTCCACGCAACCAACAGAAAGGAAGGCAGACAGGAATCCCGCCTGGCTGCCGTCGCCAGCCAAGAGCACAAAGTCGGCGCACTCGCCTACGGCCACAAACTGCCGTTGCCGTGGCCGGTCGGGCCGGGACATGGGTTTGGCCAGCGCCTCCATTTCGGGGTCGGCCATCGTCAGCACCATCGGCGTTTTTACACCAAAAACAGCGGGCACAGCAATGGCAGAATAGGTCATTCCGGGCACCAAACCGCATACACGGATATGATTTTCACCCAAGGCGACATCCATCGGGATGCGCTGGCGTTGGTCATCAAGTTTGAGGAAAATGGAGTGCTGTGCGGAAAGGTTTTTTACGGAAAAAACGAAAACAATGATGGAGAGCGTAAGCTTGAAACTCATAGCAGCAGCGAATTGTAAAGCAAGTAGTTTAAAAAAGCAGTGACAAGGTACTTTTTCCGATTATTCAATTGTAAGGCCTTTGCCCAATCAGTTGAAGCCGCAAGATTACAAAATGTGGTTTTTAAAAAAATCGATTTGGGCATCTTTACGGCTTAAACTCGCACATGGATGCTTGAAAGGGGAGTTATTTTTTTCGCCTTTAACCTGACCTTATCTCCAACGGCAACAGATTTTGTCCGATGTTTGGGCAACCACACCGTGACACCTAATTTTGTCCGCTTAAGAGCGTGTTTAAATTTCAGTCGCCGGGCTGCAAGCGGCAAATTTTGCTTCATGCTGCGTTGAAATTTTCGCCGTAGGCAACCGGCTACGGCTGCAAATTTCGCCTTGCCTGAAACAAAATTCGCTCGCTTTCGCCTCGGCACTGAAATTTAAACACGCTCTAAGTTATCTCTATTTTGAAAAAAACGAATTCCGATAAAACGCCCGTCGTCACTCCCCTTATGGCGCAGTACAACGCGGTGAAGGCCAAGCACCCGGACGCGATCCTGCTGTTCCGTGTGGGCGACTTTTACGAAACCTTTGCCGAAGATGCAGTGAAGGCCGCAAACGCTCTCGGTATTACGCTAACCAGCCGAAATAACGGTGGCTCCGACATCGAACTGGCGGGCTTCCCCCACCATGCCATGGACCTGTACCTCCCCCGGCTCGTGCGAGCGGGCTTCCGGGTGGCTATCTGCGAGCAGATGGAAAAACCCGTGCCCGGCAAGGTCGTACGCCGTTCCGTAACCGAGATCGTCACGCCCGGTGTCACAACCGATGATGCGCTGCTGGAACACAACCAAAACAACTTTCTCGCCACGCTCGCTTTCGGCAAAAACGACCACTTCGGTATCGCTTTTCTGGATGTGAGCACCGGCGAGTTTTTCGCTACTGAGGGCAACACAACCACCGTGGACAAACTGCTCCAAGGCTTCCGGCCCGCCGAGATCGTGCTGCCCAAGAGCCGGATGAAGGAATTTACCGCCTACTTCGGAGACAAGTTTTACACCTACACCCTTGAGGACTGGATTTTCACCGCCGATTTCGGCCGTGAAAAATTGCTCCAGCATTTCCAAACCAACAGTCTGAAAGGCTTTGGCATCGAAGACCTTGACTTGGCCCAAGCCGCTGCTGGCGCGGCCATGCACTACCTCGCCGCCACCGAAATCAACAAGATCGGCCATATCCGCAGCCTCAGCCGCTTGCAAACCGACAGCTACGTCTGGCTTGATCGCTTCACCGTCCGTAACCTCGAATTGATCCAGAGCAACCACGAAACCGGCACCTCGCTGCTTCAGGTGCTCGATCACACCATCAGCCCGATGGGCGCGCGGTTGCTGAAAAAATGGATACTGCTACCCCTGACCGACATCCGCCAGATCGAAGAGCGCCACGAAGCTGTCGGTTTTTTTGTCAAAACCGAGGACTTCGTTCGCCAACTCGAACCGCATATCCGCCACATCGGCGACCTCGAGCGGCTGATGAGCAAGACCGCTATGGGCAAGATCAACCCGCGCGAAGTGATGCAACTGCGCCGGGCGTTGATCGCTGTAGAGGCGATAAAACGGATGCTCACCCCCAACCCCTCCCCCGAGGGGGACGGACTGGGGGTGGGGTTGCGTCGCCTTGGTGAAGCGCTAAACTCCTGCCACACCCTGCGTGAACGCATTGAGGCGACCATAGCGCCCGACCCACCCACCGATGTGCGAAAGGGCGGTGCCATTGCCGACGGCGCACACGCCGATTTGGACGACCTGCGCCACGT
>JBEBHD010000299.1:0-5793 GCA_040080915.1 Saprospiraceae bacterium
CGCAATAGCAAAGGTGTAATATTTTTTCAATGAACTATTTATTTTGCTGCTTTTTTTATGACCTATTGCGTAAATCTGCGGCGGAGTTAGAGATTAAAAAAGTATTCTGTCAAAGACCTGTTGGAGCATCTTCAAGAAATACGCATGGTAAAAATTGACGAGCAATGGCACCGGGCAGAAATCATAAAATCTTCCCAGCAGTTGCTCGACAAAATCAGTTTGCCTATTGCGTAACTCTGCGGCGGAGTTAGAGTTTAAACACGCTCTAAGCATTTCCCAAGCGAGAATAAATGTCTGGCAGTCTGTTGGCTGCCCATTGCCCAAAACCTCGTAACATTGCCCCGCATTTCAAAACTACTACCTGCACCATTTATGGAACAGTTGACCATGCCGGATTTTACCTCCGGTGCCATGTGGATCAGTCTGCTCACCCTCACGTTTTTGGAAATCGTGCTCGGGGTGGACAACATCATTTTTTTGTCCATCGTGTCGGCCAAACTGCCGCAGGAAGACCAACCCAAGGCGCGCAACATCGGCTTGCTGCTGGCCATGGGCCTGCGCATCGTCTTGTTGTTTGCCTTGGTGTGGATCATTGGCATGAACAAACCCTTGTTCAGCATTGACTTTTTGGGCCTCCACGGCGATGTCACCGGACAAGGGTTGATTTTGTTCCTCGGCGGCACGTTTTTGTTTTACAAGGCTACCACAGAGATTCACCACAAATTGGAAGGCCCGCAGTCCGATGACGACCCGTCTGTGGGCAAGGGCAAAAAGGCTCTCAGTGCCGTCATCATACAGATCGCGCTCATCAACATCGTTTTTTCCTTCGACTCCATCCTCACCGCTGTGGGCCTGACTCAAGACCTGACCATCATGATCATCGCTGTGGTGGCATCCGTGCTGGTGATGATGCTCTTCTCCGGGCCGGTCAGCGATTTTGTGAACAAGCACCCGACGGTGCAGATGCTCGGCATGGCGTTCTTGATCCTTATCGGCTTTTCGCTCGTCGCAGAGGCGGCGCACTTGGGGCATTTCATTGAGGGGTCGGTGCCGAAGGGGTACCTGTATTTTGCCATATTCTTCTCCCTTTTTGTGGAAATGCTCAACATTCGCATGCGGAAAAAACGCGACCCGATCCAGTTGCACGGCTACGCCGAAACGGCTGTGCAGCGGGGCTTGCTGGATGATGTTGATGAAAACGATGCCCCCAAGAAAAAACAATGACGATCAACCTGACCCGCAACATCGTTTTTTTCGATGTGGAAACGACCGGCCTCAACGTGGTGCGCGACCGCATCGTGCAAATTGCTTTGGTCAAGCTGTTCAAAAACGGCGACCCGCCCGCTGAGCTCAGCATGCTGGTGAATCCCGGCATCCCGATTTCCGAGGAGTCTATGGCCATACACGGCATCACGCCCAAAGACTTGGCCAACAAGCCCACGTTTCAGCAAGTAGCCCAAAAAATCTGGGACTTCATCGGCGATGCCGACTTGGCTGGCTACAATTCCAATCGTTTTGACGTGCCCATGCTCATGGAAGAATTTGCCCGTGTGGGCATGGAGTTCGACGTGAGCAAACGCCGACTTCTCGACGTGCAGCGCATTTTTTATAAAATGGAACCGCGGACCCTCAAGGCCGCCTACCGCCTCTATTGCGGTCAGGAACTCACCGATGCCCATGACGCACTGGCTGATGTGAAAGCTACCATCGAAGTGTTTCAGGGCCAACTGACCACTTACGACGGCAAAGACCTGCTTGACGAAGACGGCAACCTCGTGCCCGCCCCGATCAAAAATGACATCCAGGCGTTACACGACTTCACCAACGACCTGAACTTCTTGGATGCGACCCAAAAAATCCGTGTATCACCTGACGGGACACCGATTTTTAACTTTGGCAAATACAACGGCCAGCCGGTGAAGGAGGTGCTTGCCAAAGACAAGAACTACTACTTCTGGATTTTGGAAAAAGAGTTTTCTTCCCAGTTGAAACAGATCATGAAGCAGATCATGCGCGAGGTGGAGGCAGCAAAATCTTAGTTCAACGCAAACTTGTTCGAGCGAAAATAGGCTGGCTTAGGCTTTTTCCCCGCTTGTACGTCTGCCCCTTCGGGTACGGCGATCATTTGCTCCAGCCGATTGGGCACCGCGACGGCTTGCGGAAGGTTCCGTTGGAGCCGGTCCAGTTCTGCCTCCAAGTCGGCCATAGCGGTCTGGATGGAAGCCAAAGGCCGGTTGACGATCAATCGGATGATGCCTTCGGGGTCAATGATGTACAGGAGCCGGTGGTTGGGGGGCACAATCCGGCGGCTTGGCGACATACCGTAGAGCGCTGAGATTCGGTTGTCGCGGTCTTCGATGACCGGTGCTTTGAGGAAAATCCCGATGTAGCGCCGTACCACGTCGGTCCAGTCGCTTTGTCGGGCCGACTGGTTGGAGAGCGCCAGCAGTTTGGCGTTGCGTTCCTGCAGCCAGCGTTCTTTCATAGCCAAAAAATTGGAGTACATCCGCCAAGCAGAGGTGAAATTGGCCGGGTGGGCAAAAAAAACGCACCACGAGCCTTTGCTGAACTCGGGAAAACGCACCATTCCCTTTTCAGTCAAAACTTCGAAGGGCGGCGCCATGTCGCCAACCTGGGGCAATTGGATTTGTTCCGATGACTTCGCGGCCATGTGTTGCTTCGCTTTCAATTTGAGCGGTCAAAAATAGCCGGTTTTTTTGGAAACCAATCAAGCGTTTTTCTGAAAACGGCCAGTATTCTATTTGCTGGGCACGTGAGTATGTGCCTGAGCACATATTCGCCCTACCTTTGCAGGCCATGTCGAGCGAACTTTTGAAACAAACAACGGACCTCGTGCAGGTGCCATTCGAGCTGGAAAACGCTGTGCCGCCTGCCACTGAGGCGGAACTGCTCGCACTCTTGGCCGACCGCGTGGCCGATATGCTGGAGCGTCGGCCAGAATACCTGATGAGCCTGCTCTACCGGTTGGACGTGCTCGAAAAAAAAATTCGCCC
The DNA here is from genome assembly GCA_040080915.1 of Saprospiraceae bacterium. GTDB lineage: Bacteria > Bacteroidota > Bacteroidia > Chitinophagales > Saprospiraceae > M3007. Next base: position 3,015 of record JBEBHD010000299.1, read on the forward strand.
CGTCATGCAGCCCGATGCGCCGGAGCCAGCCAACTGGGGCCTCGCCCGGCTCATCCTCGAACGCCAAAAACAACGCATAGAGACCAAACGAACCATTAAACCCAAACCATTAGAGGGCATGGAAGGTTGGGAATGGGATAAATAAAGGTTTCCGGCGGCAGCCCTTTCACTCCTCGTCATCAAAAAACACCTTGTAATATTTCTTCCCTTTGTCGTCATCGAAGCCTCGCTCAATGAGATCGCGGCGGCCATGTACGTAGATGTGGAAGTTCTTGTCCAACTTGATAACGCTCTTGAGCACGCGAAACTCTTTTTTCACGGCAGGCTGGCTAATGTCGAATTTGTCCTCCAGAGGTACGGCATAGGCACGTGCGTATTCGTCGCGGTATTCTTTAAACGCCTCCTGTTGCTCTACTTCCGGGAAGAGTGTTTTGGCAAAATCTTCCACCTCAAAGTGTTCATTTTCTTTGAAATACAACCCGGAGCGGTACAGGGCATCCAGTTGGTCGGTGCGGTCGAGGCCAAACTTGTGCGGCAGTTTTTCGTGGATAAACTCGCTGGACAGGCTGATGTAGTGCCGGGTATTGAAATAGTTGTCTTCGATGGGTCGCAGGCGCAGGAACTCGTCTTTCCAGAACGAGCGCTCGTCCTTTTTGGTCACGGAATCCACGGCACAGACGCGATAGCCCTCCGCTTCGTCGAGGTTGAAAATGAGGGCGGCGGTTTCGAGTTTGCCGGTGGCGATGCCTTCCAGTACGTTGAGTGTGTATGTTTCAGCGGTGCGCTCCACTTTGAGGTAGGAGTCTTTGGTCTGAATTTTCCACAGGCCAATGGCGCTTGTCGGTTCACCAGCCAGCAGCAGATCGTCGAAGTAAGCCACGAGGAACTCACCGCCCTGTACCTTGGGGTTTTCGCAGTGTTCGTACAGTAATCCAGCCAGCCGAGCGGCCTCTTCGGGCAGGGTTTCCGGGTCTTGGAACACACCGAGGCAGCTCTGGTACGCGAGGTGGTTGCTCACGTCTTCCTCATGGAAGAAGTAGAAAAACTCGGCGTTTTTTTCAAAGGGCTTGAGGAACGTGCTGATGAGCAGTTCGTGTGCCACGTCGTGTACGGGTACAAGGGTCTGTTTGGGAATGTTGACCCCTTCGTAACGGGCTTTGTTGCCCACCCAGGCAATGGCTAAGCGGCGCAGGTTGGCAGATGCGATGTCGAGCATTTTTTTGAGACGGTTTCTGGTTAGAAAGTTAGAGGGTTTCTGGTTGGCAGGCACTCAAAATCGAGGGCAAGAAAGCGGTTTTTTGGCAAATACTAAACACTGTTGTCGGCAGCACGCACTTTTGAGCACCACTTTTATGGTAATTGTTCATTTCTTTTTGGAGCGGCACAGTTTTTGGAAAAAGCGGTCAGTTGCTTGAGCAAGCATATAATCCGAAGCGTTGCATCCTGCCGACCGGGACGACGGGCTCGTCCAGTTCGAGTATCATCACAAAACGGCAACACGCATATCATCATGACCGATTACGCAATTGGCGTTCAGCCGCTCCAAGGCATGGAGCGAGCCGCCACCGACCTTCCTTTCCTGCACACCAACGTTGAGTTTGGTGTGCTTCAAATTGACGGCAGCTGCCTCCACATCGGCATCTGCCGGATCACCACCACACACTGTTACAACGTTTCTCAAAAACGTTCACCAGCACGGCGTTGCCCTGTGGCAGAGGCCGAACTCAGTGTGGGTGCCAACGGGCGCTTGCGAGCCTTTTTCCCAAAATCAGGTATGCTGCCCTGCACAGAGCGGGCTTTTTTTAACCGACGGGTTTTCCCGGTTCCGGTTCCGCATGTGCTGCCCGAATTCGTGCAGGCGGGTTTGCCCGAACTGAAGGGCGGCATTATCCCGGCCGGGCTGTATCCAGTCCGCCCCAGTGTGGGCGGGTATTGGATTGAGTTTTGACTTGGTGCAACCCGCGTAGGGCGTGCCGCGTCATGCCCTGCGTACCAGTTTATTTTCGACGATGCACACACGCTTTACGGTTTTTGGCCTTGCAGCCCTTTATCTCCTCGGTTTTGTCAGCTGCAAAAAAGACGATATTTCGCCGGGCTTCGACATGCTTTACCAACAGGAATTTTTCATCCCTGCGGGCATTGGACCGTTCGTGACACATCATTTTTATTTGAAAAATATCACCACACGTTACCAGACGCTGTTGAGCCAATCAGGCAAAACCGCCGAGGAGATCGTAGCGATATTGCCCGTCCAGGCATCCATATCGGGTATTTTCGGTGATGCCAACTTTGCCCTCGTGGAGGAGGCTTCCCTGCGGGTTTACCAAGAAAGCGACCCAACAGGTTTTATAGAAGTAGCCTATCGGTTTCCCACGCCCATCGAACCGAGCAACACGCTCGACCTGATCCCGTCGCAGGCCAATGCCAAAAAAATCATGACGCAAGACCGTTTTAGCATTGATTTAGCCCTGCGCCTGCGCGGTACCACTACCGACGAAACGCCCGTACGGCTGAGCCTACAGATGAAGGCTACGTATTGAGGTTTTCTGGGTAGTAAGGTTATTGGTTTTTTTGTCACTCTGCAAGGGGCTGGTTTACCCGTCGTAGCCTTGGCGAAGGCGGATAGTCTTAGAGCGTGTTTAAATTTCAGTCGCCGCTTGCAGCCCGGCGACTGAAATTTAAACACGCTCTAAATTTAACGTGGCTTTGGAGAAGGTGGGCTTTATCTGCCATTGCAGCAGATTTGTTTTGAAAAATTGCCATTTCGGCAGCGTGGCGA
>JBEBHD010000064.1:0-20855 GCA_040080915.1 Saprospiraceae bacterium
ACCCTACGTGCAGCGCTACGACCCCTACAACAAAACGCTCCAACGTACAGCTGCCTACCCCTTGGCTATGGTATGGTACGGCCGCACCCTCATCGAGCGCGAAAAGTACGACGAAGCCGATTTTCTGTTCCGCGACCTCGACCAGGACGCTTATTTCCCGGAGGACGTTCGCCAAGACCTGCACACGGCTCAAGCCTATTTGTGGATCAAGCAAAAAAAGTACGACAAGGCTATTCCTCCGTTGGAAAAGGCCGTCAAGTTTGCGGGAAACAAACGCGACCGCGGCCGGTTAGCCTACATTCTCTCCCAATTGTACGAGCAATCTGGGCAGTTCGATCGGGCTTACGATGCACTCGAAACCGTGCTGAACAGCAACCCGGTGTATGTGATGGAATTCAACGCCCGCCTGCGCCGCATCGCCGCCGGATGGGCAAACGGAAAGGTCAGCAGCGAGGATGCCAACAAGTCGCTGGAAAGCATGATCCGGGACGAAAAAAACAACGAATACCGCGATCAGATTTATTTCACCATGGCCTCTATCGCGCTCAAGGCCGGAAAACGCGAGGAAGCTATTGCTTTGCTGCAAAAATCCATCGCCGCCAGCACGAGCAACAACAACCTGCGCGGCGAAGCCTATCTGCTGCTGGCCGACTTGTACTTTGAGGGCGAAGATTTTGTGTTTGCCAAAAAATACTACGACAGCACGCTGACTGTCCTTCCCGCCACCGACGAGCGCTTCTCCCGAGTCCGCCGGTACTCCGACAACCTGACCGAAATCGCCCGCCTGATCACCACTATTGCTGCGAACGACAGTATCGTTCGGATTTTTTACATGAGTCCGGAGGAGCGCAAGGAACTGGCCCAGAAAATCAAAAAACAACGCGAGGAGGATGCCCAAAAAACCCTGGCGGCTTCCACGCCCGACCCAAAAGGCCCGCTTCAATTCGCCCCGCCGCCCAAAGCCGGGCAGCCTGGCACCTCGTTCTATTTTTACAACGATGCCTTCCTGAAAAAAGGCCGGAAGGATTTTGCCAAAACCTGGAACGACCGCAAACTCGAAGACAACTGGCGGCGCAGCACCCGCCAGCAAACCGGCGGCCCGACCGACGTGGCAGGCACCGACAGCCTGCAAACCGAAACCGCTACCAGCGCTGATCTGGCCGATATTTTCCAAGGGGTGCCGCAGAGCGAAGAAGAGCTCACCGTGCTGCACGCCTCCACCTACGAGGCGCTGTACCACCTCGGCGTGTTGTTCCGCGACAAATTAGAAAACAACAAGCGCTGCACCGGCACGCTTGAGGAATTGCTGAAGCGCTACCCGGATATTGACAAGTTCGAAAAAGAGGCCTGGTACTACTGCTACATGGCGTTCACCGCGCTGGGCAATACGGAACGCGCCAAATATTACTTCGACAGATTGGTGGGAAAATACCCCACCAGCGCATTCGCCCGCGTGCTCACCGACCCCGACTATGTGGCCTCCAACAAGGAGCGCGAGCGCGAACTCAACCAGTTTTACGAACAAACGTACTCGTTCTTTTCGCAGGGAAATTACCAAACCGCCTTCGATCGGTGCACACAAGCGCCCCAAAAGTACGGTACTACCAACCCTCTCATGGCCAAATTTTCCCTGCTGAGCGCCCTATGCACGGGCAATTTGCAAGGCCAGGCCGCCTACTGCCAAGCGCTGAAAGAGGTGATAGCCCGGCACCCGGAAAGCGCCGAGGCCACTCGCGCCAAGGAAATCGCCCGCCTCTTATCCTGCGAAGGATTTGAGGTAGTTGATCCCAAAACTGCCGCCGGTACCAGTACCCCGACCACCCTCGACGAGGCATTCACCCCCGACGACGACAAGCTGCACTACTTTTTGGTGGCCATCACCGGGGATGTACGGTTGGACGATGTCAAGATCGCTGTTTCGGACTACAACAGGGAGTTTCACAAATTAGAACAGCTGCGCATTTCCAACATTTTCCTCGGTACGGACACCAACACGCCCATTCTTGTCATCCGCAAGTTCGACAACAAGGCGCAGGCCATGCGCTATTTCGAGGAAGTGCGGAACAACAAGGAGTTCCTCGGCGAGACGAACAAAAAAACCTATGCCAAGGAGTTCTTTGCCATCACGCAGGAGAACTACCGCAGGGTACTTAAGAACAAGACCCTGGATGGGTATCGGGAGTTTTTCTCGGAGAATTACGGGAAGTAATTTTTTTGAAAACAGGCCTGACCGTGCTCCACCAAACCAACGCCGGGAAGAGATTTGAACCTCCCGGCGTTGGGAATCACCACTCCTTTTTCTGCCGCGTCTGGTGCTTGCCCTGTTCCTGTTCCCGGTACTTGCGGGCATTTTTCCTATCTTCAGGCGACACGGCGGTTTCCAACAGGCGACGGGCCTGTTCGCGGGTCATCTGTCCTTCAGTCGGTTGTTGTTCTTGGGGTTGTTGTTCCCCTTCTGGCTTCGGCTGCTGGTTTGCGGGCTGCTGGTCTTGCTGCTGTTGATCGGGTTTCTGAGGCGGTTGCTGTTGTTGCTGTGTTGAGTCGCTGGTTTGTTGGTTTTGTTGTTGCTGCTGGTTTTGCCGCTCTTGCTTTTCCTGTTCCTGTTGCCATTTTTTCTTGGCCAGCTGCAGGTTCGCCTTCGTTTCGGGGTCGCCAGGGCGGAGGCGGAGACTGTTTTCGTAGGCCTGCACCGCTTGCTCGTATTTTTCCTGCAAAAGGCTGGCATTGCCGAGGTTGTGCAGGGCATCGGCTTTCAGGGCGGGGTTTTTGGCCGTTTTGGCAGACTGCTCAAACAGTTTTTCGGCTTCGGGGTAGCTCCCTTGCCGATACAGGGCGTTGCCGAGGTTGTACTTGACCTTGGGGTCGTCCGGTTTTTTTTCGCCGGCACGGCGGTAGGCTTGCTCGGCTTCCCCGAAGTTTGACCGCTCGTAGCTGCGATCACCGTCGCGCAGGTGTTTGTGGGCGGATTGTGCTGGCAGCCCGTGGCCGAACACGCACAGCAGCACCAGCACAGCCGCCTTTTTTTTCCGCCAGGAAAACCACGCCTCCAGCACGAGCAACAAAAACGCGGGCAGTAAAAACCACTGAAAATACGACTCGAACTCGTTGAACGAGCGCACTTCGCGGGCGCGTTTTTCCAGGCGGCCCACCTCGCGGCGAATGGCTCGTAGGGCCGCATCTCCTTGCGACAGGCGGTATGCCGCGCCGCCGCCAGCGGAGGCCAATTTGTCCAGCAGGCCCTCGTCCATGCGGGTTCGTACGATTTCGCCCGCCTCGTCGCGCAGGTACCGCTCTTCGGCATCGGCAGTACCGACCGGGATCGGCCCGCCATTGCCCGTGCCTGCCCCGACGGCAAACGTGACGATGCCGTCGGCGTAAGCCTCGGCCACCTGGCCTTCCGCGTCGTTGTCGTGGTTTTCGCCATCGGTCACTAACACCAGGGCGCGGCCTCCGCCGGGGTCGGAGTCGAAGTGCTCGGAAGCCAAATCCACGGCACGCGGGATGGCTGTTCCCTGCGCTGTGACGAGATCGGGGTCGGCAGAGGCCACGAACATGTCCGCCGCCGCGTAGTCGGTCGAGAGCGGCATTTGCAAAAAAGCGTCTCCGGCGAAAAAAATCAGGCCGATCCGCTCTCCCTCCAAGGCGCGAATGAGTTTTCGGACAAACGATTTGGCGAGTTCCAGCCGGTTGGGTGCCACATCCTCGGCCAGCATGCTGCGGGAAATATCGAGCGCGATGAACACATCGGCGCTTTTTTGAACTACCGTTTGCTGCTTCGCGCCCCGCTGGGGGTTGGCCCAGGCAAGGGCGAGGAGGGCAATGGCCGCCAGCAGCAAGGTGTTTTTTGCCCAAAAACGCCAGCGCGACCAGCCCGGCAGCACGCGCTGCGCAGACGCGGGCACCGCTATTTGCATTATTGCCCGTCGCCGCCACCAAACGTAGGCCAACAAAATCAGCGGCAAGGCCAGCAGGGCCCAAAACAGGTGGAGAAAATACGGGTGCTCGAAGCGAAACATGACGTGGCTGAATTGGCGGCAAAGGTATGCCCTCCTGCTTTTCCGAGGCGCTGCGTACGCGCCGAAACTTGCCGTTTTTTCCGCCTTCGGAAAAAAGTTTGGCCACGAAACGCTACTGGCCGGAAAAGGGTTTGGCGATACGCCGGGGAATGGCCTATTTTTGGAGGATCAAAAATTCCGGACTATGGCACGCACCTTTTTTATCTGCTGTTTCACGGCTTTCATCACAGCCAATGCTTGGGCACAAATGCTGACCCCCCCGCCCGAAAGCAAGGGGATCATTTACAACCGCGAGACAGCCTTCAACATCAAGTTAGCCACCAACCGTGGGCTGGTTCCCGGCATGGAGTTCGGGCGGCTGCGCACGTACTACAAAACGACCTATTTCCACATCAGCGTGGGCGAACTCAAAGACCCGAAGGAACAGCGCCAAAGCGCCGAGCAGTACCAAGGACAGTCGTTCCGGCCCTACATTTATGGCAAACAGAACAACCTGTACATGGTGCGCATGGGCTGGGGCGTGAAACGCTACTACTCGGAAAAGGCCAAACAAAAAGGTGTGGCCGTGGGGGTCAGTTACAATGTCGGCCCTACCTTGGGCCTGCTCAAACCCTACTACCTGGCCCTGTGCTACCCGAATCCGAGTCGCCCCGGCGACTGCCGTATTTTCGAAGAAAAATATACGCCGGAAAACGCCGACCTGTTCCTCGACCAGAACGGTCGTATTCGGGGCGCTTCGTCGTTCCTCAAGGGCATCAATGAGATCAGTTTCCGGCCCGGGCTGAACGCTTCCATCGCCCTGCATTTCGACTGGGGTGCCTTCGACGAGCTCATCAAGGCCTTCGAAGTCGGAGCCATGCTCGACGTGTTCCCCAGCAAGGTGCCGATCCTCGTGGGCGACGACAACCGGCAGGTGTTTTTGAATTTCTTTGTTAATTTGCAGCTGGGAAAGAGGCGTTGAAGATGAAAGATCGGGTCGTGAACGTAGCATCTGTGCCACAGCGCAGCCCCTTTCGGTATCCTGGCGGCAAAACATGGCTTGTGCCCGTGGTTCGGAAATGGATGCGCCGTTTCGATCCGAAAAGCACGTTTTTTGTCGAACCCTTTGCGGGAGGCGGCATCGTTGGCTTAACTGTAGCATTTGAAAATATGGCCCAAAAAATCACCTTTGTAGAATTGGACGACGAGGTGGCAGCCGTATGGGAAACGATGCTGAACGGTGGAAACGAATGGTTGGCGAACAAGATTCTGAATTTTGAGCTATCCCACGAAAATGTCCAACGAGAAATAGAACGGGAGGACAAAACCACCGAAGAAATTGCTTTTGCCACCATCCTGAAAAATCGCGTGTTTCACGGTGGAATTTTGGCAAAAGGCTCGGGCCTGATAAAAAACGGCGAAAACGGCAAGGGCCTTGGCTCACGCTGGTACCCACAAACCTTGAAAAAACGTATCTCGGCCATTGGAATGGTCAAGCACAAGATCGAATTTGTCAAGGGCGATGCTTTTGAAGTGATCGAAAAACATTTGGAGAATCAGTCCGCCGTGTTTTTCATTGACCCGCCGTACACCGTTGCTGGCAAACGCTTGTACACTCATTTTGACATTGACCACGAAAAACTTTTTGCCTTGGCAAGCCGTATCTGCGGGCATTTCATGCTCACCTACGACGATACCGAAGAGGTGCGAGCCTGGGCGGATAAATACAAACTTCCGTACCGAACTGTGCCGATGAAAACAACCCACCATTTGGAGAAAAACGAACTGCTCATCACGGACAACCCGAACTGGTAATGCTCGAACTGCCCATCATCGAACCGCCCGCAACCGATTCCCGCCCCAAGCGCCCAGAATGGCTCAAGGTGCGCTTGCCTATGGGTGAAAACTATCGCAACGTTCGCAGCATCGTGGACGACTTCAAGTTGCACACCATCTGCCAGAGCGGCAGCTGCCCCAACATGGGCGAGTGCTGGGGCGCTGGCACCGCCACCTTCATGATTCTCGGAAACGTCTGCACCCGGTCCTGCTCGTTTTGCGCCGTCAAGACCGGTCGCCCCAACGAATATGACGAGGACGAGCCGCGCCGCGTGGCCGAAGCCATCTGGCTTATGCGCGTCAAACACGCCGTCATCACTTCCGTCAACCGAGACGAACTCAAGGACCGCGGTGCCGAAATCTGGCACCAGACGGTACGCGCCGTGAAAGAACGCTGCCCTGAAACCACTATCGAGACCCTCATCCCCGACACCAAAGCCAACTGGGAAGCGCTCGAGCGTATGATCAGCGCCGGGCAGGAAGTCGTGAGCCACAACATGGAAACCGTACCGAGCTTGTACCGAAAAGTACGCCCCCAGGCCAAGTACGAGCGCAGCCTCGAACAAATCCGCCGCACCAAAGACTACGGCAAACGCACCAAAAGCGGCATCATGGTCGGCCTCGGCGAAACCAAGGCCGAAGTGTTCCAGATCATGGACGACCTCGTGGCCCACGGCTGCGACATCCTCACCATCGGCCAGTACCTCCAGCCCACCAAAATGCACCTCGACGTGATTGAGTACGTCCACCCGGATGTGTTCGCCGAGTACCGGGAAACAGGACTTGCCAAAGGGTTCAAGTATGTGGAGAGCGGGCCGCTGGTGCGGTCGAGTTACCACGCGGAGCGGCATGTGTAGGAAGGGTGGAGGTGTTCTGAGCCTTGAATCTGCGTATCAATACGCCCCGAAGTACCGCCGCAGAAACCACTCCACCGACAACATCAGCGCAAGCAGCAGGAAAATCCATTTCAGGTTGATGAGCGGATTGGTGCGGGTGCTTTGGTACACCACCGGCTTGATGGCCCGCGCGGATTTGATTTTTTCGGCGATGCCAGCCATGGCCGCCGGTGCCGCCGTCTCGCCGCCGAATTGGGCGCTCAGTTGGCGCAGCACGGCGTGGTTGGCCGTAGTGGCAAACAGTTCTAATTGGATGGGCTGCACACTGAACCGGCCCTCGTACACCATGCTTTGGCCGTTGAAGGTGGTGGTAGCTCGGAAGGTGTAGTTTCCGACCGGCAAAATGCCTGCGTTGAGGGTGTACGCCTTGCCGAGTTTATTGAACGTGAACAAAAATTCTTTCCCCTGTGCATTGCGGATGGACATGGCCACGTCCGAGTTGTTGGTGAGCTCGTAGTTGTCGTTGTAGAGCTCGGCGGCGAACATGACCGCTTCGTTTTCATTGAAAATATTTTGGTCGAGCGAAATGCGGAACTTGCGCTTGTCCTCCTTGAGGGTGAGGTATTGCACGGTTTTGCCCACCAATTCTTCAAAAATCTGGTGGTTGTTGTGCTGCAGGTAATCGAACAACCGCCATTTCCACAGGCCCTCTCCGAGAAAAAGCCCGGTTTTGATGCCGTCCGTTTCGCCAAGGACGAGCAGGGGCTGCTCGGTGTCCACCTTGCCGATGCGTTTCCAGAGTACCACTTGTGCCTGGGGCGTGGCGGCAAAATTGCCGAAAGCGCTGGTCACGGGGTTGAACTTGGGCAGTTCGGATGCCAGTTCGGGGCTGATCGAAAAAGCAGCGAACTGGGACGAAACCTTGCCTTGCACATCGTCGCTTTGTTGGGTGTTGCTTTGCACACTGGCCAGGTTTTGTGCTCGTGCCAGCGCTCCATAGTTGGTCTGCATACCCGCGATGAACAGCCGAGGAATTCGTTTGGTGTTCAAAGCGGTGAGGGTGCCGGAAATATCGCCGCCGTTGGAAGGCAGGTTGTGCAACACCACAAAATCATACTTCGACACGTCGAGGCCCGGCTCGCCGAGGTAAGCCACGGCTACGTGGTAGTTTTTGTTGCCCTCCAAGGTTTGGCGCAACGCCGACAGGTCAGGGTGGGGGCTGTTGGCCAGGAGCAGGATTTTTTGTCGGGCATCCAGCACGTCAATAAAAATGTCACGCACGTTGTTCACGCCCGACCGTTCGCCCGGCACCTTGGCGAGACTGATCCGGTAGTGGGCCACACCGGGCTGGTCGGCATCCAGCAGTACTTCTTTGGTCAGGAAAAAATCGTTGTTGCCCACCGATACCGGAAACGACTGGAGCGAGCGGGCGTTGTCGCCGTCCATCTTGCTGACCGTGAGCAGCGTTTGCGCCCCGGTGCAATTGGATGCGGCCACGTCAACCTGGATCGAAAACTTGTCGCCGAGGTAAGCGATTTTGTTATGGAAAACCCGCTTCAGCACCAAATCCTTGCGCGGAGTGGTATCGCCGAGGGCTACTGTAAAAATGGGGGCTGAAATTTGCGAGCTCGAGTAGGCCGGGTTGCTTCCCTGATTGTAAATACCGTCGGAGGCCAGTACCACCGCACCGAGGTTTTGGGCACCATAGCGGTCGTACACCTCGCGCATCACCGAGGATAGGTTGCTGATTTTGTCGGCAAAAGAAAAATCCACCCCTTCTCGCACCTCGTCTCCGAAGGCCAGCTCGTGTACCTCGTAGTCTTGGGCGAGGTTGTCGCGCAGGCCCTGCCAGTCCTTTTTGTACTGCTCCAAAGCAGGGCCAGTGAGTTCGGCACCCACGCTCTCGGATTGGTCCTGAGCGAGAACAACGACGGGCTTTTTGGTTTCTGTAAGAACGCTTTTGAGCAGGGGCGACAGTAACAGGGCGCTGATTATGGTCACTACCAACCAGCGCAAGACCCCCAGCCAGCGGTTGAGAGAGGGGGCCTGTTCGCGGAACGTGGTGTCGCGATAGTACAGCAACATGGCGTAACCCAGTCCCAAAAGAGCGCAAAAAACAAGGAACCAGGCGGGGTATTGAAACGTAAGGTTGGGCATTGCAGTCGAAAGTTCTATGGATCGGTCAAACGAGACGCAAAGGTGAAGAAAATGTTCAATACTGGTGGGGCGAGGTTGGACGAGGGGAGAATTAAAGCACTTTCAAAAACCTTTTTGTTCAATAACGGCGCGAACACCGACATTTGACGGGAGAACTTTCAAGCCGAATAAAAAAACAGACGATGCGGTTCTTGATCTCGATCGCTTTACTCGTTTTGCCAGCCTGCCCGCACATCGCGGCGCAAGGCTTGGATGATTTGGAACACTCCGTGGCCGAGGCGGACGAGCTGTTGCAGCAGGCCAAGGCTGCTCATACCGATAGGGAAGTTTTTGCAAAGGCCAACCAAAGCCTGTCCATAGCGCGCGACCTGCGCTACGACGGTGGCATCGCCCGTGCATCGGTGTTGTTGGCCCAGGTTTGCGTGCGCACCAATCGAATCGAGGAGGCCTTGCAGTTTTTTTTGGAGGCCGAAGAAAAACTTGCTCCTGGTGGAGGCAATATGCCCTTGGTGCTGGACAGATCAACCCTGCTCGATGTCTATCTCGGCCTCGGCGACCTTTTTTTTCAGGAAAAACTGTTTGGAAACGCGCGACGCTACTACCGCCGGGCCTTGGAGTTCAACGCCGGCAATTATTCGGTTCTCGGAAAAGTCGCCGACACGTTTTTGCAAGAATCCCGCTACGACAGCGCCGAACTGGCCTACAAACCGCTGATCGCCCACTACGATGAACAGGGCGACTATCCGCACTTGGTTCAGGTTTATCAAAAACTGGCCAATGCAGAAGGGCGACCGGCTGCCGACACGTCCGGGTTGGTGTACTACCGCCGCGTCGAAGAAATCCTCGAACACCACGGCTACCCTGAAGAACGCGCCGTGATGTACAACAACATGGGCAAGCAATACGCTGTGCGCAGCGATTATGTGCGGGCGCTGGAGTATTTTCGAAAAGCCGAACTCCAGTGCGGGTACATCAATTGCGATTACCTTGATGTCGTGTACGCCAACCTCGGCATCGCCCTGCACAACACCGGCGACACCAAAAAAGGCATCGGCTACTTGCTGGATGCCGCCCAGGTACTTACCACAAAAAAAGACTGGCATTCCTTAGCAAGTTTGGAGCACCTGATCGCCGGAGTTTACTTCAGCGATCGCGATATTTATAATGCGCTTTCGCACGTCAACGAAGCTATTCGGCTGGCCAAGGAGACCAACCAAAAGGATGTGCTGGCCCGTAGCTACAGTACCGCCGCCGATGTCCACTACCGGCTCTACGATTTCGAAAACGCCTACAAAGCCTACCGCGAATACCTGAAATTGGACGAGTCCATGCGCCAGCAACACCAGGCCAGGCAGCAGCGCATCGAACAGCAACGCGCGCAGCTCAGCGCTGCAGAAAGCCAGATCAAGTACCTCATTACCCGCCAAAATCTAAAGGAACTCGATCTCCAACAGGCGCGATACGACAAGGAACGCTTGGAACTGAAAAACGAAAATCTGGAACTGGACCGCCAGCGCCGCGAGGACGAAGTGCGGCTCCTGCAGGCTCAAAAAAATGCCGATCAGGCCGCTCTGCGCGAGCAAATCCTGACCGCGCTTCAGGCACGCAGCGAAAAACAACTGGCCCTCCAAGAGTTGGATGCCGAAAAACAGGCCGCCGCCTACCGCCACCAACAACAAAGCGCCCTTGCCCAGCGCCAAGCCGACAGCACGCGCGTCGCGCAGCTGCGCAGGGACAAGGCCTTCCAACAGCGCGAACAGGACAATTTCAAGCAATTCGCCTACGGATTGGGTAGCCTTGGCCTTGTCATTGTGGTGCTCATGGGCTTGAGCTGGGGGTTTGCCCGCCGCTCCAACCGCCGCATGAAAGCCAAAAACCGGGAAATTGAGCAACAAAAAGCGCTGATCGAGGAGGAACGCCACAAGAGCGACCAACTGTTGCTCAATATCCTGCCCGGCGAAGTGGCGCAGGAATTGCGTGCCTACGGATACGCCACGCCCCGGTTTTACGAGCGTGCCACGGTGGTTTTTACCGATTTTCTCAATTTCACCAGCCTGTCGGAAAAACTCACCCCGGAACAGCTCATTGACGAACTGGATGCTTGCTTTCTCGGCTTCGACGAAATTTGCGAACGGCATGGCCTCGAAAAAATCAAGACCATCGGCGATGCGTACATGTGCGCAGGCGGCCTGCCCGTGCCCAATGACACCCACCCTACGGATGCCGTCAGTGCAGCACTGGAAATGATGTCATGGCTAACCAAACGCAATGAAACCCACCCCAAAGCCGTGTTTACGGCTATGCGGGTGGGCGTACACACCGGGCCGGTCATCGCTGGCGTAATCGGCAAAAACAAGTTTGCCTACGATATCTGGGGCGATGCCGTCAACCTTGCCTCCCGGTTGGAAGAATTGGGGGAACCCGGTCAGATCAATATTTCGGGGGCCACGCACGAGGCCGTCAAGCACCATTTTGTCTGCACCTACAGGGGCAAAAAGGATGTACACAACAAAGGTTTGATTGACATGTACTTTGTCAATCCGTTAGCTCAGGGCCTTACTGAAGGATAACTTTCTCAATCACATCCCCTACTTGGAGGTTGTGTACTACATCCATGCCTTGGGCCACTTTCCCGAAAATAGTGTAGCGCCCGTCGAGGTGCGGAGTTGGGGAGTGGGTTATGAAAAACTGGGTGCCTTCGGTGTCCGCCCCGGCAGATGCCATTCCGAGGTAGCCTTCGTCGTCGTACCACGCCATGCCGATTTCGGTTCGGATAGAATACTCAAGCGCTCCGTAGCCATCGCCACGGGGGCAGCCGCCTTGAACCACAAAGTTTGGCACCACACGGTGGAACGTTTTGCCGTTGAAAAATCCCTTCTTGGCCAGGTCGAGGAAATTGACCGCCGAGCCGGGTGCCCATGCCGGATAAAGTTGCAGGCTGATGTTGCCCTTGGCCGTTTGGAGCACCACACGGGTAGCGTGGTTGATCGGCTCAAGTATTTTCCAGTCAATGGGATGGTTGAAGGGCGGCTTCTGCGGCACGGGTTCAGGCTCGCCTTGGAGGCAGGAAAGTGCCTTTTCGAGAGCAATGTATGCCTCGTAGTCGCGCGGGACTTGGAGTCGTTGCAGGGCAGCGCTCAGGTCGGCGATCTGGGCAGAGTCGGCAAACGAGCTGTAATCGAGTGCGGGTGCGCACAGGCCGTCGGCTGCGGCTGCGGTCATGCCGGGGTCGCCGGTGGCTATGGCCTGGAGCAGGTATTCAAACAGGTCGCGGCGCACGTTTCGGGCGTTTTCGCCGAAGGCGCGATAAAATTCCGGGTTTTTGCAAATAGCCGCGAGGGCTTCCACGGCGGCGCTTTTCACCACAGGACTGGGGTCGGCATAGCCTTTCTCGCGGATCCATTTGAACTGCCAACCGAACTCAGTCAGGGCTTGCAGGCAGGCAGCCCGCTCATAGGGGTTGGCGGATTTCAGGAAGAAATCGCGCAGGCGGTAGTTGATGTACTCCTTTTTTTCCGGCTGGCCGGAAGATGAAAGCCATTTGTACGAAGCCCGGTACAAGGCTACACGGGTTTGCCACGGAACGTTGGGATTGTCACGGGCTACGCGCCAGTAGTAGTCGCCGTCTTCTTTTTGGCCGTTGGCCACAAAAAACTCAGCAGCGGTGCGCGACACATGTGGATTGTTGTCGAGCACAAACGGCGACACCAAAGCCCGCACGGTGTCGTACTCGAACTTGGCCAAGGCCAAAATCAGGTTGCATTTCACGCGCCAGTCCTGCTCGGTCTTGACGACCTTGGACAGCATGCCAAACGCGGGCCGGGTTTTTGATTTTCCCAGCGCTCTGGCCAGCGCCATTCGGATGTCGGCATCGGCGGAACGAACAAAAGCAGCGGCGATTTCAACAGCTTGGGCGCTGTCGGGCACCACGTCTGCCGAACGGGCGAGATAGTGCGCCGCCAGGAGCCGGGCCGGGCCGGGGATGCGTTCATTGGCTACGTATTCCACCATTCGGGCGGTAGCAGCCCGGTCAATCATGCCCCGCAGCGCATAGCGGTAGATGGCGCGGCATTGGCCCTCCAGCAGTAGCGTATCGGTAGGGAAATAGGTGCTGACGGTGGCTATATGGGCAAGGTTGATCGGCCCGCCACATTTTCCGAGGGCCTCCAGCACGACGGCATTGAAACGCTGGTGCCGGGAGAGCGAATCATCCTGCCGGAAAGCGTTCAGCAGGGGTACTTCAGCGCGTGCCGACCCGATCTGGCCCAGAGCAAAGGCGGCTACGACGCGGATTTCCTCCAATGTGTCGCGCAGCAGGGGCACCAACGGTTCCACCGAACTGGAGTCGCGCACAGAAGCAAAAGCCAGGGCGGCGAGGTAGCGCATGGTAGCGCTGGGGTGGCTTAGGTAAGCCACGAGGCTGTCGGTTCTGCCTTCGTCGCGCAGGTTGTACAGGTGTTGCACCTGTTTGTTGCTCAGGTCAATATTGATGATCTGGGAGACCGGGCGCTGCCCTTCGGGCGGTACGCAGGCGAACAGGCCAGAGAGAATAAAGCAGACCAAAAGCAAACGGGAGTGGCGGTGCATGACGACAGTTTTGGCCGCAAAAGTACGGTTATGATTGTTAAAAAAAGGTGGCCGCCTCGCAAGTCACTTGATCATTGAAAATTGAGCTTTGGGCATTGAACATTTAATTTTTAATATTTTGAAATGTTCAATTTTCGGGTAGTTTTGCAACAACTGCATCCGATAGGCAGTCCCGGCCCCAACTGTTCGGCATTTCTGAACTGTTGCATTTATTGCAACATCTACTTTCCAATACAAAACTTCCCAAAAATATTCCCCAGCAAATCCTCCACCCCGATCTCGCCCGTGATTTCGCCGAGGAAGTTCAGCGCCCGGCGAATGTCCATGGCTATGAAATCGCCTGTCACACCCGTTTCTAATCCGGTCAGCACGTCGGCGAGCGCTGTGTCAGAGCGTTGCAAAGCATCATAGTGACGGACATTAGTGACCACCGTGCTTTCCAAATTGATGCCCTCACCAACAGCCAACTCGAACAGTTTTTCCTTTAAATACTCGATGTTCATTTGGTTTTTCGCAGAAACAGGGATTAATGATGAATGACGAATGATGAATGATGAATGGCCGGATAGCGGATTGTCGCCCAGCAGGTAGGGCGGGATGTCGGGGTCAGTGGGCTCGAGCAGCCAGTCGGTTTTGAAGTAGGGGTTTTTGTCCATTTTGTTGCATACTACCAGCAGGGGCGTCTTTTCCGGCTGCCCGGATTCCTGTGTTTGATTTTGCCCGGCGATGGCTGCCAGGTCTTGATACACCTCCGCGAGAGTCATGGCGGCCACGTCCCACACGTACACGATAATGGCGGCCTGCTGGATTTTTTCCATCGTGCGCTGCACGCCAAGCGCCTCAATGGTATCTTGTGCCTCTCGGATTCCGGCAGTGTCTATGAGGCGGAACTGCACGCCGCCGATATTGAGCACCTCTTCAATGGTATCGCGGGTGGTGCCAGCTATTTCCGACACAATGGCTCGCTCCTCATTCAGCAGAGCGTTGAGCAGGGTGCTCTTGCCAGCGTTAGGCCGTCCGGCGATGACGGTGGCCACGCCCATGCGCAGGGCATTTCCCAACTGAAATGTGCGCAGCAACGAGCCGATGTATTCGCGGATTTTGCCCACGAGTTTTTTCAACTGATTACGGTCGGCGAACTCCACGTCCTCTTCCGAAAAATCGAGTTCCAGTTCCACCAAACTGGCGAAGTGGATCAGTTCTTCGCGCAGCTGTGCGATCTCGGTTTTGAAGCCACCGCGCAACTGATGCAATGCCACCGTGTGGGCAGCTGCGCTCTGGCTGGCGATCAGATCGCCTACTGCCTCGGCCTGGCTGAGGTCCATTTTTCCGTTAAGGAAGGCGCGCAAAGTAAATTCGCCAGGCTGGGCTAACCGGGCACCTTTGTGGAGGAGCAATTGCAGCACTTCCTGCTGGACGTACGGCGAGCCATGCACGGAAATTTCCACCACATCCTCGCCCGTGTACGACTTGGGAGAACGGAAAATGGTGGCCACTACCTCGTCCAGCATGCGCCCGCGCTCGTCCTCAATGCGGCCAAAGTGTGCCGTATGTGAGGGCTGATTTTCGAGGCGCTTGCCCCGAAAAACAGTGTCGGCGATAATAAGTGCGCGCGGGCCGGACAGGCGCAACACAGCGATAGCCCCTACTCCCGGCGGCGTAGCCAAGGCGGCGATGGTGTCGGAAAGGTCGGGAAGAACCATAGGAATTTGTGTCTTACAAAGTAGGATTGGGGCGGAGGCAAATGTAGTTTTTTCTTGTTGGGCCAATTTCATTTAAATAGAAACCCACCTTCGCCAAGGCTACGACGGACTTGCCCGCCATAGCCTTGGCGAAGGTGGGTAAACCCGAAAACCTCCTAACCCTCTAACCCGAAACCTTCCAACAATCAATGCCCGTCAATCAAATTTCCCAGCCCTCCGAGGATACTGCCTTCTTCCTTGCGGCTCACAGTGCCATACTGCAGGATACGGGCGGCCAATCGGCTGACGGGCAGCGACTGTAGCCACACCTTGCCGGGGCCACGAAGCACTGCAAAAAACAGGCCTTCGCCGCCGAATACCATGTTTTTGATGCCTTTTACGAATTGCACATCGTAATCAATTTGCTGCGTGTACGCCACGATGCAGCCCGTATCCACGCGCAGCGTTTCGCCAACGGCGAGGTCGCGCTCGAGGATGTAGCCGCCAGCGTGTACAAAGGCCATACCGTCGCCCTCCAATTTTTGCATGATGAACCCCTCGCCGCCGAACAAACCCGTGCCGAGCTTGCGCTGAAACTCAATGCCCACCTGCACGCCCTTGGCCGCGCAGAGAAAAGCATCTTTTTGGCAAACAATTTTGCCACCAAACTGCGACAGGTCGAGCGGGACGATCTTGCCTGCGTACGGAGCGGCGAAGGTGACGCGCTGCTTGCTGTAGCCGAGGTTGGTGTAGGTGGTCATAAACAGGCTCTCGCCGGTGAGCAGGCGTTTGCCAGCGGTCATTACTTTGCCGAAAAAGCCTTGGGCACGGTCGCTGCCATCGCCAAAAACGGTAGCCATTTCGATGCCATCGTCCATGAACATAAAACTGCCGGACTCGGCAATGACCGTTTCCTGTGGGTCCAGTTCGATTTCCACGCACTGCATTTCTTCGCCGTGGATGCGGTAGTCAATTTCGTGATTGCTGCGCATAATGTGTTTCGATTGAATTTTGTGAAAAATATGAATTGCGATTTCACCGGTGTTTACCGCCGGTCCAACCGTGCTCGCCGAGGTACTGCTGCCCGCTGGCAAAAGCGGGGTCTTCAAGGGCGGTGCCCATGCTGTCGTTCCAGCGGTTGAGGTAGCCAAACAGGGCGATCACGCCGAGGATTTCGACAATTTCGCCGTCGTCCCAATGTCGGCTCAGGTTGTCGGTCACGGCTGCATCCACGCCGTTGGGCACCGAAGAGGCCGCTACGGCAAAATCGAGCGCAGCCCGTTCGGCTTCCGAAAACACCGGGTGGGAGCGGTATTCCCAGATGTTGGCGAGCTTGTCCTCCTCAGCACCGTATCGTTCAGCTGCCCGAATAGTATGCGCTTGGCAGTACTGGCACCCGGCCGTCATGCTGGCAAGGTAGCCGATCAGGCGCTTGAGATCGCTGGTGACACGGCCCTCGTTGGCCATGACGGCCATATTTAGTTGAATAAAAGCCTTGGCTATGGCGGGCCGGCGCTGCATGGTGAGCACACTATTAGGGCAAAACCCGAGGGTTTCGTTGAAAAAAGCGGCCATTTGGGCCACTTCGGCATCGTGGTCGGGAGGGAGCGGGGAAACAAGCGGCATGGTGCTTGGTTGTAGTGTGACAGTTTTTGGGTGTTGTTGAAAAAGGTTTGCAAAGGAAAACGGATTTTTGTCCGTCGCCTCGGTGCGGTCTCAAAAATTAGACAAGTCATGGACATTCGCTATACCACCGTGCAAAACGAACAGGACGTTCGTCAAATCTTGGAGCTACAAGCAGCCAATCACGCGTCAGCCATTTCCGAAGAAACAGCCCGGAGCCAGGGCTTCATCACCGTGCGCCACGACCCCGACGTGCTGTGGCGAATGAACCAAGCCTACCCCTCCGTGATCGCTAAGGATGGCGAGCGGCTGGCGGGGTATTGCCTCGTGATGCCTCGCTCGTTCGCACCCGAGGTGCCCATTTTGGCACCGATGTTTGCCATGCTGGAAACCTTGGCGTGGCACGGTCGGCCCCTTCGCGACGGGGGCTGGTTCGTCATGGGACAGGTGTGCGTGGCCGAAGACTACCGTGGGCAAGGCGTGTTCGACGGGATGTACGCCAAACTGCGCGAGGTCTGCTCCCCGGCATTTGATTTCGTGGTAACAGAAGTGGCTGAGCGCAACACCCGATCCATGCGCGCCCACGAGCGGGTCGGGTTCGAGACCTTTCGCGTTTACCACGATGCCACAACGGGCGAAGTGTGGCATGTGGTGGGGATGGGGTTATTGGCTGTTGGCTGTTAGCCGTTGGCTTCCGAATGAGCGGGCATGTCGTTGGCTGTTGGCTTCCTGTGGGAGGCCCAAATAGGTTGGTATGAAAATTTGCCTTGGCGCATGCATGTATACCTCGCACCGCAAGGTGCGAAGCCGCTTTTATCATACTGAGCGCTGCTAATCAAAATAGTAGGCCGAAGGCCATGCACAAAACCTCGCAGCGCGAAGTATAAATTCAAACAACCTCTCCTTTAACCACCTCTTTTTACGCCATACCTTTGCACGCTAAAAATGGTTGCTGTTTTTTGGGGTTTCTGGTTTGGGGGTTAGAAGGTTTCTGGTTGTGCAAGCCCCCAAACCAGAAACCTTTTAACCCCCAAACCAGAAACCTTCTAACCCCCTAACCAGAAACCTAAAACCCATGCGTCGCAAACCACAACGCTATCGAGCCGCCATCACCGTAAACGGCAAAGAACTGCCGGTGGAGGTGGTGTTTGAGCACCGCAACGGGCACCGGTTTGCTATCACGCGCAAGCGCATAATCCTGCGACTGCCCCACAGTATGGACGAACGCGAGGTGCCCCTTCGGCTGGCCGAATTGCAGGAATGGGTAGGCAAGGTGTCGGCCCAAAAAACGGCGTTGTTGAACCCGTTCACGCCGAAAGAATACCGCTCCGGGGAGGTGATTACCGTAGGCTCGCGGCAATACATACTCGAGATTGAGGAGGAAGACCGCGGTTCGCACAGCGGCAAATTGGTGGGCAACACGGTGGCCTTGCACCTGAGCAGCCGCTCCTCTGCGGCTCAACGGGCCAAAGCCATCAAAACCCTGCTATCGCGTATCGTTGCCGCCGATTTCCAGTCCGAGATCAGCCAACGGGTACACGCTTGGAACCAACGCACAGTAGAGCGGCCCATCAAAGGCATTTTCCTGAAATACAACCACTCCAACTGGGGCAGCTGTTCGCACAATGGCAATATCAACCTGTCCACCCGACTGCTGTTCGCGCCCGAAGCCGTGCAGGACTACGTGATTGTGCATGAACTAGCCCACCTCGTGGAACACAACCATTCCGACCGCTTTTGGGCATTGGTCGAGCGTTTTTTGCCCAATTACCAAGAGCAAGAAAATTGGCTCAAACAGCACGGTCAAACGTGCGATTTTTAACAAAATATGAAACCGGACATCGCCCAACGCGCCGACATCGAGCGGCTCATCAACGTGTTTTACGACAAGGTGCAAGCAGATGCTCTGCTCGGCCCGATCTTCAACGAGGCGGCCCAAGTGGACTGGCCAAAGCACCTGCCCGTGATGTACAATTTCTGGGAATTTCTGCTGCTCGGCGGCACGCAATATCAAGGAAATCCCATCCAAAAACATGTCGAATTGCACGCGCTGCACCCGCTCCGGGCAGAGCACTTCGACCGCTGGTTGTTGCTGTTCCGAGCTGCTGTGGATGAACTGTTCGCTGGCCCGGTCGCCGACGATGCCAAGTTTCGGGCCTTCGCTATTTCGGAAACCTGGAAACCGAAATTCACCGGAGGGCATGGTATCGGCTTGCCGAATCAGCAAAAAACATAGTCAGCCATGCTGCTGCCATGTCATTATCCAGACCGGCTCGAAGCCGGATGCGACGAGGCCGGGCGCGGGTGCTTGGCCGGGCCTGTGTTCGCGGCGGCGGTCATTCTGCCGACCGATTTTTTCCATCCATTCTTAAACGACTCCAAGCAGCTGACGGCACTGCAACGCGCCGAACTGCGCACAGTGATCGAACAAAATGCCCTCGCCTGGTCTGTGTCCAGCGCTAATCCTCAGGAGATAGACCGGATCAACATTTTGCAAGCCTCTTTTTTGGCCATGCACCGGGCGCTGGACGGCCTTTCGGCACGCCCGCAACATATTCTTGTGGACGGCAATCGCTTCCGACGCTATGCCGATGTGCCCCATCTGTGCGTGGTGAAAGGCGATGGCAAGTACGCCGCTATCGCAGCAGCATCTGTTTTGGCCAAAACCCACCGCGATGCCGAAATGCAACGTTTGGGCGACTTTTTCCCCCAATATGATTGGGGCACCAACAAAGGCTATCCTACCGAAGCGCACCGCGAAGCCATTCAGCGGCACGGTCTCAGCCCGCACCACCGCAAAACGTTTCGGCAGCTGCCCCAGGGCAGGCTTTTTGAATGATGCGTGCCGAGCATGGGCTGGCACGCACCATCCATCGGTGGTCACGCAGTTTTTTTCTTGGCAGCTGCGCGCATTTTGGCCGCTTTGGGGCGGCTGTTACCGTGCGAGCCGCGGCGAATCTTGCCGCGCTTGGTTTTGAAATCTCCTTTACCCATGTGAAACTGATATGTTGATTGGTTGAAAATGCTCAACTTGATCACCCCACAAATTCATCATTCATCATTCATCATTCATCATTCATCATTCATCATTATTCCCCAACCGTTTCCTCCCCTTCACCTTTGGTCGCCCGATGCTGGCGTAGTGGAAACCGTGGGCTTTCATCTGATCGGTGTCGTACACGTTACGCCCGTCGAAGATGACCGGCTCCCGGAGCAGCGCCGTCATTTTGCCAAAATCAGGTGTTCGGAACTCGCCCCACTCAGTGGCGATCACGAGGCAGTCGGCTCCGTTGAGCGCCTCGTACATGGTGCTGGCAAACACGACCCGGTCGCCGTAGATGGTCTGAACGTTGGGCATAGCTTCGGGGTCGAAGGCCTGCACGCGGGCACCGGCGGCCAGCAGTTCGTCCATGATGACCAAGGCAGGAGCCTCGCGGATATCGTCGGTGTTGGGCTTGAAGGCCAGGCCCCAGATGGCAACGGTGCGGCCAGTGAGGTCGTTTTTGAAAAATCGGCGTATTTTTTTGGTCAATACGCCTTTTTGAAGGCCGTTGACCTTCATCACGGATTTCAGGATTTTGAAATCGTAGGCGTGTTCGCTGGCAGTTTTGGCTAGTGCCTGCACGTCCTTGGGGAAGCAAGAGCCGCCATAGCCGATGCCGGGGAACAGGAAGCGTTTGCCGATGCGGCTGTCGCTGCCCATACCGATGCGCACCTGATCCACGTTGGCACCAAGTTTTTCACAGATGTTGGCGATTTCGTTCATAAATGAAATACGCGTAGCGAGGTAAGCATTAGCGGCATACTTGGTCATTTCAGCGGAGCGCTCGTCCATAAAATAGATCGGATTGCCTTGGCGAACAAACGGTTCGTACAGCTGCCGCATCACTTTTCGGGCCTTTTCACTGCGAGTACCTACCACGACGCGGTCGGGCTTGAGGAAATCCTCCACAGCTACACCTTCGCGCAGGAACTCGGGGTTGGACACCACGTCGAACAGTTTTTTGGACAGTTTTTCGGCCATGATAGCGGACACTTTTTCGGCTGTGCCCACCGGCACAGTGCTTTTGTCCACTACGACTTTGTACTCGGTGATGATGCCCGACAAGTCGCGCGCCACACCCCTGATGTACGAAAGG
>JBEBHD010000300.1:0-5780 GCA_040080915.1 Saprospiraceae bacterium
GTAAACGTTGGCTAAGTTCGATTGGCGAACGGCCACGTTGGGGTGTTCTTTTCCAAAATTTTGAAGGTCAATTTCGAGGGCTTTTTCGAGAAGCCGCGCGGCGCGGGCGTAATGCCCGAGGTCTTGTTCGAGCACTCCGAGCCTGTCCAGCACTTGGGAAAAAACATCGGGCGCGGCGTTTTCATAGTCAAGGTCGAATGCGGCCTTGAGCCATTTGTTGGCTGCATCCAAGCCCATTTGGTAGAAGCCTGCCGTGGTGCATACTTCAATCAATTGGCGGTACAAGCTGTCGAGCAGTTTAGCGTTTTCGGGGGCTATGGCAATTTCGGCGAGGCGTTTTTGCAGGTTTTGGATTTCTTCGAGCCGCTCGGACTGCCCGGTACCGCCGAGGGTGCTGACGGCGGGTTGTTCGGTCCAAGAGGTAGTGGGTCTTTCGATGGTTGCCGAAGGAGCGTGCAACTCGGCCAGCAAGGTAAGCACGCTCCACCAGTCGGGCAGGTGCCGAATGCACTGTTCCACATACTGCTCGCCGGGCGGGATGAAGCCGATGATGCTGACGGGCATACGCGCGAATTTGCCCCGGCGCTGGTTGAACGCGATGTACAGGTCGGGATCGGTCAGCAGTGCTTCAAAATCCTTGATGAATATGAACCCCTTGCCCTGCTCGTATATTTTTTCGGTAAAGGTGTCGTAGGTATGCCCTTTTACCGCGAGCGACAGGGCCAGCCGCTCCGGAAACTGCTGCCGGAGGTATTCCTCGGCCTGTTTGACCAAGGAAAAATGATGCCACTGCACGACTGCGAAGTGGAAAGTGTCGCCCTCGATTGCATGGGACAACAATTCCAATTCTTCATGCAGCAGCTTCGGTGTGCTGGCGATAGGCATCGGATCGTTCGAGAATAGGATTGGGACGCTTGTAGTTGCCGTCGTTGTATTCCATGAGCAGGATGCGTTCAAGGAGATCCTGGACGATGTCGTCCCATTCAGCGTTTTTATGCTTGGCGACATGTATAATTTTCGCCCATTGAGGCGCGCCGACATACTGGGCGGTCTGGTTGGCAAGCCGGCCTAATGCCCGATCCAATACGTCTTTGCCGATCTGCCCTTTGGCGCGGTCGGCGTAGATGTTGGCCATTTTGAGGATTTTTAATAGCTCACGTGGGCTGCCGCCGCTGTAATAAATTGCCTCCTCCACCACGGCCTCATTTTCAAAAAGTCCGGCATCTATGCGTTTGAAGACGAACTCCTTGAATTTTTGAAAGGCTTCGGGGCGGCGGCTGTCGTCTTTGTCGAGCAGTTTCACAAACGGAAAGGTTTCTATGAAAAACGAGCTCCCCAGAATTTGCCTTTCTTTCATCAGTTCGATGGGCAGGGTGAACAGTGTGTAGGCTTCGACCTTGCGGATCCGGTTGGTTTCCTCCAAGATGATTTTCCGGCGCGTATCGGCGGTCATGGTTTTTTCGAGACCGTCCACGATGAACAGGACTTCCTGTCCCAGTTTTTTTTGCCGGATGGCGGCATTGGCTTCTTCCACATAGCGGTTAAACTGGCTGGCAAAATCGTCGAAACGGTTTTTCAGCGTCGTCCGTACCGAGGTGGCGCGTTCTTGACTTCCTTTCATACCGGCTTTCAACACGCCAAAAATTTTGAGAATACCCCAAAAACCCGCCGATGCCTCTGCTTTGATTTCGATTCCGAGTTCGCCGGTGATACTGCGGTTGACTTCTTTGACGGTTTCGGCAAACCACTTTTCGAGGCTTTTCAGGGCACTTGCATCAATCTGAATATCGTACTCGCGGAGCCGTTCGGTCAGTTTTTCCAACTGAAACACGAGGATATCCATGTACTCGAGGTTGTTCAGGTCGAGCTCGTCGTCAATGTTGCAGGTGACGCAAAAGAAGCAGCCGGGGTGGTGGAGTTTTTGGGCGTATTTCCGCAATTCAGACGTTTTGCCGCTTCCGCGCATCCCACCGAGGAAAAAACGGATTTTGTTTTGGCCGTTGATGGCCGGGTTGAAGGTCAACCGATCCCCATCAATGTCCACGTTAAGGTTGGTGTAAACGACCGTTTCCTCGAAGTCCCCACGCACGTGCGAAAAATCCGTAAAAAACGCATGGTCAGGCCCGATAGGCTCGTCAAAGTTGACGGCTTGATTTATTTCGGCCAGTGTTGTCGCTTTTCTGCTCATGGTAAAATTTGCCTCGCAAATGTACGGTACTACTCCGGTCTATTTACCCTAACCCCTCCAACAACCGCACCATGTCCGCCTTTTCCCGCACGATATCCATCACGCGGCTCACCGGAACCCGCTCCTGCTGCATGGAGTCGCGCTCGCGGATGGTGACGGTGTCGTTTTCCATTGTTTCAAAATCAATAGTGACGCAGAAGGGCGTGCCCACGGCATCCTGGCGGCGGTAGCGGCGGCCGATGGCATCTTTTTCGTCGTACTGGCAGGGGAAATTCAGTTTCAGCCGGTCGAAAATACTGCGGGCTTTTTCCACCAACTCTTCCTTGTTGCGCACGATGGGCAACACCGCGCATTTCACGGGTGCCAGCGCCGGTGCGATGCGCAGCACGGTGCGGGTGCTGTCTTCGCCCTGAGCATCGGGCACGGTCTCGTCCACGAGGGCGTTGCTGAGCACGGCGAGGAACATACGATCCACGCCCACCGAGGTTTCGACGACGTAGGGGATGTAACTCTCGTTCAGTTCGGGGTCGAAGTATTGGAGTTTGCGGCCCGACAGCGCCTGGTGGCTGTTGAGGTCGAAGTCGGTACGGGAGTGTACGCCCTCCAGTTCCTTGAATCCGAACGGGAAATCGAACTGCACGTCCACGGCGGCATTGGCGTAGTGGGCCAGGTTGTCGTGGTCTTTGAAGCGGAGTTTTTCCGCTGGCGACACTGCCTTGTGCCAAGCCATGCGCTTGGCTTTCCAGTACTCGTACCACTCCATTTCGGTGCCGGGGCGCACGAAAAACTGCATTTCCATCTGCTCGAACTCGCGCATACGGAAGATGAATTGCCGGGCCACGATCTCGTTGCGGAAGGCCTTGCCGATCTGGGCGATACCGAAGGGCACCTTCTGGCGGGTGGTTTTTTGCACGTTCAGGAAATTGACGAAAATGCCCTGCGCCGTTTCGGGGCGGAGGTACAGTTTGCCGTCCTCTCCGGCCACGTTGGACATTTGGGTGCTGAACATGAGGTTGAACTGGCGCACCTCTGTCCAGTTGCGCGAGCCGCTCTCGGGGTCGGCGATCTGGAGTTCGTCAATGAGCGCTTTGAGGTCGGCCATGTCGTTGTTTTTCATGGCGTTGGCGAGGCGTTTTTCGATCTCGGCGGCGCGGCCGGCCCACTCGACCACGCGGGCGTTGGTGCTGCGAAACATGGCCTCGTCAAAGTTCTCGAACCGGGCGCGGGCCTTTTCCACTTCCTTGGAGATTTTGCCCTCCAATTTATCAATCTCGCCTTCGATCAGTTGGTCGGCGCGGTAGCGTTTTTTGGAGTCCTTGTTGTCCACGAGCGGGTCATTGAACGCGTCCACGTGGCCGGAGGCTTTCCAGATTTTTGGGTGCATGAAAATGGCGCTGTCCAGTCCCACGATGTTTTCGTGCATCTGAACGGTGGCTTTCCACCAGTATTCCTTGATGTTGTTTTTCAGTTCGGCACCCATGGGGCCGTAGTCGTAGATGCCGCCGAGGCCGTCGTAGATTTCGGAAGAGGGGTAGATAAAGCCGTATTCCTTGCAGTGCGAAACGAGTCGTTTGAAGAGATCTTCTTGCATGATTGAGTTTGTAACCTGAAAAAACCGCGCAAAGGTGGGTAAAAATGATTGGAAAAGCAGCGGGGGGCGAGTAGCGTGCGCACGACTTTTTCTTTAATACCCTACCATCGGCCCCATGCAGCACCGCGAAATCTTCACGGCCCTGTGAGCAACAGTGCGCCCGTGTGCTGGCACCCCGGAGGGTGGGGCTGTAAAAAAATCACTCAAAAAGGCCGCTGTCGAATCCGATTCTCATCCACAACCGTGAGTGTATTTTCGAAGTGCAAGCCCGCAGTTTCCAATAGATGGCGGACCAATTCGGCGGGATACTCTGGATATATTGGCTCGACACGGAGGTAAATGACTCCTTCACTTGGGCGATAACCTTTTTTGAAAACCAGTTCGCCGTAGTCGCGATCAAAGGTGAGAATGGTGCGGTTCTGATCAATGGCAATCCGCATCACGGCTTCATCATCAATGGAGGGGGATTCCAGACTGACGGAAAAGACATCGTACCCCCGTTTTTTTAGCAGATAGACGCTGTCCAAAGGGAAATTTTCATTGGCAAGCAGTTTCATCACGCGGCCTGTGGTTCAAGTGCGAAAAGTAGTCCGTCTTGCATACACTCATGCACGTACGCAAACACCGCCTGAAGCGACGCTTTGCTCAATCGCGGATAATTTCTCAAAATCTGCTCCTCCGTCCAACCATTGGCGAACAGTTTTAACAAGAATTCGACCGACAGGCGTGTGTCTTTCACACAGGGTTTGCCGACCAATACAGCCGGATTCGATGTGATATGCTCTTTCCAGTTTACCATGACTACGATGTTATTGCTTCGAACTACAAAAGTATGGCTTTGGTGTATGAAAATTTATTACCGTCGGACAAACTATCTGGACAATGTCGGAGCCACCTAAAAACACAGCCATTCCATACCTTCGCCCCATGCAGCACCGCGAAATCTTCACGACCAAATACTTGCGCGAGATCGGGAAACACTTCGACTTGCAGCGCGACGTGCCCAATCTCGACGCTGTGCGACGGCACGTGGCCGACTGGCAAATATCCTACCACAACGGCACGATCATCCGGCAGAGCGAAATCCAGTTGCAAAAGGAATTCCTAAACACCTTCTTTGTCGGGTGCCTCGGGTACCGGGGCAAGATCGGGCGGCACGAGTGGGAGCTCGACTATGAAGGGGCCACCGAAGTGGACAGCACCCGCGCCGACGGCTACCTCGGCTTCTTCACCCGCAGCCGAATGCATCGGAACAAACGATTCCACGTCAGCCTTGATATGGCGAACAAACCGGCTGACGGTGGCATAAGAAACTGACAGTGAATGCTCTTTGACCAACTTTTGGTGGATCAACTCTGCTGTCAAGTCAGCAGTCAAAAAATCTTTGACCTGTTGTTCATAAGCGGCCAACTTCTTCTCCCGAAAGTTGGCGGCCCCTAGAGGTGCCGGTAACAAATCGCGCTCAATGCGTTTGATGACCTTGCGGTGAATGCCCAATTGTTCGGCGATCTTGCGCCTGCTGAGCCCTTTGCTTAAAAGGGTCTTGACGGTTGTGTGTGTGTCCATACGGTACATAATATCCCGGGTTTTGTCCGGGACAATTTATGATTTACCGGTGGTACACTTTTGGTGCAAACTGGTGGTACACTTTTGGTGATTAGTGACATGCTCGAACTGCTGCCGCTCGAAGCGATGCTTCAATTTTTTAGAGACAAGTTTCGGCAGCAGGAGGTATTTCACATCGTCAAAAGTCTGACCTATTTTGACGACGCAGAAAACTATGCGGATCCTTTGGTCTTTGACCAATCAATTACCTGGAGCAGCGTGAAGGGGAAAATTTTACTGGCAATCCGTGATTCGGGGGAGTAGGAAGTGAAAAAGGCGGTCTTCAAAATCCAAAAAAATCGTAAAAACTTAGGCAGGGGCAGCGCCCCGAAAGATTTGTAGCAAATTATCGATATTCTTCTGTGGAGGGGCAGCGCCCCGGAATATGTTTCGGGG
>JBEBHD010000065.1:0-20784 GCA_040080915.1 Saprospiraceae bacterium
ACATTAATGTGACTGCCTTGAGCGTCTGTTGCCCCGCTAACTTTTACCACTCCATCACTACCCTTTGTCAAATAATTTCCATGCTCGGCTGCAACATCATAGCGCGGTTTCCCAGTCCCGTCATCAATATATGTAGTACCGTCAACAACTGGCGGAAGAATATCCTTTGCAGAGCGTTCGTACATTGCCAATACCCCAGTCATATCGTATGTAGTGCCCAATGTCGCTGCCTCATCAATTGACTCTCGACCATATGGTAATGCATCAAATTTTTGAAAATTTTCATCAGATATAATCGTCACTTGTTTGACTTTGCGATCTTTAATCCTTCCGATTTCCTCGCCTTTTGAATTGAGATAAACATAATCATAAGGCTCTTTGCCATCAGGGTCAAGAAATAGAAGAGGGTTCCCCATCACATAATTATACGGCGACCATCCCACATACTTCTCCCCCATCGGATCCACACTCCACCACCTCCCCACTGCCGCATCATACCACCGCGCACCGTAGTCATACCAGCCTAATCCCAAGTCCTCGCTCAACTCCTTGCCGTTGTACTTGTACGCGTTCACCGTCACCGGCGCTGCGCTCAGGCCCTCCAACGCCATGCCGAAGGGGTAGTAGTGCGTTTCCTCCAGAAACGCGACTGCCGTGCCGTTGGCGCGGAAGTTCACCCGCGCATTTCCGAGGTGGTCCTTTAGCGCGTACTCGTAGTGGAACGCCGTGGCCCCGTTGGGCGTGCAGCGGCCGTCGGCGCGGTAGATGGCATCCAAGGCGGCGTTAAGGTACTCGATCCCGCCCACATAGTTGCGCACGGAGCCGAAGGTTGCCTTGGTCAGTTTTTCGCCGTCGGCGGTGTAGGTGACTACGATGGTAACGTCCGACGGGTGGTACATCGAGTTGGGCAGGTTGAGGTGGTTGTACTGGATGGTCAGGAACTTGTGGTTGTCCTGGGTCATGTTGCCGTTCGCGTCGTAGGCGTAGTGCGGGGCGGTGGCCGAGGCGTTGTACTTGAAGCCCTTGGTGGCGCTGCCAGCATCCACAATTCGGGTCAGCCGGTCGGGCCGGGCGGTGTCGTCGTAATAATAGGTGAGGTTGTCAATGGTGCCGAAGGTGGACGGCGCGGTCAGCAGGCCCTTTCGGGTGAGGGCCTTGATGTTGCCGTTCAGGTCGTACGTGATGCTCGGTTCCTCGTAGCGCTGGCCGTTGACCCAGGCCGTACCGGAGTGGTAAAGGCTGACCGTTGAGGTCAGTCGGTCGGCGGCATCATAGGAATAGCGGAACAGTTGGCGGGTACCGCAGGCACCGTTGATGTGGGTGTTCCACTCCTGGGCGCAGATGTTGCCGTTGTGCTGCACGGTGCCGCCGTTGGTGCTGGTCTCGTACTCCAATTTCATGCGGAACAGGTCCACGAGGTTGTCGCCGGCCTGGGTGGCACAGTTCGTGGGATCGTTGATGGCGGTGAGCCAGCCGCGTATATTATAGGTGTGGTCGAGCGATTGCAGGTAGTTGAACGAGGAGGAAAGGGTGACCGCCGATACGCCGTCGTAGTTGGAGGCGTGCAGGCGCTTGTCCGACAGGCGGCCCGGCTCGTCGTACAGGGGGGCGGCGGTGACCACCCAGTTGTTGGCGTTGATCTTGTGCCGGGTGAAGCGCAAGCGGCCCGCGTGGTCGTACACGTACTCTTCGCGCACGGTGTGGTTTTTCGCCGTGCCGCCGGGCGGCGTGGCGGTGTGATCGCGCCGGGTCTTGACGAGGCGCTTGGCAAAATCGTAAGCGCTGGAGCTGATGTCCGCACCGGCCAGGTGGTTTTGTTTGTTGATCTGGACGACGTTGTAGTATTTGTCGTAGTAGGTACGGGTGAGCAGAAAGACGGACGGCGGGGTGGTGTACGAGTAGTTGAGGATGCCGACCCTGCTGGCAGTGGCCATGCCGCGCGTGCGGGGGAAGGCCGCCGTCTCATAGCCGCTTTCGGCGGGGTTGGTGTAGGTTTCGCCAGTGCCGAGCGTGCCGTTGTTGTCTATGTCGTAGTCGTCGTAGTACGATACTTTGTACACGTCGAGGTTGTTGTCGGTGGGGAAGGCCGTGGCGCTGTAATAGTGCGGTGCCGTGGTGTTCGGCGTTTCGTAGAGCGGGTCGGTGGCCGCGGGCGACGCCGTGCCCTTGTAGCGCCCGCTCACCACGGGGCGGCCGAGGATGTCGTATCGGGCGAAGGTCTTGAAACCGTTGGCATCGGTGGCGAGGACGGGCCGGTCGAGGCGGTCGTAGGCCGTGGCAGTGGTGCCGCCGGAGGGAACCGTTTTGGAGACCGGGAGGCCCCGGCCGTCGTAGGCGTACTTGTACAACATGCTGGCGTAGGTGCTGTGCGTCCAGTCCCAGTTGCCCGATGTTTTCATCTTTTTGGCGGCCTCGGGCGGCACCACGGCGGTTGGGCGCCCGAAATCGTCGTACACGGTATAGGTGCGTGACCAGTGGTCGTCCTCGCTGGTGGGGGTGGCGGCCAGTTGTTGTTTTACCAGCACCACGCGGCCGAGCTTGTCGGTGTAGGTGAGTTTTTTTCGTTCGTTTTCGTCGGTTTCTTCTGTCACGAAGACCTTGTCCGCGCCGAAACTGGCGCTGTTGGTGAAATCGCGCACGGCATCGGCGGCGGTATTGCCGCGGTAGAGGTGCTCGGTGGTGTGGCCGAGGCCGATGCGCCAGTTGGCACCTGGAGCGGCCGTTTCTAATACCCGGTTCAGGGGCGAGGTCTCGAAACGGGTTTCGGCGTAGCCGTAGCCGCCCGCGCCCCAGGTGTTGGCGAACGCGCTCTGGGCAGTGACGGCATCGGTTCGGTAAACGCCGCTGTTGGTGGTGGCGGTGTAGGGCAGGTATTGTTTGGCCTCGCGGCCGTAGGCATCGTACTGCTGGTAGGCAACGATGTCGTTGGCGGCGGGCGACTGGCCCACGGCACTGTTTTGAATGGGGCGACCAAGCCCGTCGAAGTACTGGAACACGCGGCGCACATTGGCCCCGGTGAGGGCATTCACCTGTGCGGTGGTGGTTTGGCCGCTTATCAGCACGGTGCGGGCCTTGACATCGTTGATGGCGCCGCCGCCGGGCCGGTAGTTGTACTCGTAGGTTTGCACGATGTTGCGGTCCTGGTCGCGGACGGCCTGCAAGCGTTGCGAGTTGTCGTAGTCGTAGTGCACGGGCACGCTATTTTCATCACAAGCGGACCAAACGAGCAGGCTGTTGTTTTCGCAACTGAACGTGCGGGCGAGCGCATCGGCGGGGTGCAGGCGCAGCTCGTCTATGTATGCACCGGACTGAGCCGCCGTAACGGTTATGGAACCGGCACCGGCGAGCGTCACGGTTTTTTCGGCATAAGCCCACGTGCTGCCGTAGGTGGTGTTCACGTTCACGCCGTTCACCCGGATGTTGCCGTCGCGGCAGAAGAAGGAAACTACATAGGTACCAGCGGGCAGGCCGCTGCGCGTGATGGTGCGCGATGTCGAGATATTGAAGCCGTTTTTGCCGGAAAACACATACCCGGCGGCGGAGTTCCAACCGCCCGCCGTGCCGGTGATGGCCCAGGAACCGTTTTTCGCCGCTTCCTGGCCCGGCTCCTCGAAACCGGTGTAGGCGGTTTCGGCGCTGGTGGCATTGCGGACGTACGCGGTGGGTCGGCTGCCGGCGTGGCCGTAAACGAAGGTGGAAACCTGATCGTCGGTCTTGTTCCACTCGGTGAGGTTGCCGTTGGCATCGTAGGCGCCCATGCGGGCCACTTGGTAATAGCGGCTGTCGGCGGCGAAATTGCCGCCGCTGATGCTGGAGTACGTAAAGTTGCTGATCGGCGCGGTGGCGCCCAGTTTCCAGATTTCGTTGGGGAAGGTCTGGTTGCCGCCGAAGTTCTTGTACTTGACCAACTGCCCGCCGGTGACCAATTCGGACTGCGACGGTTTTTGGATGGTTTGCACCACCTCCACGGGCTGGTTGAGGACAAAATTGTCCTTCAGGTTTTTGATGGCGACGGAGGGCACATCGCTTACCGAGGTGGTGGTGTACTCGGAGGGGTACACGGTCTTGGTTGCGTACCTGGTGCCGTCGCTGTTGGTCACGATGGTTTTTACCGGCAGATGGTGCCGCAGGGAGGGCAGGTCGTACTGGTGGTCCGTGACGGTTTCGACGTAGTTTCCCGAACCGTCCGAGTTGTACGCCCGCTCGGTCGTTTTTTTGAGGTAAACAAATTGGGAATGCACGTCGTACCATTCGACGGCGTAGGGGTTGAGGGCGTAGGTGGACTGGTTGATCTGCGTGCCCGCCGGTTGGTTGTAGCAGGGGTAATATATGGTGTAGGCGATGGGACACCAAGATCCAAAGCCGCACCCTTCGTAGACCACATAGTAATCTTCGCCTTCCTCGTTGCCTTCGTGGCAGTAGTAGATGAACGTGGAAGGGCAAGGTGGATCAAATAGTTTTTTCGCGGCGATCGCTTTTATGGACACCTTGCCCGTGGTTTCGCCAAACTCGTAATCGTAGAGTTTTTGGCTCATGGTTTGGCCCACTGCGTTCAAGGTTTTTTCTTCTACCACCTTGCCGTTTTTCCACGAATAATCCACCATCGGTGTGTTCAAAAACGTGTTGTAAAAAACTGGCCCCAGTTGCGAAGTGCCGTCCTGAAAAATTTCATGGCGGAGGTACTGCTTCCCGTTTTCCCCGTTCGCGCCGTCCAAAACCCAAATCTCTCGGTAGTTGACGATGGAACCGCCGATGCCGGTAACGTTGGTCAGGCTGCTGGACGTGATTCGGTAATATTGGCACAGTTCGTAGTCGCACGGGATGCCGCTTGGGTCCACGATCGAGTAGCTCATGGTCATGTATTTTGGAATACGCCCCATGTAATACCCCGAGGAAGCATCCGTACAGCCGCCCGTGTTCGATTTCACGTATTTGTACGCCTTCACGATATTGGGTGAATGGGCCGGGCTAAGCCCGTCCGACAAGGTGATTTTTTTGACCCGTATGCCGCCCGTGTTTTCGTTCGTGATCGCTGTGGGCACGTTGTCCACATAGTGTACGTTGATGGATGCCTCCTCCGGCGAGGTGCTGAAAGGGGGTGGATATCCCGACTCGGGGCCTTGAAAGACCTTCACCTCCAGCCGGTAGTTGCCCGCTTGCAGGTACTTGGAGGTGCTTCCCGACAACTCGATGGGGCTGGACATCTGCCCGCAGCCGCCCTTGGTAAAGCCCGTAAACGGGTTTCCCTGATCCAGTGCCGTGATCTTGGCCGAAGCGCCATCACATCGGAAGCCGTTCATCAGTACGTAATAATTGATGGTGACCCATTGGCCGTGGTCGAGGTAAAAGTCCTTGGTCTTCGTTTGCGGGGTGCCGGAAAACACCACATACTCGCTGGTCACGGTATTGGTGGGCACGTCCACGGTTTGGCACACGGGCAATTGGTTGCCCTCGAACTCATACTCCGCCGTCCCGCCGGTAGGGTAGGTTGTTTTTTTCAACGTGCCGTAGTGGGCATAGTTCGGGTCGGGCTTCCGGTCGGCCGGACTGAACGATGGGTGGTAGGTTAGCAGGTACTGCAACGTCGTGGGCGAGTTACCGGGCAGGGGCGTGCTCTGGCCGTTGTTTTTGTTATTGAAAAAGCCCCAGGTATCTTGCTTGTGCGACATACGCGGCGGGAGCGACTGCCGATTGTAATACTCGAAGTACTCGGTATTTATCAGTGCCGCGCTCGACGAGTACTCCTTCACCTCGTCGAGGTACATCCGGTAGGTGGACGTGGATGCCGTGCTCGGCGTACTTCCGGTGCTTTGAACGAAGGTTTGCGTGAGCTGGTACGACTTCAGAAGCGCGTTTTCAAAACCATAGAACTTCACCTCGTTGATCCGGTACTGCCCGGCCTGTACCGTTACATCGGAGCGGGTGGCGCTGGAGACAAAGTCTGCCCGGCCTTGCGACGAAACGATGGAGGTGAGATAAACGCCGTAGTCCGTCTTGGTGCTCACACATTTTGAGGCGCTTACGCCACTTGGGCAAGATTGCGTCCCGACCCAATTTCCCGGAGCAGGATAAGCAAAGGACTCGTTGTAGCTCACGTCGTAGTAAATCCGGTTGGTGGAATAGTTGAACGTGACTACGTCGCCGGTTCGGGGGTTGGTAATGGATTTCAGGTGCCAGGCTGTAGCTGCCGGGAAATCGAATGTTTTTACCGCGCAGGAAGTCGTGCCGCCAACATAGTAGCCGCTGGTGGTGGAATACTCCACGGCGCTTGATGTGCCGAACAGGTACTGAAGCCCGTCCGGGGTAGTGATGGTAATGCTGATGATGGTGCCTGCGGGCAACTGGCCGGGGCAGCTGGTGCATGTGGTATAGGTTACTTTCAGGTCTTGTCGCGGGATCAGCCGAACGGTGGCGGCATCGTCGAAAATGAACTTGCCGGAGTAGCCGCCGAAGTTGAACTGGAATAGGTCCGGTTGGCCGTCGTAGGTGCCGGAGGCGAAATTCTGCATGGCAGCGTACTTGGGCGCGTCGTCGATCGGAGGTTGCGGCACGCTGTTGCCCTGAAACATAAACCCGAGGGCATCCTCATCGGGTAAGCCGGCCACGGAACGGGTGACAACGCCGCCCGCGTTCAGCGACCAGCCTAAGCCGACGATGCTCGCCACCTCGTCCACCCGGATACCGCCCGCGTGGTAATCCAAGGAAATGGGCACCGATATGCCGCGCCCTTCCAGCATGCCCAGGGCTACCGATACCGACGGGGTTCCGGTACTGGTGTTGACCGGGAAATCCACGTATTTGGTGAATGCCGCCGCATTGGGGCTGGGGGGCAGGATGTCCTGTGTGGGGTCCACACTGGCGGTCTGGGCCGCAGATTTCAGAAGCGGGAGGGCAACAAGCAGCCCTATGCGAACTACGGAATAGCGCAAGTTCATGGCAGATGGATTTTTTTGGAAAAAATTTAGTGGATGACTGAAAAACGCCCGTGGAGAAAGTGCCCGGCTACCTGTGCCCGGTAGGCGTAATGGCCCCCAGGCAACTGCCCGATGTCCATTTGGCAGGCTGTACCGGGGGGGCATAGGCTCCCGACATCCTCGCCCAGCGTGTTGAAAACCCAAATGCGCTCAATGTACTGCCCGGGCTGGAGCGAGGCGAAGGTCAGGGACTTGTCGGCGGGATTAGGGTACACCGCGATGCGCGGCAATGGCTCGTTACCTTGGTATCGTTGTTCTGTAAATGGATGTTTGAACCCCGAAGTTTCAACGATTACGATTGCGACGGGGTCGGCCAGCCCGGACGAGAACACTTCAACCGGGCCTTTGTCCTGAATGCCAGCACGTTTCACGGCATCTTCTCCGTAGTCGGTCCAGTACAGCAGGTCGTTTTCCCAATCAACCAAAAGACCGTACGGGCGCTCCAAGTCGTTGCCCTGGTAAAATATTTCGCGGTCGGAGCCGTCGAAGTTGGCCTGTTCGATTCGGTGTTGGGCATCGTCGGCCCAGATGATCTTGCCCCTTGATCTGTCCACGGCCAACCGAACAGGGAAGGCCTCTCTGTCCTCGACCACCAATTTTCGGTTGCCTCCGGCCAAGTCAGACGACCAGATTTGGTGCCGATCAATGTCCGCGTAAAAAAGCAAGTTCAGATCGGGGAACACGGCTATCGAACTGGGATTGAGCAGGCTGTCCGTCGGAATTTGCTCCTTGCCTTCGCCATCGGTGCTGGCTCGGAAAATGCCCTTTTCCACGTTGTCAACCCAGTAGAGGCGGTTGTTCTGGGCATCCAATTCCAAGTCTACCGGGATGGAAACGGGCGTTTGCGCCGTGGTCTGCGCGGATGGCACGCTGGTCTCGGCCAGCACGAGGGTATTGTTGAACCCATCCGACCAGATCAATTGCGCGGAGACCGGATCGAACACCAGATCGTAGGGATTGAGCAGCCCTTGGTCTGTTTCTTGAAGGATTGCCCCCATTGGGGCATCCGAGAGAACAGAGACTAGGGTGTGGCTTGCCCGGTTTAGAATCAGCAGTTTTTTTTGAGCGACGGCAGCAGGGATACCGGCAAAAAGGGCCAGAATAAAAGGCAAAAAGGGCATTTTCATATTTGTGGGTGGATTGGTTCGCCACAAATATTGCCCCCTACCCCTGCGGAAAAATTGCAGTCCTACAAATTTTTTTCAGATTTTGTTTTCGGGGGCGGGGCAGAAACTTCCTCTGCGGCGACCCACCCGAAGCGGAAGTACCCGCTCCGGGCGTGGTAATAGCTGCGCCGTTGGGAGCACCAACGGATGTCGGCACCCATGTCGCGCATGCACTCAAGCAGTTCAAAAAAAGTGCGCTCGCGAATGCCGAGTTGCTCGGCGATTTGGCGGGCAGGGCCGGTGCGACGCTGGCGGATGAGCTGGTCGAGG
Source organism: Saprospiraceae bacterium (assembly GCA_040080915.1). GTDB lineage: Bacteria > Bacteroidota > Bacteroidia > Chitinophagales > Saprospiraceae > M3007. The sequence goes on from JBEBHD010000065.1 coordinate 8,411, forward strand.
CGTTCGATTCGGTGGTGAAGTTTGGAAAGGGACATGGCGGCGGGTGTTTAGGCAGACTTTAGTTCACTTGCCAAAGATGTCCCTATTTCGGTTTGGTGCTCAAGAAAGTCAAGTATTTTTATTAATTTAATTCATTGCCAAGGCATTGATCAAAAGGCATTTGCACATCAAAACCTTGACTTTTTCGAGGTTATTTAGGAAAGTTTGTCAAGGTACTGAGCGATGCCAATCAAAATTGTAGGCCGAAGGTCATGCACAAAACCTCGCAGCGCGAAGCCTAAAATCTTTTTCCTGTGCCAAAGTTCGTGGTGACACAGTTCCGTAAACGCCCCCCTGCCGGGAAAGCGAAAGGCGCTCAAGCACACCAAATTTGCCTGCAGGAAACGTATTTCCTGTGCAAACGTAGTGCGCCTGAGCGCCCTTCCCATTTATTCTCAAAAAAACACGCACCCTCCCCTACCCCAAAAAATCAGTCATCCGTCATCATTTTTGTTCGGCGAAATCCAGCACGAGGTCAAACTCCACACGGCGGTTTTTGGCGCGGCCAGCGGTGCGTTTGTTGTCGCCGATGGGTTTGGTGTCTCCAAAACCGGCAGAGCGGACGCGCTCGGCCTTGATGCCCCGGTACACGAAATAATCATAGCAGGTTTTGGCCCGGTCAGTGGACAAGCGGAGGTTCCGGTCGGAATCGCCCACGTTGTCGGTGTGGCCACGGATGTCGAGTTTGTAGTCCGGGTACTGTTTGAGGATATCCACGATCTCGTCGAGTATCCTGAACGAGGAGGACTTGAGTTCGGTCTTACCGGTCTCGAACTGGACGTTTTTGGTGGCAAACTCGAGCCGCTCCTTGGTTTCCTTCTTCACTTCCGGGCAGCCGAAATTGGTAGTCGGGCCGGGCGAGGTTGGGCACTTGTCGAGGTTGTCGGTCACGCTGTCGCCATCGGTATCCGGGCAGCCGTTGAACGGCCCGCCAGCGTCGGGGCAGGGGTCTTTGTCGTCGTTCACACCGTCGCCATCGCGGTCAGTCACCTGCGGGCAACCGCCGTTGGAGGCGGGGCCGAATTCACGCGGGCACTTGTCCGACTTGTCGGCCACGCCGTCGGAGTCGGAGTCGGGGCAACCTTTTACCGTGCCAGCCTCGCCGGGGCAGTCATCCTCCTTGTCGGGTATACCGTCGCGGTCGCGGTCAGGGCAGCCTTTCACCGTGCCTGCCTCATCGGGGCACTGGTCATCTTTGTCGGGCACGCCATCTTCGTCCTGGTCGGGACAGCCGTTGGTAGCGGCACCGCCGGGCTGAGTGGGGCAGTCGTCTTTGTCGTCGGGCATACCGTCCTTATCGTAATCGGGGCAACCGATAGCCGCAGCAGTGCCGGGTTTGTCGGGGCACTGGTCGGTCACGTCGGGCACACCGTCTTTGTCGCGGTCGGGCATATCCTGGGGTTTGGGCGGAGCCTTGTGCAACAGGTACACGAATCCGACCCCGAGCTGGGCGTTGTCGCGTTTTTCGGCAGAAGCCTTGCGGTACTCGGCTTGCACGTTAATGAAGGCGTACTGGGAGATTTTGAAGTTGGCACCCACGCCGAAAGGAAACTGCGTGTGGCCGTTTTCAAATTCTTCCAGAAAATAACCGCCACCGGCAAAAGCGTAGGGCGCGATCTTGGAATCGGTACCCACCAAGCCTAACTGGAATACGAGGTCGAGGCTGGTGGTCACGGTGTTTCCGGGCACGCCGGGCAGTTTGGCGATGCCCATTTTAAGCGGCAGGCCAATGTTGAGGAACGGGGCCAAATTGCGGAAATAACCGATTTCAAAGCCCTCGCCGAGCTTAAAATCTTCGTCGTTCAGGGAGCCATAGTCAAACAGGTTGAGCTTGGCGTGTACGGCGTTTGGGAATTCCCGGTTTTGGGCCGAGGAGGCTGTGTGGCACAAGACCCACAGCAGAAGCAGGAGTAAAAAAGAAAACTTTCTCATTGTGTTGAATTTTTTTCGGGGTCAAACAAAAAGGATACCAACTAACCCGTATCGGGTAACGTGCCCGACTGTTGAAGAGGGCGCATGCGCGGTACGTCGGCTAAGTGACGAAATAAGAGCGTGTTTAAATTTCAGCCGCCGGGCTGCAAGCGGCAAATTTTGCTTCATGCTGCGTTAAAATTTTCGCCATAGACAACCGGCTATGCCTGCAAATTTTGCCTTGCCTGAAACAAAATTTGCTCGCTTTCGCATCGGCACTGAAATTAAAACACGCTCTAAGGCGGGCGTTGCCCCTAAAACGACGATGAGCCGCCCCGGTACCCGGAACGGCTCATGCCCTTGTCTTTTCATGGTGTGCTATGCTACTCTTCTTCGGTTTCGTAATTGCCCTTCACGCGGTACTTTTCGCGTTCCACGGGCTTGAGTTTTTTCTTCTTGTGGGATGTCTGCTGGAGTTCGCGTTCATCCGTGCGGCGGGCATCTTTTTTGCTTTTTTCCCAGTGTCTCATGGCAAAAGCGCTTTAAGTACGTGTTAAGTGAAGGATTTGGTGAAACAACCGCTTGGCATTACAAAGCCGACCTTGTCGCGCCAAACAGGCACAAAAATAAATGAAAAATCTGATTGCGCAACGCCCGGACTGTTAAATTTTTCCAACCTGCTCACTCCTACAACACTTGGGATATCTGCTGTACGGGCTTTTTCCCGTTAGGCTCTTCCTTGCCAATTTTCTGATCCGGGGCGCTTTCCGGTGTTTTTTGGGGCTGTTCGCCGTCGGTGCGGTCCCGGATCATGGAGGCCAAAACACCCGCCAGAAGCATAGCCCCAATTGTCAGTAGCGATGCCATTTCCGGAATGTGGATGTGCAGCGGCAGCAACACCATTTTTACCCCGATAAAGGACAAAATCCCGATCATGCTGTACTTCAGGTACACGAATTTGTCCAAAATATTGGCCAACACGAAGTACAGGGAACGCAGGCCGAGTATGGCGAAAATGTTGGAGGAAAAGACGAGGAATGGATCGGTGGTGATGGAGAACACCGCGGGCACCGAGTCAAAAGCAAACATGATGTCGGTTGTTTCTACTACGATCAGGGCCACGAACATGGGCGTGACAGCCCGGCGGCCGTTTTCCCAAGTGAAAAAATTGCCGCCGTCGTAGCTATTGCTCACGGGGTAAAAACGGCGGATCAGTTTGACGATACCGTGATCGGCTATCTCGCCCTCGGCTTCTTCGCCCTCGCGCCACATTTTGTAGGCCGACCACAGAAGCAACGCCCCAAAAAAGTAAAACAACCAGGTAAAATAATGCACCAAAGCCAGGCCAGCGCCGATCAGCAGTCCCCGAAATACCAGTACACCAAGTATCCCCCAAAACAGGATACGGTGCTGGTACATCTTGGGCACCCGGAACTGAACAAACACCAAGGCCATTACGAACAGGTTGTCCACGCTCAGCGCTTCCTCCAGCAGGTAGCCGGTCAGGTATTTCAGCGCCGCCTCGCGTCCGCCCATAGGCTCGTATGCGGAAAGCCCCAGGCCCAGCCACTTGTACTCGTAGGCGTAGTAGATGAAAATATTGAACAACAGCGCAAGGCTGACCCAAACGCCAGTGCTGATCAAGGCTTCACGGGCTGTGGGGGCGTGGGGCTTCCGGTTCAGCACCCCGAGGTCGAGCAGCATCAACAACAGCACCAAGACAACAAACCCGACCCAGATATAGGTATTCATAATTTTTCTCTTCGTTTTTAGCGGCACAAAGGTAGCCCGCTGTAAAAATCTCTTTTGACAAATGTGGACAACGACACTTTCAGGACATTGCCGCATATTTATGCCCGATTTGGCGGCGAGCCGTGTTTGACGCGTTGGAGAACAAACTGACGCACCTTCCGTTGCAAAAATATTTCCGGCAGCCCCAAAGGCCCGATCAGCCGCTCCCTTTTTTAGATAAAAATCCGCCGTGTCTCCCATGCGAATTCTCTCGGTACTTGTCCTTTGCTTCGGCTGCCTCGCCGTTTCGCCGGTGTTTTCCCAAAAAAATCCGCCCGTGCGCTTCGAGTGGAGCGCGGAATTTTTTTCCGACAATTTTCAGGCCATACGGCAAAACCCCGGCGTTTCACCCGATGAATTAGTGAACGGCCACTACGTCCGCTACCTGCAATGCGCTGAAATTCCTGCCGCCCGGCAGCGGGCCGAAGCGGAAGCATCGGGGCTGCAGTTTATCGGCTATGTCTCGTTCGGAGCGTATTTGGTGGCCGTTCCCGCCGGTTTCGACCTGGGCAGGCTGGCCCCGCTGGGCGTGCGCAGCATCGTACCCGTGCGTCCGGAGTGGAAATTAGGCCGCAGCCTGCGCGAGCAACCCTTCGGCGAATGGGCCGTGCAGGGCGACCACCTGCGGGTTTATCTCCAGGTTTATCCCCACATTGGCACGGCCCAAGGCGCGGAAATGTGCCGCCGGGCGGGCATTGCCGTACTGGAAGAGGGTAACCAAAATGGTATCCTGCACGTACTGCTGCACCCGGATGCCATCGTAGCCACTGCCGATCTGCCCTTTGTGCGCCGTCTCGAACTGGCCCCACGACCGCCACAGACCGACGACACTGGCGGACGGGCGCTGCACCGCGCCAACCTGCTTGATATGGAGCACCCGCTCGGCAACAAATACGACGGCACGGGAGTGTCTGTGCTTGTGCGCGACGACGGCCCGCTCGGCCCGCACATTGATTTTCAGGGCAGACAAAACGATATTTTCGGCCCCAACGATTTCACCGACGGCACACATGGCGACGGCGTGGCGGGCATTCTCGCCGGTGCCGGCAACATCAACCCCACCATGCGCGGTATGGCCGCCGGAGCCACTATTTTCAACATCCGCTACCGGGCCGACTTCCTCGACAACACACTCGACCTGCACAAAAACCAAAACGTAACCATCACCAACTCCTCCTACGCAGAGGATTGCAATGAGGGCTACACGGTGAACACCGAAACCGTGGAGCGCCAGTTGTTTGAAAACCCGACGCTTATGCACGTTTTTTCCGCCGGCAATGCTGGCGAAAACAACTGCAACTACGGTGCAGGCCCGACTTGGGGAAACATCACCGGCGGCCACAAAATGGCGAAAAACGCCCTTGCAGTGGCCAACCTGTCCGCTGATGGCTCACTCTACGTCACGTCCAGCCGCGGCCCGGCGCACGACGGTCGGCTCAAGCCCGACATCGCAGCACATGGCCACCAACAAAATTCTACCGACCGCAACAACGGCTATCGGGTGTTCGGCGGCACTTCGGCAGCGGCACCCGGCGTAGCGGGTTGCATGGCCCAGCTCACACAGGCCTACCGCGAAACGAACAACGGCAACCAACCCGATGCAGCCCTGCTCAAGGCGGCCATGCTAAACACTGCCAACGACCTCGGCAACCCCGGCCCCGATTTCCAATTCGGCTGGGGCCACATTAATGCCGCACGGGCGTACCAACTCTTGTCGGCAAACCGCTGGACGGAAAAAAGCGTGGATCAGAGTGCCGTGGCTACGCACGCTATTTCCGTACCGGCGGGCACGCGGCAAGTACGGATCATGGCCTACTGGTCCGATCCACCGGCCAGCCCCGCCGCAGCGCGGGCACTCATCAACGACCTTGACCTGACGGTGCTCGCGCCCGACGGCAGCACCGTGTACCTGCCCTGGCTGCTCGACCCCACGCCCGACCCGGTCAACCTCAGCACGCCCGCCAGCACAGGCCGCGATTCGCTCAACAACGCCGAACAGGTCGCTATTGCCAACCCTGCACCGGGCACCTACACCGTGCGGGTGCGCGGTCACGAGGTGCCGCTTGGCCCCCAGCCGTTTTTCCTCGTTTGGGAATTTTACGACGACCGCCCCCGCCTCACCTACCCCGCTGGCGGCGAGGGTCTCGTACCGGGCGAAACATGCCGCATCCAGTGGGATGCCCTCGGCGATACGGGCAATTTTTCTCTTCAATATTCGCCCAACAACGGTGGGTTGTGGGCACAGATCGCCACACCACCCGGCGACGCGCGCATGCACGACTGGACAGTGCCCAACGCCGCGAACGGCCAGATTCGCGTGCGGGTCATTCGCGGCAATTTCAGCGACACCACGGATTTCCCCCTGACCATCGCGCCCGTACCGGCCAACCTGCAGGTACAACGTGTTTGCCCCGATTCCATGACTGTTTCTTGGTCACCGGTAACCGACACACTGGGCTATGATGTGTATTTGTTGGGGGAAAAATACATGACCATCGTGGGGCAGGCGACCGATACCGAGTTTACGTTTCCCATTCAAAACCCCGGGCAGGAGCAGTGGGTATCGGTGCGCGCTGTCGGGCCAAACGGTCTTGCTGGGCGGAGGGCGTTGGCTGTGGAATGGCCGGGAAGCCTCAAAAACTGCCAGCAGCCCGACGATCTGGCGGCGCAGCAGCTTCATTTGCCAGACCCCGCCGCCATAGCCAACAGCATTTCGTGCAGCCCGATCCAGTCTGCCGTTCAGTTTCGGTGTGCCAATGAGGGCCTCAATCCCGCTTCCGGTGCCGTAGCCAACTACCGGCTGAACAACGACCCGGTGGTATCCGAGCCGCTGCCCGATCTCGCCCCCGGTGCTTTGCTGGATTTTACGTTCCAGCAGCCCGTTTGGTTTATCCAAAACGGTGCGAACACGCTGCGGGTCTGGATTTCCTACGCGCCCGAGGACGTGTTTTTCAACGACACGCTTGTGCAGCAATTCCACGCCACAGTAGCACCGATGGGCAGTTTTTTTACCGAAGATTTTCAGGAGCCGATTTTCCCGCCTTTGGACTGGGCCGTCGGCAACCCCGATGGCAAGGTGACCTGGGATCGAACGGTCACGAGTATCGTGGGTGCTTCCGGACAAAGTACACAGGTGACATTCATCAATTGCTACAACTACCCGTCGTACGGACAGCAAGACTACCTGTACCTGCCTCCGCTCGACTTGGGCAACCTGCCCAAGCCGGGCATTTTTTTTGATTTGGCACACGCCAATTACGACAACACCTACCGCGACAGCCTGCGCCTTGAGGTTTTTACCAATTGTGACCTGACGGCCACACCGGTGGTCGTGTGGGGCAAGGCCGGAACGGAACTGGCCACCCGCGAGCCGGTAACGGCAGCCTACGCTCCCGGCCTCGCCAGTGATTGGCGCAAAGAGGGCGTGTCGCTCGAAGCATTTGCAGGGCAAAAAGTGATCGTGCGTTTCGCATCGGTCAACGATTTTGGCAACAACATTTTTTTGGACAATATCGCGTTGGCCGAGTACGCGCTAACCCAGCCGGTGGCCAAGATCGCAGCTTCCACCGCTGGCCCTGTTTGCCGGCTGGATACCGTTCGATACACCGCTCAGAATTTGCTGGCCAATACGTCCTACAATTGGTTGTTTGGGGTCGGGGCGCAACCGGTGGCCGCCGCTGGCCCCGGGCCACATGCCGTGCGCTACTCGACGAGTGGAAACAAAACCGTGCAATTGATCGCAAGCAATGCTGCCGGCAGCGACACGGCATTTTTGGAAATGCCCGTACTCGGTATGGCTTCGGCCAATTTTTCATGGACTACCGATAAGGCCACCGTGACGTTTTCCAACACCAGCACGTATTCCGAGTCGTACCTGTGGAACTTTGGCGACGGCAACTCCAGCACCGAATCTAATCCCGTACACACCTATGCACAGCCGGGTACGTACACGGTGACATTGACTGCCAGCAATTCTTGCACGACCACGAACAGTACCCGCACGTTAAGCCTCCTGTTGACTTTTGTGGGCACGGATACGCCAGACGGTATCGGCCAGGTGCAGGTTTTGCCCAACCCGACTGCGGGCGATTTTCGGGTGGAAATGACTTGCCCGGAAGCGATTCCAATACAACTGAGTCTGTTCGACACGCAGGGGCGGCAGTTGAAAACCAGGCAGGTGGATGCCCAAGCCGGGCCGAACATCGTGCGGTTTGATGGGCTGAGCCTGCCCGCTGGCCTGTACCGGTTGCAGGTGCAGACCGAGCGTGGCGTGCGAACGTTCAGCGTGACCGTGCAGTAGAAAAACAATTGACAACTACTTGGGGCTTGCGCTGTTTTGCCAAAAACAAAAAGCCGGACCACCTTTAGAACGTGCTTAAATTTCAGTCGCCGGGCAGCAAGCGGCGAGTTTTGCTTCATGCTGCGTTGAAATTTTCGCCGTAGGCACCCGGCTACGGCCGCAAATTTCGCCTTGCCTGAAACAAAATTCGCTCGTTTTCGCCTCGGCACTGAAGTTTAAACATGCTCTCAAGGAACGGGTAAAAAAATAAGTTGTGAACATTAAAAATGATCTTTGCCGTCATGGAAGTTAACGCCTCGCTTGGTGTTTTCACACCTACTCACAGGAAACCGTTTGCGCTTGGTGAAAACACCAAGCGAGGCGAAAACCTGTTTTTTACGCGTTCCAAAAATTGATAAAAACATGAACTACCGATTGTTTGGAAAGTCGGGCCTGCGGGTCTCTGAAATCTGTCTGGGTACCATGACCTTCGGCACGGAATGGGGCTGGGGAGCCGACAAGGACGAGAGCCGCCGCATTTTCGACACGTACGCCGGAGCGGGCGGAAATTTTTTGGACACCGCCAACCGCTACACCGAGGGCACCAGCGAGCGGTGGTTGGGCGAGTTTGTGAAAAGCGAGCGCCACCATTTTGTGGTGGCCACCAAGTACACGTTGCGCGATCAAACGGGCGACCCCAACTTTGCCGGCAACCACCGCAAAAACATGATGCGCTCGGTGGAAGCCAGTCTGCAACGGTTGGACACCGAGTTTATTGACCTGTTGTGGGTACACGCTTGGGACGGCCTCACGCCGGTGGACGAGGTGTTGCGCGGTCTCGACGATCTGGTGCGCAGCGGCAAAGTACAGTACATCGGAATTTCCGACACACCGGCGTGGGTAGTCAGCCAAGCCAATACGATGGCCGATCTGCGGGGCTGGACCCCATTTGTTGGACTGCAAATCGAATACTCCTTGCTCCAGCGCGCACCGGAGCGTGATTTATTGCCGATGGCAAAACACTATGGCTTGGCCGTCACACCTTGGGGGGCCATTGGCGGCGGGGCGCTCACGGGCAAGTACCTCAAGGGCGAATCCGGGCGTGTGGTGCCTGCCAGCGCACGCCGCAGCGACCGCGCCAATGCGATCGCTGCCGTGGTAGTGGAGCAGGCAGAAAAATTGGGCGTTCCGCCAGTGCAATTGGTCATCAACTGGACACGCCAGCGCGACCCGAGCCAAACGACAATACCGATAGTGGGCGCGAGATCGGCTGCCCAGTTGCAGGACTCGCTCGGCTGCCTGAATTTTCAAATCCCGCCGGAGACGATACAGGCGCTTGACACGGCCAGCGCCATCGAACTGGGCTTCCCACACGAATTTCTTGCTTCCGACAATATCCGAGAGCTCATCTTTGGCGGCCATTACGACAAGATCATCCGCTGACCCAAACTATACCCGCCTTCGTCAAAGCTTCGGCGGGCAACCCAGAAAGGGCAACCACAAGGGTCGCCCCTACCAACCCGAAACCTCCTAACCCGAAACCTTCTAACCTATTCAAAACATGCCCTTTAGCGACATTGACAACATGCCCATCCATTGGGCCGACCACGAGGACATCGCCATGAAACTGTACGAGCGTTTTGGCGAGGACTTTAGTGAAAGCAATATTTACCGCATCCGCTTCACCGACCTGATCGAGTGGGTTTTACAAATACCCAACTTCGAGGGCGAGCGTGAGGACTGCAACGAAGCACACCTGGAGCAGATCCAGGCCAAATGGGTTTACGAATGGAGAGACAACAATCGCTAACGGCCGCCGATCCGGCTTTCGATCCGGCCCCGGAAACCACACTCGAACTGGTTCATCTGTTCGACAAGTTCGGGGCCGTCCGCGCTTTCATCTTGGACGTGGACGGCGTGCTGACCGACAATTCCGTGCATGTCACCGAAAGCGGCGAGCAATTGCGGCGCATGAACGTCCGGGATGGTTTGGGGCTGAAACTCGCCCTGAGCAATGGTTTTCCCGTGTGCATCATCACGGGGGGGCGGTCGCAGGGCGTGGCCAAACGCTTGGCCGCGCTCGGCGTGGAGCACGTTTATTCGGGCGTGGAGGACAAATGGCCGGTGTTTTTGCAGTTCCTGAGCATGTTCAACCTGAAGGCCAGTGAGATATGCTACATGGGCGACGACCTGCCTGACCTGCAAATCCTGAAAAAGGTCGGCTTGTCGGCCTGCCCGTCCGATGCCGTAGCGGAAATCCGTTCGACAGTGGACTATATTTCACCGTACATCGGTGGCTCCGGCTGTGTGCGCGATGTGGTAGAAAAAGTGCTGAAAACGCAGGATAAGTGGGTGTTTTAGGTTTGGTTTGTCACATTAGGAACGCGGACGAAATAACTTGTCACACCTGCATTAGGAGTTGAGAATAGCCCGCACATCGTCCAGGCTTAAATCGAACAGAAGGGCCAGTTGCTCCACTCCCGTACCCGAAGCATGAAGTTGGCGAATCGCGTTAGTCATTTGGCTACGGCTTTTTTGGATCACTTGTTCTTTCTCCGAAATCACTTGTTCTTTCTCCGAAATCACTTGTTCTTTCTCCGAAATCTCTTGTTCCTTGGATTGGATAATAAACTCCTTCTCAGTGATCAGCCGCTGGTAATCTTTGAATTCTTCGATCAGGTCATCTTCCGCTTCCATGGTTTCCCGCACGGCCGGGTCAACGATTGCTTTTTGCAGCCTACGGATCATGGGCCGGTATTGCTCGGGCAAATCGAGTTCGTTTACGTTCAGGATATGGCGGTCAAGCGTCGCATTAGACTGATCGAATAAGGCCAGCAGTTGTTCTAATTCAGTTCGTCGCCGATTCTTGAGGTAGGGAATCTGGATGATAATGCTGTCATGTGTTAGGCTTTCGATAAACTCTTCCCGCTCTCGAATTCGCTCGCCGGTGGCCACGTCGGTATAGATGCGGTTTACTCGAATTACCGGTGCCTTAGCGTATTCCAGTGTGTGCCCAAGGAAGTAAATACTGATGATAGGGAGCGCTTTTCGGTATGGATACTCCTGCTTTGGCTCCCGCACCATGTTTTCCTTATTGCTGTACTGCTCCCCGAGGTAGCGACGGAATCGCATGATATCCGTGGCGAGCTTTGCCTTTTGCAACTCAAGGATAACGAGTTCCTGCTCGCCATTTTCATCAAGAATACAAGCACTGAAATCCATGCGCAGCACCATAAGCAGCTCGCCAACAGGAAAATGATGTTCAGTCGGGCGAAAGTCCAGCGACACGACTTCTTTGCCGATAATGGCCGACAGCAACAGTTTGGCCATTTTTTCGTCGTTCATCAGGTACTTGAAAACGACATCGTAAATAGGGTTGGCAATTTGTACCATGGTATACAGGTTTTTGTGAGCCAAAGGTAACTGCTACAACCCGGATTTCTGAACGACAGCCTCAGTTCTTGCAACACGAATATGTTTACCTTTGGCCACAATCGACATAATGCCTCCAGCATTGCCGAATTTTTCCCAACCATGACCTCCTATGAAGTGTCGTATTGCCTTGGCGGCCTGCCTGCTTTTTTCGCTATCAACTTTCGGTCAAAGCGCCTCAACCGGTAGCCTCGTCGTAGTGGTCATCGGCTCGTCCACAGCAGCCGGGGTGGGTGCCCGACCCGTAGACAGTGCCTGGGTGCCCCGCCTGGAGGCACACCTGAAAAGCCTCAACCCGGCCAATCAGGTGATCAACCTCGCCAAAAGCGGCTACCAAACCTGGCACCTCATGCCTACCGGCACCCGACACCCGGCCAGCCGATCCGCTCCCGATACCCTGCGCAACATAACCCGGGCGCTCAGCCTGAGACCCGATGCCGTCATCGTCAACCTGCCTTCCAACGATGCCGCCGCAGGTTTTCCGGTTCAGGAACAAATTGCGAATTTTGAGTCCATTGCCTACGCCGCGTGGGCGGCTGGTGTGCCCGTGTGGTTCACGTCTGTACAACCACGCAACTTCGATCCGGCGAAAATTCATATTCAGTTGCAGGTACTTCTGGCACTTGAAAAGCGCTTCGAGGGCCAAATCGTCAACTTTTGGGAATCGCTCGCCATGCCGGACGGCAGGCTGACCCCCCGATACGATTCGGGCGATGGCATTCACCTGAACAACGCGGGCCATGCACTGCTTTTTGAAAAAATTGCCGCACCGGATATTTGGGCGAAAACAACCGAGCGCGAACGAGCACTAGAAATCGCGGATCAGAACCGGGCGCTTTTTTTGCCTTTGGGCAAAAACGATCTGCGGCATCGCCCGCTGGTGCCCTGCCCAACCCCGCCCCGGCACCTCCACCCCAGCCAG
>JBEBHD010000301.1:0-5772 GCA_040080915.1 Saprospiraceae bacterium
TTTTAATACACTCTTCCAACCAATAGTCGGCAACCTCAAGGTTTAAGCAACACTTTGCCCGCTCCCGCTCGTTTCCCCGTGTCGCCCAACAGTTGGAAAAAATACAACCCGCCTGGCAGGCTTTCGCGCTGGAAGTTTAGCGCATTTCCATGAAAAGCCGTTTCGTACACAGTTTTCCCGGACACATCGGTGAGCAGGAACCGGTATGGGCCCGGACGTAGCTCCTCGAACGTCAGTACTGCCGATTCGGCCACGGGATTGGGGAACACCCTCAGCGACCGGAATCCCGGGGCTTCCGTCACGTCCACGGCAATGAACCCTCTGCCGATCTGGTGCCGGGTCTTGTTCGTATGGATCGGGCTGTTGAAGTCGAAGTAAATGGATGCCGTGTTGTGAATGATAGAGCCGTTGGGCAGGTCAGGTTTTTGGGCAATGGTGAAGGAGAAAAAGCCGTGCGAAGCCGCCTCGTTGGCGGAACTGTCGGGCAGGTTGATGTCGGCAAAGGTCACAACCAGTACGCCCTGTCCGTCCAGTGTCCAGGTGGCCGGGTGCGAAGTGGGGCCCATGCGCAGGGTGGCCGGATCGAGCAGGTTGGAGAGCGTGTCGCGCACCAACACCCGGTGAGCCGGTGCGGTGCCGGTGTTCTGGAAGCGCACGAGGTACTCAATGTCGGTATTCGGCGGTACGAGGCGGTCGGAGCCGTAACCTACAGGAAAGCCCTGCTTGTCGTTGGGATCGAACGAACCCACCAGTTCGCCGCAATACACATCCTGCGACGGGATGCCATTGTTCAGGAAATACCAGTTCGGGAAACCCATGCCCTGGAAGCCGGCGCAGCCCTCTACCCAGGCAGCCACTTGCAGGGAGAACGGGTGCCCCGGCTCCTGCTCCGACTCGAAGCGACAGAAGTGCCCGTTGGCAGGCAGCGAAAAGGAGCGTGTTTGGCCCGGCTGATAGATTTCATTATCATCCATGAGCACCACGTCGTCTTCGATCACGAAGTAATGCAGGCCCTGCGTGGGCACCGGACCGGTATTGGTCACGTCGAAGCGGAGAGCGGTGTCCTGTTCGCAGCGGGCCGATACAGATATTTCAGCACCCGACCATTCCGCTGGCTCAACACACAGGGAGTCGGGGTATACGTGCGCCGAAATGCAGGTCGTTTGGCCGAGCACGGTGCTGTCGCAGTCCACGTACACCCGGAACATGAAGTTTTGGCAATAGCCTTGCGGCATGGCACCGAGTTGAAAACGGAAGGTGTTGTTGCCCAGCGCCTCGTAGTTCAGCGTGGTATCGGTGAAAATGAGTGCCGGGTCGAGGGTCACGTCCACCCAGGCAGAGTCGGTGCCTTCGGTGCCTTCGTTGCAGCACACCACCCACACAAAACTATCAAAACAGCGTTCGAGCCAAGGGGCGGCTACCAGCACAGTCATGTACGGGCAGTCGGCCACGGCCAGCACGGGCACGTCCTGTTCAACAGTGTCCTGCACGACGGACAAGGACACCGGCAGGCTGTCGGCGCAGGATTGCCAGAGCAATTCCAGCGCGGGTTTTACGGTGAGAAAATAGGTGCCGGTGTCGAGGTACATAGTGTAGTGGCCTGCCGAATCAGTGGTGGCCCACCAGGAGTCGTTGCCGTCGGCGCGTACAATCCAGTTTTCGAGCGGGCTTTCAGGGTCGTTGGTGTCGCAGTCGCCGTCGGCGTCTTTGAATACAGTGCCGTTGAGGAACGTACCGAACTGGGTGGGTCTGGCGGTGCGGAACAAGCGCCCTTTGGTGCCCGCTCCGGCGTATTCCCTACTCCGGATGAACAGGTGGCTTTGGTTGTTAAAACCCAGAGACGAGATGCTCCATGTCGTCACATTTTCCAACACATTCGGTGCCGGAAGCCCCTGCCAGGTATGGCCGTCATTTATGGACATGTAGGCCTCTTCGTTTAACGAGCTAAACGCAAACAAAAACCCGCCGGGATCGGAGGCGATTTGTTGGCCATTTTGTTGCAGCGAAATCCAGGAGCTACCCAGGTCCGTGGAGCGCAGGATAAAGAATGATGAACTGGCAAACAGGTCGCCATCAGGCGTTATCGTGAGGTCTTCGACGATTTGATCGGACACGCTCTGCCAGGTTTGGCCGTCATTGTCGGAACGGTACAAAATGGGAGCGAAGTAAAAGTTGATTTGATTGGAATGCCAGAAAATACTGTCGAAAATCCCGAACAAGGCACCAGAGGGGTGAAGCACGGTTTTTCGAAGGTACAGGCTGTCGAGTACGGGTTCCCAGGTCAGGCCGTTGTCCGGCGTGCGCATGGTACCGCCAGGTGTGCAGGCAAACAGGGCGTTTTGTTGGCCGTTGAGGCCGATTTTGGGCGGAATGCTCGTGGACAAGCCTGCGGGTGGGGTGATGTTTTGAAACGTTTGCCCCATATCGGAAGAAAATAACAGGGAGTCCCGGACAGTCAACCAGATATTGGCAGCGTCATCCGAGATCAAGGATTGGAGGTGAAGTCCCGTTGCCAAGCCCGCATTGTCGAAGCGCAGTTCCCAGTCTTGTCCGGCGTTGTTGGTGTGCCAGAGCTCGTTGCCCGTCCAGGCGAGCCACTCCTGCTCATTGCGCAGGAAGATATCCTGCACCAGGCTCCGGTTGATACCGTAAGCGGAAAAACTCCAGGAATCGCCGAGGTCGGAGGAGCGGGCCAGGTTGTACGCGTTTGAGGCCAACCAGGTACCATCGAAGAGCGGCCGGTCGTCGTAGAAAAAAGTGATTCCGTTCTTGGGGCCAACCCGCTGCCAGGAGATACCGTCGTCAACCGACTTGTACAAAAACTGCGAAGTCGTGGCATAGAGGCTGCTGTCGGGCAGTTGGAAAAAACCAAGAAGGTAGTTGTAGTTGTTGGCGATAGTGGAGTCTATTTTACTGCACACCGTAGTACCGTCGGGCGTAAAACGACAAATCTGATAGGAGCTACTGTACAACAAGGTATTGGAAAACGTAAGCATCGTAACGTTGGCCGAATATATCAATGACTTACTCATCCAGGTATTACCGTTGTCTCTTGAATAGTACTTCCTATCATCGGAAAAGCCCCGGCCTACCCACACTTCGTCGTAGCCTCCTATTTCAACCCCTTCGTAGTAGTCTGACCAACCCGTCAAAGGGTTTACCGATTGCCAACTGGCACCCGCATTGCCGGAACGTACGACGAGTTGGACAAAGAAGTTACCACCTATACTGTCTTTTAGCCCAAACCAGTGCCCGGTCGAAGTTTCCCCCAGGCCGTGAACATTAGTCGAATCCAGCAGATGTTGCCAGGTTGCGCCATTGTCCACCGATTTGTACACATCATAATATCGTAGGTAGCCTTGATTCGGGCCTACTTGCCGTTCGGCGAACAAGGTGCCCGCGCGGCCTACGGTGATTTTGGCAAAACCGGTGTCGGGGTCGTTCGACGGCCAGAACATTTGCTGCCAGTGCAGCCCGTTGTCCTGCGAATAGTACACGGCATGGTCATAACATTCGGCGTACACCCAGCCGTTGGCAGTTTGGGTGATTCGTTCGGGCGTGCCGCCCGGTGGAGTGGGCAGTTCTTCCCAGTAGGAGGAGGTTTGCCCATAGGCAACCAGTGCATTCAGTAGCAGGCAAAGCAGCAGTACATTTTTCATACGATTAGCATTTTTTTATGCCTCAAAAGTACCGGCACATTCCGGGTCTGGCAATGCACATTTTTGTCTGTTTGCCGAGATAAATATTTTTTAAAAAACTGATTTTAAATATTTTAAAAATAATTTTGCCGAAAGAACATAGCCAACATACCAACCTCCATACGGTTTTATTTGTATTCTACCCGACACAAAACCACTCAAAACTCAAAACTCAAAACTGACATGACCGAATCCTTCCTGCTTTACACTCTGCGCCGGCTCGATGCCAAAGAACTCCGCTCGCTGTGCCGGGTCGTGCAATGTGAGGTTTTCAACCGCCGCCCGGAAGTGCGCCTGCTGTGCGACTACATCGCCGGGCAGGTATTGGCAGCCAATGGCCGACGCCCGGCACCGGAAGAGTCCTTGGCTCGCGCACTTAGCCCGGAGCGCCTCTTCGCTGCTGCGTTTCCCGGCAAGCCATACGACAACCGCGCCCTGCGCCACACCATGTCGTATCTGCTTGATGTGGTGCGCCGATACTTAGCTTTTTCGGAAATGGAAACCGCCCCCGCCGACCGCCATTTTTACCTCTGCCGCGCCCTGCGCCGCCGGGGGTTGGACGAGATGCTCGTGAACGAATGGAGCCGCGCCGAAAATCAAATGCACGAAGCATCCGAACGTGATGCCCGCTGGCATTTTGACCGCTACGACCTGCATCAGGAGCGGCTCGAAGCCCGCGCTCCCCGCGAGCGTTCGGCTACGCTCGACCTGCAACCGCTGCACAATCACCTGACTGTTTTTTATTTGTCCGAAATGCTGCGCCAAGCCTGCTCGGCGCTCACACATCAGGCTATCGGCGCCCAGCCTTACGACAAAAACCTGCTCCAAACTGTGATGAGCTTAGCCGAAAACGGCGATTGGCTAAACAACTACCCTGCCGTAGCTATGTACTACCACCTTTGCAGGGCGCTGCTGGAGCCGGAGCAGCCAGCACATTTTGAGTCTTGGAAAACCGTGTTGGCTGCCCACACGGAGCAATTTGCGCCGGTTGAATTGCGGGGCCTGCACCTGTTAGGCATCAACTATTGTATACGTCGGATGAACAGTGGTGAAAAACCATTTGTGCGCGAAGCCTTTGAATTGTACCGTTCGGGCTTAAAGAAAGAACTCCTCGCGGAGAGCGGGTGGCTTTCCGGCTTTACCTACAAAAACATCATTCGGATCGGGACCGCCTTGGGCGAACACGACTGGGTACAGGAGTTTTTTGAGCAGTACAAACCGGCGCTGCACCCGCGCGAGCGTGACGCGCTGTACCGATACAACCTTGCTTTTCTTTATTTTCAAAAACAAGACTTCGCGCGGGCAATGCCCCTGCTCCAGCAGCTCGAACTCGAAGACCGCCTCAACCTGCTTGATGCTCGCCGCATGCTCCTGCGCAGCTACTATGAGCTCGGCGAGCACAAGGCGCTCGACTCCTTGCTCACCAGTTTCAGCGCTTTCCTACGCCGCCAAAAAGACCTCGGCTACCACCAGGAACTGAACCTGAGCCTCGTGCGCTTCACCCGGCACCTGCTGGAGCTGCGGCCCGGCGACAAAAAAGGTCATGAAAAACTGCGGGAACAAATCTTGGCCACGGAGCAGGTCGCCGAAAAGGCGTGGCTGCTGGAAAAAACAGATCAATACACCTCCGCATAAATTTCCCGCAGCGCTACCGGACGATCATTCACCAAAAAAACATCGTCAAGATTTTTCAATTCCGTCTCCGTCCATTGGTTCGGGCGGTTGCGTTCGAAGGCCAGCACGCCGGGTTTGCTTTGTTCCACAAACAGGATTTGCCGCAGCGCCGGTATTTTTTTGTAGCAGGGCAACTTGATGCCGAAATCGTAGTCTCGCGTGCTTTTGGAAAGCACTTCCACCAGCAATATGGGGGAAGTTTCGGCACTCATGCCCGGGCTGTACTCAAATTTTTCGGCAGGCAGCGCCACGACCATGCCGTCGGCATTAAGAGCGTGTTTAAATTTCAGTCGCCGGGCTGCAAGCGGCAAATTTTGCTTCATACTGCGTTAAAATT
Source organism: Saprospiraceae bacterium (assembly GCA_040080915.1). Taxonomy (GTDB): domain Bacteria; phylum Bacteroidota; class Bacteroidia; order Chitinophagales; family Saprospiraceae; genus M3007. The sequence continues at coordinate 5,710 of JBEBHD010000301.1, forward strand.
TTCGCCGTAGGCACCCGGCTACGACTGCAAATTTTGCCTTGCCTGAAACAAAATTTGCTCGCT
>JBEBHD010000302.1:0-5766 GCA_040080915.1 Saprospiraceae bacterium
TTTTCGCCATAGACAACCGGCTATGCCTGCAAATTTTGCCTTGCCTGAAACAAAATTTGCTCGCTTTCGCCTCGGCACTGAAATTTAAACACGCTCTAATCAAACCGCTGCCGTGTCCAGCGCATCGAATTGTAGTTTGGCCAACGTGCTGTACACACCGTTTTCCAGTGCGGAAAGGCCCTCGTGAGTGCCCTGCTCGACGATGCGGCCGCCGTCCAGCACATAAATACAATCTGCCTCCCGAACTGTGGCCAGGCGGTGCGCGATGATGATGCTGGTGCGGCCTTCCATGAGGTTGTGGAGCGCCTCCTGCACCACGCGTTCGCTTTCGGCATCGAGGGACGAGGTGGCCTCGTCAAGCAGCAGGATGGCCGGGTCGCGCAGGATGGCTCGGGCGATGGCAATGCGCTGGCGCTGCCCACCGGACAGTTTGATACCGCGCTCGCCCACCACGGTGTCCAACCCGTCGGGAAAACGGCGGATAAAGTCCAACGCATTGGCTTTGTGGGCGGCCTCGGTTATTTCTGCTTCAGTAGCGCCTGGTTTGCCGTACAGGATGTTTTCCCGAATGGTGCCGCCAAACAAGATGACCTCTTGGGGCACGATGGCAAAATTGCGGCGGTACGATTCCAGCTCGTAGTCGTAAATACTCGCCCCGCCGATGCGGATATCGCCGCCTGCAACAGGGTGGAACTGCAGCAGAAGCTGCATGATAGTGGATTTGCCCGCGCCACTTTGGCCCACCAACGCCACCTTTTTGCCAGCCGGTATGGTCAGGCTCACACCTTTGAGCACCTCCACATCGGGGCGGGTCGGGTAGGAAAAATGCACGTCGTCGAACTTGATGTCGCCCGTTAGGCGGCCGGCGGCACGGTTGGTTTGCGGGCGCTCGTCGAATTCGGTGGGGCTGCGCAGGATTTCGCGCACCCGCTCGGTGGCACCGACAGCACCGACCAATTCCGTGTAAAAATTGCCCAAACCGGCAATGGCCCCGCCGATGATGGCCGTGTAGGTAACAAAGGTGATCAGTTCCCCCGCCGTCAACTGGCCCGTCTGCACCAAGTACATGCCGTAGCCGATGACAAAAAACAGGGCACCGAACAACATGGTGATGATGAACACAGCAAAGAAAGCCCGCCCTTGTGCGTAGCGCATGGACACACCTACGACCTGATTGTTGGCCCGCCCGTAGCGCATGCGCTCGAAGCCTTCGTTGGTGAATGCTTTGACGGCGTGGATGGACTGGAGCGTTTCGTCCAAGATCGTGTTGGTCTCGCCGAGCATGTCCTGCCGTTTTTTCGACAATTTGCGCACCCAGCGCCCGAAGATCAGTGCCCCGATGACGATGACCGGGAACGTAGCCAACATGACAACGGCCAGTTTGGGTGCCATCCAGGTCAGCAGGGCGATGCCTCCGATGAGCACGATGATCTGCCGGATGAACTCGGCAAGGATGAAATACAGGGTGTTGTACAGTTTTTCCACGTCGTTGGTGAGGCGGCTGACCAATTCGCCGACGCGGCTTTTTTCAAAAAAAACGATGGGCAGCCCGATCAGGTTTTGGTAAAGTGCATCGCGCACGTCTGCCGTGGTTTTTTCGCTCACTGTGGCGAACATGATGACCCGCAGGTACGAGATCACGCCCTGCACGGCCAAAATGGCCACGAGCCATATCCCCATGCTTTTTAGATCAATGTCCACCACGGCACCTTGCGCCACATCGAGCATTTTGCCGATCATCAGCGGAAACACCATGAAAATACTGCTCGAAAGGAAAAGTAGCACCAACCCGAAAACGAACTGGTAACGGTAGGGGCGGACAAACTCGAATATCTTCAGAGCCTCGCGCAACGACTCCTTCGACAACCGGGGTTTGGATTCATCTTTGCTCATAGGCGCAAAGTTCCAGCTCCCATTGCAGAAAACGATGAAATGTTTTGCACCTCGTTTTGCAAGATAACTGTTTACTTTGCCGCTCAGTCTGTTACAAAATCCGATCCATATGAGTTCACGATTTTTAGTACTTGCAGTTTTCGCTCTTTGGAGCGGTGTCAGTTGGTACTGGTACGTTTGTGGCATCAAACAGCAATGCGGCGACCGGCCCTCGGTAGCCCAACAGGCCGTACCGTTTGAGCCGGAAACGATCCTTCAGGCCGATGACCAGTCGGCGGCATACCCGCCAGCGGAACCGGTCGAACACGACAACGCCGCTTCCGACCCACAGCCTGTTGCCGTCGAACCGGACATCAGCAAGGCCCACGTTGAGGAACTGGCCGATCATGCCCTGATTCATTTTCCCTACAACTCCACTCGAAAAGAAGACAATGCAGCCATTGACGCGTACCTGTCCCGGCTGGCCGGCCAACTGGCCGCGTCGGGCACAACGGTCACCCTGATCGGGCATACCGACAACGTGGGCGACGGCAAAACAAACCTCGCTTTTGCCCTGCGCCGTGCGAAAAACATCCGGGATATCCTCATTACCAAAGGCGTTGGCAAAAAACAGATCGTATGCAAGTCCAAAGGCGAGAACCAACCCTTGGACAGCAACGACAACCCGCGCGGGCGCTACCAAAACCGCCGCGTAGAAGTCCGAGTCGGCCAATAGGCCCATTTACTACCTAATCATTCATCACCCATCGCAAAAATTCGATGTTTCAGCAAGACGTATTCCAAGGCCCCGGCACCGGCACTTTTACTTCCCACACCTTCGAAATCCTGTTCATGCTCTTCGTGGCCGGGCTAATCGGCCTTTGGCTCGGCTGGGTTTTGTGGAGCAGCTACCGTCAGGAGGCCGAAAAACTCCGTATCGAAAACACCAGCCTGTCTGCCACCAATATCGCTCTTCGGCAGGAAGCGGATGACCTCAAAACCAAACTCACCGAAACAGAAGCCGAGCGCGATGCCCTGAATACGCGGGTGCAAACCCTCGGTTGGGAGGCGGAGACACGGCACAACCAGTTCGCCATCCTGCAAAGCGACATGGAAAAAATACTGGCCCGCAACCGCCAGTTAGAGTCCGAACTCGGCCTAAGCCACGAGCCAGAAACCACCTCGACCACCGAAGTGCCTTTGGAAGTGGAGGCTCGTATTCCCCCATCGGAACCATTGAACGAGCCGGAAGCCACGCCTACCGACTTGCCCGCCGAAACGCCCGAGGAGCAACCCACACTCGAAGTGCAGGAATCAGCCGCCGATCCTGTGGCAGTGTCCGCCGATGCGGTGTTCGTGGCCCCTGTATCGCGCAACAGCATGATCCCGATAGACGAATTGGGCGACGCGCTCCAAATTCCCGCCCCGAAAGCTGAGGCGGAGCCCAAAAAAATGATAACCGAAGAGCCAGCTCCCGTGGTGGTGGCCGTCACCGGCGGGCCGCGAGACGACCTCAAGATCGTGGAGGGTATCGGGCCAAAAATCGAGCAGTTGCTCTTCAATGCAGGTATCACCACCTACGGCCAATTGGCCGCTACTTCGGTTCAGCAGCTCAAGGACATTCTCGTGAGCGCTGGCCCGCGTTACAGCATGCACGACCCCGGCACATGGTCGGCACAAGCGCTGCTCGCTGCCAACGGCGAATGGGAAAATCTCACCGCCTATCAGGATTTCCTCAACGCCGGCAAGCGACCGGACAAGAACTGAATAGTGTCTTTTTCATTTTCGCTGCGTGGAACAACCCTCGAAGTCTTTTTCGCTGCGCACCATTTTGCTGTACGGCCTTTCTCTGGGCCTGCTATTGGCTTCGTTCCAAGCGGCCCGGTACCGTTTTTTGCTGCTGGAGCACTCCGAAGAACTGTACTTTGGTTTTATCGCGGCGTGTTTTGCCGCTATCGGCATTTGGTTGGGCAGGCGGGCTTTTTCAACAAAAGAAAAAACGCCTGCGCCACTGACCGCTGAGCCACTCCAAGGGGCCGAATTAGAAAAAGCCTTGGCCCAACACCGCGTTACACAACGCGAATACGAAGTGCTCCTCCACATTGCCCAAGGGTTGAGCAACCAACAAATCGCCGACACCATGTTTGTTTCCCTCAACACGGTGAAGACCCATACGGCCAACCTTTTTTCCAAATTGGATGCCCAACGCCGTACCCAATTGGTGGAGCGTGCCCGGGTGTTGGGCTTGATCGCGCCGATCGCCCAAAAGTATGATTAGCTGGCGCAGTGTCGAAATCACCCAAAAGTATGAAGCCGAAAAGAGCCGGTGCGCTGTCCTTTGCCCCATCAGTTCATCAACTCTTGGTTTTTTTTATGAAAAATTTGGTTCTCAAGTACGGTCTTATTTCAGGCATTATTGGTGCCGCCTTGATGTTGCTCATGGCATTGTACATGCGCGGCGACTATGAAAAGGCTTCCAACGCCGAGGTTTTTGGCTACGTCGGCATTGTTCTCAGCATGATTTTTATCTTTTTCGGGGTACGTGCCTACCGCGATCAGGTAGCCTCGGACGGGCTTTCTTTCGGGAAGGCGTTTCAGGTCGGCATCTACATCACCCTTATTTCCTGTGTCATGTACGTGATCATGTGGATGATCGTGTCCAACACACTGATGGCGGATTTTATGGACAAGTATATGGAACACGCCATTCAGCAGCTGCAAGCATCGGGCGCTTCAGCGGAGACGATCGCACAAAAAACTACTGAAATGGAGCAGTTCAAGGAGTTGTACAAAAATCCCTTGTTCAAAGCGGCCATCACGTTTTTGGAGCCGTTCCCGGTGGGCCTGGCTGTGACGTTGCTGTCAGCAGCAGTTTTGCGGAGGAAGTAACGCCGTTAACCACCCGTACTGGCAGTAGGATAACTCAACACTGCGACATAGGCCCTTTGCCCCGAAGGGGCAGTACGTTTATCTACTTCGCACCGCAAGGTGCAAAGTAGATAAACGTACTGAGCGCTGCTAATCAAAATATTAGGCCGAAGGCCATGCACAAAATCTCGCAGTGTGAAGTATAGATGCAACCCGTCCGGACATTTGTGTGTCGGTTGTCCCGTTGCCCGTTTGGGCGTTTCACCCGATTGTATCATTACAAAAATGACAGCCATGCGCATCAAGTCAATCCTCCTCTTCTCTGTTTTTTCCCTGACCTGTCTTGCCGCTTTCGCGCAACACGAAGAAACCGTTCTAGGCACCCGTAACCTCGGTTTTTCCGGGATTTGGGCGGGCACCAAGCACCAGATGACCCGCTACGGCAATTCCAACAGTTATGTGTACGGCTGGCATTTCGGGCTGGAGTTTGGCAAGGCACTGACTATTGGCCTTGGCGCATACGACCTGCGCGACAATATCCTGTGGGACAATCAGTCCGGTCAATCGTTCGACATGCGCTGGCGCGTGCTGAGCCTCGGTTACGGTTTCCAAAAATACCGCGCCGTACACCCCATCATCAACATAGATGCCGGGCCGGGCACGGTGAAATTTGCCAACGAAAACGAGGACCGCATCTTCGTGATCCAGCCCTCGGCTGGTGTGGAAATCAACTTGTTGCGATGGATGCACCTAGCCTTCGAAGGCGGCTATCGTTTTGTCACCGACAGCAACATCAGCCTGACTGACAACCAACTGTCCGGCGTGTACGGCCAGGCTACCCTGCGCTTCGGCTTCTCGTGGGGACGGTACCGGAATTATTGAGCGAGTGAGCGGGTGAGAGAGTGAGAGAGTGAGCGGGTGAGAGGGTGAGAGGGTGAGAGAGTGAGAGAGTGAGCGGGTGAGAGAGTGAGCGGGTGAGAGAGTGAGCGGGTGAGAGAGTGAGCGGGTGAGAGAGTGAGCGGGTGA
>JBEBHD010000066.1:0-20546 GCA_040080915.1 Saprospiraceae bacterium
CCCGGCGACTGAAATTTAAACACGCTCTAAGCGGCTTTTTGGTAATACTGGATGGCATCCTTAACCTGCTCCTTTTTCAAATTGTAAACCTCTGCGATGAAATCAACGCTTTCGCCGCCTTTGAACATGGAAAAAAGGACGCTCGCCAGGATGTTGGTGCCTTTGACGACCGGCTGCCCAAACTGATGGTGCGGGTCAACTACGATGTTTTTCCTTTTCCCGTCGGGGTAAAGCCGGAGTGCGAATTGATCGTCTTTCCCGAAGTCAATCTTTTTGATAAAGTCTTCAATGATTTCTTTCAGTTCGTATTGTAGGTTCGTGTTGGCCGACACGATACTGGCACCACCGTCCGGGGAGAACAAGATGGCACGACCGTCGGTCATAATCCGGTAGGAAGCAAACGGGTAGGGTGTGTCAAATTTTTCCCGGAGCAGTTGGTGGCTTTTGACAATCCGGCTGATGGACACACCATGCCGACGAAGTTCGTAAAAGACGTAAAACTCCACCATCGCGTAAAAATTCACGGATTTATCCTTTCGCTCTCCCCAGGAATTACGGGTACCAGCATCCGGGGCAAGTTTCAAATCCCAGTATTTTTTCAACCAACGGCGCACCTGATCCAACGGCAAACCGAGGACTGTGGCCACATCGGCCACGGTATAAATTCCATATCCTAATTTGGGCTGATTGGCAAAGGCGACCATATCCGTTTTTAAAAAGCGCTACAAAAATACACGACGTTTTGTTTTAACAAAGAAGTTTTTTCAAACAAATTTTACTTCGTCAATTTCCCCCATCAACCGCTCCGTAGCCGCCAGCGCCGCCACGATCCGCTGGTAGTGGAGCAGATCATCAAATGCCAGCACCCGTTCCCGGCGATCTTTCAGCCACTTTTGGGCGGGCTGGTAGCCGCCGATGTAAAAATTCCACACTGATTCGGGCACCCCTGCGAAGTGCTGTACCTCGTTGATGAACACAGCCCCACCCCGGCCCTCCCCAGCGGGAGAGGGAGAAAAACGTGGGTAGCCTTTCTCCACACGGTTGTCGCCGTCAGCGGGGTAGGTGGTAATAAAATCGTCCACCACGGGGCTTTCCAGCAGGTGCAGTGCGCGCAAGGCGCCGCCGTAGGCCACAAGTCGCCAAAAGGTATCCGCATCCGCAGGATACGGCACGCGCGGAAAGTCTATCTTCAAAAACGCCCGGTACCGCTCCCGGTACACCGGGCTGTGCAGCACTGCGTAGATATAGTCGAGCAAATCAATGGGCGCAACACACCCGACTCCGGCCCCTTCTCGGGCACGAAGCGCAGCCCCAGATCGGCGGCTATTTTGTCCACGATCGTACTGTTCAGGTTGGGGACGCGGGTAGAGCGGGCGAACAGATCGGATGCGTCGGAGATGGGGTAGAGGTAGAAGGGGGAAGACAGAGTTTATGTCGTAAGCACTGAACAACTTGTGTGCAACAATATGCCTAGATATGAAAGCGCCGGGGGTCTTCTTTCATTTGTTTAGCGCAAACCAACCCTACATTTTCACCAATTATGAGATGTTGTAGAATTTTTTTCTGGGGGCTTGCATACAGCCCTCTCGAATTTCCGGTGTAAAAAGTGAATCGCGTGTCAAATGGCCGGTACGAGCAGGCCACTGGTTTCAATTTCTGGAAATTGGCTTCTGCATCCCTTTTAGCGGTCGGCACCGTCCAATCGCGGGCATCGGTTTGTTTCAGTCCGAAGTGCTGGCGTATTTTCTGTTCATCGTTCTCCACTATAAACCGGACGTTGGCTTCCACTTCCTGTTTGGAGAAACCGATGTTGATGTCGTCGCGTGCAGAAACGAAACCAACGGTTGATTGCTCAAAAAATTCATTGATTTTGAAACCTTGCTCGTACTTCGCTTTGCCTTCATTTTCTGTGGGCACAAAAAACAAAAATGGTTTTTCCGGCTTCAACTCCCGAAACGGCACGCTACGCAGGTCGTTTTTCCACAAGAAGCCATACTTGCTGTCGCGGCTGCCGAACAGGTCGTAGTGTAGCACTTGGGCGGGTTCGCCTTGTTTCTTTTTACCGGTTTTGACAAAAATATTGATGCTCACACCCTGCTGGATATCGAACACATTCTGGTCGGCAGAGCCGTCGGGCGCGGTTTCTTTCTTTTTAGAATTCCCATGCAAATCAATAATGTAGATCGTGTCGAACGACTGCAAAAGGTGCCAGCGCATGCCCCGGAAGGTGGGGTTGTCGAGGAAGGAGTGGTTGTTGATGTAGGCCAAAACGCCCTCGCCGTTTTTGTCCACGAAGTACTGGCCGAAGCGCAGGAACTTGACGTAATCGTCTTGCAGCCAGTGTTTGCGTTCGCCGAAGTGCTCGCCGTCCACATATTTGTAATCTTCGATCAGGCCGCTGATCCAAGTCCCGTTGTTGCTCGATATGCCACTGTACGGCGGGTTTCCCAGCACCACCATCACAGGTGTATCGCGTTTGATGGCGTTGGCTTCGTTGGCTTCCTGGGCCAGGGTGTGGGCGAATAGGGTGCCGGTGTCGGGGTGGTACTCTTCGAGGGAGTTGGTCAGGAATACCCGAAAACGCTGTTCCATCTGGGGCTTGTAACCGGTTTCGGTCAGCAGCAGGTCGAGTTTCAGGTGGGCCATGGCATAGGAGGCCATGAGCAGTTCGAAGCCGTTGAGGCGGGGGATGAGGTCGCGCTCCACGTAGCCGCTCCAGGCGCCGGGCATGGTGGCAAATCGAGTGCGGTGGATGTGGCGCACTACTTCGGCGAGGAACGTGCCGGTGCCGGTAGCCGGGTCGAGGATTTGCACGCGGTGGATTTCCTGTTCGGCGGTTTTGTAGTGCTGCTTTCGTTTGTCGAAGTTGTCGGTTTTTACCGGCACCTTGATTTTGGACGTATCGGCCAAGCCCTGCGGGAGGCCGAATTCGGTTTTCAGCAACTCATCCACGGCACGCACGATGAAATTGACCACGGGTTCGGGGGTGTACCACACGCCGCGGCTTTTGCGCAAGGCGGGGTCGTAGGCGGCGAGGAAGGTTTCGTAAAAATGGATAACCGGGTCGGCCCCCTCCCGGCCTCCCCCAACAGGGGAGGAGGATATTGTTGCATAGCCAAAACCGCTGAGCAGCGCGGCTACGTCGGTCGCGCGGAACACCTCGGCGAGGTTGTCCACCGTGGGGCGGATGCGCTCGTCTATGTCGTAGCCGGCGATGTACTGGAACAGCCAGCGCAGGAAGGGGTTGGTTTTGGGAATCAGATTGGCCGCCTCCTGACGACTGAAGGTGTCGAGCGAGGGGTCGTGTAAGCGGGCAGCGAAGAGGCCGTAGGCGAGGGTTTGGGCGTACAAGTCGGCAAATTCACGGGGATTGATGTCATGCAACAGCACGTCTTTGAACCCGGCCAACTGGCTGCGCAGGGAAGTGGTGGCTTGTGTGTCTTCGTCGTGTTGCACGGCGGCTTCGAGCGTGCTTTGCAGCAAACGGGCTTTGCCGGCCATGAGTTCGGCGAGCTTTTGGGGGCTTTTTATCGTCTGCCCGACGTAGGTAGCGAAGTCGTGTAGTTGGTCCTGAAACCGCTGGAACACGCTCGGGTCGGGTTTTATTTTGCCGTTTTCGAGCGTGGCGAGGCGGAGGTCGGCTGTGAGTTGGCCGTTTTGGAAAAACTGAAAGCGCAGGTAATCGGTGATGATGAGGTTGTCCAGCGCTTTACGGTAGCGGTCGAACTGCTCGCGGTACTGTTTGCTGTCGAGGTCTTTTCCGATGTCCTTGGCTTCGACATACCCGACGGGGATGGGGCCGGCGGTGAGCACAAAGTCGGGGTTGCCGCAGTCGGTGACATTGGCGGGTTCGTTGGTCACTTCCACACCGGGGGCGAGGTGGCGGAGCAGCGCTTCCAGATCGGCCCGATAGGCATGCTCGCGGGCGTTTCCAGTGGAATAGCGGCGTTGGAGTGCATCGAGGTACTGCGGGATGTTCATGTTTTTTTGCGGATGAGATGACGGTGGTGGGCAAAGGTATCCAACCGCCTCAAATTTCAATTCGCAAGAAATTAATGGCTTTTTTAAAACGCGGCCCTACTGCCGGATCACCCGTTTCAGCAACACACTCCGGCTTTCGCCGGGAATTTCCAGGTTCAACGTATAAACGCCGGGCAGCAGCCCGACTGCGGGGAAGTTCAAGGTTTGATTCCCCGCGATAATATCCACCGTCCGAACTACTGCCGGCGCGCCCAACATATCGTACAGGATCAAACGGCCCTGGAAACTGCGGTCGCTGGTTAATTGGACGTTCAGGTGGTCGGTAAACGGTGTTGGCGATACCGCGATATCGCGAATTTGCCCCAGGTTTTTTACCCCTGAAACATCCGGGCAAGAGAAACCGCGACGAATTTGCCCGCGGATTTCCCCGTCAGGATAATCGGCGGTCCGCAGGATCATGTACATTTCCCCCAGTTCGATGCTTACGCCATGCGCCGGAGCGATTTCAGTGTCGCCGGGTATCAGTGTTTTCATGGGTGGCAAGGGGTACAGGGCGTTGCCGTTCATGCCGGGGCTGGCCTGGCAAACAAAAGCGTCAACGAGATCGCCGCTCATCCGGTCGTAAATAACTTTGTAGTTCAGGTAACAATTCACCTGGTCCACCGAAGCCATGGCCACACCGATACCGTTGGTGTGTACTTGCGGCACTACCTGGTTGCCGCAGAGGTCAAAGGCATACGCTTTCCGCAGGCTGTTTTTCAGTTGTCCGCGAATTTCTCCGCCGGGCTTGGCGGCCGTCGGCACATTCACGTACAAACGCCCTTCCACCAAGGCCGTCATGTGGTCCGAATCTAAGGGCCAGGTTTTCCGATACAAACCCGGCAGACCAGCGGGCTGAAGCGTTTCCAGCAACGGCCCATTCGCGCCCGGGATGCCCATCCTGATTTCCACAGCGGTCGGGCTGATGGTACTGATGTACACCGTGGAAGTCAGGCTGTCGAGGGTTTGATTGAGCGTGTTGTGGCTGAACCCAAATCCGGTGGATGATCCACTTGGAACCACCTGACTGGCATTGGCAGGTGCGAACGAGGTGAAATAGCCCAAAAAACCTACCTGCCCCCTGACCTCTCCGTCCGGGAAATTGGCCGTTTTAACCTGCACAAAATACTTGCCTTCCCGGGCATCGCGTAAAAAGTTGTCTGGCAGGCTGCCCAACTCTACAACGCCCTGAATAAAATTCTGGAAAATTCCGGTAAACTGATACACTGGTGTACCGCTTTCGCCCGGCTTGCCGAGGTACAAAGTCGCTGCTGTGATCGGGCTGCTCAAGCCATCTACAAGAAAGGCATACACCAGTTCTTCAGAACCAGTTGGGAAATGCAAACCGCCAAAACCGAAGGCAGCCGAATTGTTGGGCGGTACTACTTCAGAACCCTGAAGTATGGCTCGGTAGTCGAGGTCTGTTTCACAGATAAACTGTCCGCGAATTTCGCCACCGGGGTGAGCCGTAGTGCCGACACTGGCGTAAGCGCAGTCTGGCAACAGGTTTTGCAAAAGCGCCGGAGGCACATCTACCTCGCCGTACAAACGCGGGCCGTGCAGCACCGGCATGAGGTCAACGATGGCCGCACCCACTTCTCCGGTTTTTCCGATGTGCAGCGTGATGCTGTTGACAGCGCCTTGCATTCCGACCAGCAGACCAGTCACGGTCACTTTTGAGCGGTCGGGACTGTATATCAGGGTGATCAATCCCCGGGCATCGGTGCTTACGGCGGGTATTTGCTCCGCCCCGACCAGTTCTGCGTGAAAAACCAGATGCGGCAACTGGGCGTAAACACCGCTGACGAGTAAACAGGCAAGCAAGAGGGGGTAAATCGTTTTTTTCATGTGCACGTGAAATTTTAAGCAAAGGTGCTGCAAAATACCGTGTTTACACAACTTAAGCAGCTTGGGCGATTGCCTGCCGGACACGGCACTAGTTGAGTCATCTTTTGCCTTGAATTTTTTTTAAAAATTCGTAACAACTTAGGTAGCCCACCCGTAACGTGTGATTTCACCACAGATTTACACAGATTTACACAGATTTTTCACGGATGAATCTGTGTAAATCTGTGTAAATCTGTGGTGAAATCACACGTTACGGGTGGGCTACCTAAGTTGTTACAAGCTCTCATATATCTGCTTCATTTTGTTTCAAAAATAGCCTTTGTTTTTGCTCCGAATTTTCTAAAATGTACTTTCATAAGCAAATAGACAATCACTTAGAGCGTGTTTAAATTTCAGTGTCGAGGCGAAAGCGATCAAATTTTGTTTCAGGCAAGGCAAAATTTGCAGTCGTAGCCGGGGGCCTACGGCGAAAATTTTAACGCAGTATAAAGCAAAATTTGCCGCTTGCAGCCCGGCGACTGAAACTTAAACACGCTCTTAACGGAGTGCGAAAACGGCGGCTATCGAAAACCTTTGATCCTGAGAGGTACTGGTCAGGTTTGGAAATCATCGGCAGTACGGCAACTCGCCGAAATCTTTGAAGATTTCATGGAAATCAATTTCGAGTAAAAACCGCACCCGCACAAGTGGCCGTTCGATTCGCCGGGCACCAAATTGGCCGGGAGGCAAACCTCGTCTCGATCTCCGTTAATCAATCAAACTCAATCGTATCCCCTGCCTTGAATGTCTTCTTGTTCCCGTCTTCCTTGGCTTTCGGTTTGTGCTCCTCTGCCGGTTCCGGTTCGCCAAAAAGATTGCCCTGCAGCGGTACGTCCTCGGCTGGCGGTGCCACGGCTGCGGGTACTTTTGCGGGCTTGCCCTCCACTTCCTTCACGCTGCTCAGGAGCGCGTCGCTGAGTTTGTTGCCCACGGCTTTCCAGCCTTTCACGTCCATGAAATCGCCGATGCTGACTTCGCCGGGCATGGCCTTGCCCTTCACTTTGATGGAGTAGTGGATGCGCGGGTTGGGCTTCATGCTGGCAAAGAGCAATTTCGACTTGGGGTGGTCGGTCAGGTAGGAATACCGCTCTTTCAGTTTGGTTGTTTCGATGAAGAATCGCTTGACCATCGTCCAGCCTTTGTGGCCGTCGAAATGTACGGCGTTGATGGGCTGCTTGGGGTCGTATTTGCCGAGGTACAGGATTTCTTTCGGCTCGAACCGCTGGAGCACATCGGTGTCGGTGAGTTCGTAGCTGCCGTCGTGGTAGAGCACGAGTATGAGATCGCCGTCGAATTCGCCGAGCAGGGTGCCTCTTTCCTGAGTGTTGAGGCGGCCGGTGATGTCGTCGTACCAGAGTTTTTTGGCACCGATGGTGCTTTTTCCCACCTCTTTTTGACGGAGGTTTTTCACGGGATACTTAGTCAGGATGTTGCCCTGTGCGTCGCGGCCTTTGATGGCGAGTTCGCCGAAATCGTAGTCAAAAACCTTGACTTTGGCCGGGCTGCCGGGGCTGAGGGTGACGGTCACGATCTCGCTTTCGCCGTTGGGGTTGGCGGTGAGGTACAGGATGCGCGAGCCTTTGCCGTCGCCGCCGACGGGGTACTCCTTGTCGCGGGTAATGGCCGTCACGTTGAATCTCTTGACCATAGCGCGGCCGGATTTGCCGTCCACGTATGCGAGGTTGTAGGTGGTGCGCTCGTCATTTTTCTTCCAAACGGCGATGTGCTGGATGTCTTTGCCCACGAACACTTTTTCGCCGATACGCACGACTTTCATCACGCCGTCGCGGCGGAAAACGATGATGTCGTCAATGTCGGAGCAGTCCTGCACGAACTCGTCTTTTTTGAGGCCAGTGCCTACAAACCCGCCTGCCCGATCCACGTACAGTTTGGCGTTGTTGGCCACCACCTCGGTAGCGCGGATGTCGTCGAAAACGGCGATCTCGGTCTTGCGCGGGTGGTCTTTGCCGTACTTGTCCAACAGGCGCTCGAAGTAGCTGATGGCGTATTCGGTGAGGTGGGCGAGGTGGTGCAGGGTCTCCTGCAGTTCGCCGTTCAGTTTGGCGATCTCCTCGTCGGCTTTGAACGCGTTGAACTTGGAGATGCGCTTGATCCGTATCTCGGTGAGGCGCACGAGGTCGTCCTCGATGATGTCGCGCAGGAGTTTTATTTTTTTGGTTTCCTTGGCGTAGCCGGGGTCGGATGGCGTGACGACGTGTTTGTGCAAGCCTTTGTCAATAGCCTCCAGCACGGCTTCCCAGGTTTCGCACTCTTCGATATCGCGGTAGATGCGGTTTTCGATAAAGATTTTCTCCAACGAGGCGAAGTGGAGTTTTTCCTCCAATTCGTGCCGGAGTATCTCGAGCTCTAACCGCAGCAGTTCCTTAGTATTTTCCGTGGAAATGTGCAGCAGTTCGTTCACATCGGTGAAGATCGGCTTGTTGTCCACGATAATGCAGCAGTTGGGGCTGATGCTGACCTCGCAATTGGTGAAAGCATAAAGCGCGTCAATGGTCACATCGGGGCTTACGCCGGGCTGGAGTTCGATCTCGATGTCCACTTCGGCGGCGGTCTTGTCGGTCACCTTTTTGACCTTGATCTGGCCTTTTTCGTTGGCCTTGAGGATGGTTTCGATCAGGTCGTTGACAAATACACCGTACGGCAATTCCGTGATCTGGAGCGTTTTTTTGTCCACTTCCCGGATGCGTGCCCGAACACGGATTTTTCCGCCGCGTGCGCCGCCGTTGTAGTTGGTCACGTCCACGAGGCCGGCGGTGGGAAAGTCCGGGTACAGGTCGGTTTGGCGGCCCTTCAACTGGGCGATACTGGCTTTGATGATTTCCACAAAATTGTGTGGCATCACCTTGGTGCTCAATCCGACGGCGATGCCCTCCACGCCCTGGGCAAGCAGGAGCGGAAATTTCATGGGCAGGGTGATCGGCTCGCGCTTGCGCCCATCGTAGGAAAGCTGCCAGCGGGTGGTATCGGGGTTGAAGGCCACGTCGAGGGCAAACTTGGTGAGGCGAGCCTCGATGTAGCGCGGTGCGGCGGCGGAGTCGCCCGTGCGGTAGTCACCCCAGTTGCCCTGACAATCAATGAGCAGTTCTTTTTGGCCGAGGTTGACCAGTGCATCGCCAATGGCCGCGTCGCCGTGGGGATGGTACTGCATGGTCTGGCCGATGAGGTTGGCCACTTTGTGGTAGCGCCCGTCGTGCTGCTCGAACATGGCGTGTAGGATGCGGCGCTGCACGGGTTTCAGTCCGTCCTCAATGGCGGGCACGGCGCGTTCGAGGATGACGTACGAGGCGTAGTCCAGAAAATAGTTCTGGTACATGCCCGACAGGGTGATGATGGTGTCCTCGCCATTGTGCGACACGGTTGGCGGGACGGAGGTATCTTTTTTGGAACGCGCCATGTTTGAAAAGAGGGTTTCTGGTTTCTGGTTTGAAGGTTGCCCGCCGTGGCCTTGGCGAAGGCGAGTTGGCGCAAAAGTAAGAGAAGGGGTTATGTTTTTTTAAAATTTTTTGTTTTAAAAAATATCAAGAGACGCTTGGGGCAAATACCTTGGGGTAACGCGCCATTATTTTTCTTTCAAGGAGTAACATCCAGCCCTGCAAATGGATGTAGCATACAAATAGTAATTTCTTCACCAAAACTGAAACTGTACTGGTATGAAAACACCATTTTACATCATGCCTTTGCTCCTGTCGCTTGCCCTTTTGGGAGTTATATCCCCTGTTTATGTGGCAGGACAGGCCAACTTTAACCACGCTTTCGGCACACCGCTCGACAACGTCTTTACGAAAGTGATACCCAGCGGCACCAACTACTATGTGCTGGGCCGCGACGAGCCTACAAACGGAGCCGCCAGCCGAGCCACGGTAACCCGCCTGAACGACCAAGGGCAGCATCAGTGGACGCTGAGCCTCAACACTGGCTCGCAATGGAACGACGCGGTACTCACACCGAATGGCAACCTGCTGGTGGTCGGAAATTCCCTACCATTTGACCCCAACACCCAGGGCCTCATGGGCCTTGTCACCCCAAACGGTGCCTTCTCCTGGCTGCGTTCTTACGCCACGCCGGGGCGCGATTGGTTCAACCGCATCGTACTCAACCCATCACCTGCAAGTGCGAGCTTCCCCTACTACGTGCTCGGTGGCCAATGGGACCCCGTCGGCAATGCAACCTGGGATGACATCGTGCTGCTCACGCTGAACGAGGCGGGAACCTTTGGCTGGAAAAAAATCTACACTGCACCGTTCGGCACCCCCGATGACGAATTCAGCCGCGACCTTGAGGCGCTGCCCAACGGTGACCTGATGATCGCCGGAAATCAAGGCACTGCGGGGGTGCTTTTCCGGGCCAACAACACCGGAGAAATATACAACAGCGCCGGACCGGAAGGGCTGCCATTCTCTTTTGCCGACGTGGCTCAGGCCGGAAGCGGCTTCTACGCCGTGGGCAACTCATCGTCCGGTTTTTTGGCTTATCTCTTCAAGTTCGACAACGACCTGCTCCCCGTGTGGCAAATCGCTGTTCCCGAACTGAGCGCCATCAGCCAAGTCTGGCGTGACAACAACGGCGACATCTACGTCACCGGACGCGCCACTACAGGCGGCCTCAACCGGGGCGTAGTGCTGAAGTACCAGGATTCGGGCAACAGCCCTGCCCTGCTATGGATGAAATATTTAGAGCAAGGCGATCTGTCGTACACCGGAGGCACTTCCTGGTACCTGCCGCCAGGCCGAATGGCCTTCGTGGATGGGCGCGTGCGTATCACCGGTTTCGGTCAAGATTGTGCCTTCCTGTCAGTGAGCGATCTGGGTATGAGCACCTGTATGACAAAAGAAGGTCTCCCGACTACACTGGCCACCGATCTGTCGTTCAATTCCCCAGTGCCGCCGGGTATTAATTTCTTTGATGTGCCACCAGCCACAAACATCGTGCAGAGCAGTGCATTGAACTGGCAGCAAGAGGTGGTGTGCTCCGCCCAGCCTTGCGCCGTGCAACTGCAAGTTAGCCCGCAAGACAGCTGCGGTCTCGTGAACGTATGCGCCCTGCCCAGCGGCCCCGGCCCGTACTCCTACCAGTGGTGCAGCGCCGAGTCCAGTTCCTGCATTACGAGGCAAGTGCCACTGTGCAAACCCGTTGAGTTTTGCGTTTCGGTGACCTGCTCCGACGGCAGCGTGGCCAGCGCCGTGCAAACGTACACAGCCACCGATAACAAGCCGCCCGTGATCACCTGCCCGGCCAGCACAACCGTTACCGCTACCAATCCCGACTCCTGTACGGCCAAGGTGAACAACCTGAAGTGGCTCTCGGTCACCGACAACTGTGGGGCGCAAGTCAGCTATGCCGTAACGGGGGCCACGGTCGCAACGGGCCAGGGCGATGCCAGCGGGCTGACATTAGACCTGGGTATCTCGACAATCACCTACACGGCACGAGACAGCTGTGGCAACACCGGAGCCTGCTCGTTCAATGTCTCGGTGGTCTGCCCATTGCTTTGCCCGGGCAACTTGGTGCAAAACGCAGGCCTGTCTCAAGGCCTGATCCCCGGCCCCATGCCAGCCACCGGCAAACTGACCAACTGGCAAGCCGCGTACGGAAACCCCGAGGTGGTCGCCGATTTCGGCTGTCTGGACCCGGGTTTTGTCCAGCTGTCCGGGAACAGAACTTCCGGCGATGCCATTTTTCAAACGCTTGCTACGCCTATCCAAAAAGGCAAAGTTTATGAATTGAGTATTTGCGTTCGGGTTGCCAAGATTCCCCCCCCGTCCCAGGTGCCCTTTGTAAAAATACGGGCTATGGCGTTCAATAACGCGCTTCCCACAAACGGCAACCATCCAAAACCCAACCAGAACATTGCCCTCATCGGTGTTTCGGGCAAAGTGGAGGTTTGCACCGACTGGACGCAGTTTGTGTTCCACCGCTGGCGGGCTGGCAAGAACTACAACAACTTAGCCATCAGCGTCGAGAACGATTTGGCCGCAGGAGCCTTTTCACTGGCCGACGTGGACAATATTTGTTTCACTGAAGTCAACGACTCCATTCCCTGTTACTTCGCTACACTCGACTCGGCTGGTAATCTTGTCCCACCGATTGGCCTACTCGATCCGAACTGCCCTCCCGTGGAGGAAGATGTCTACTTGGATATGGGCAGCGTGAATGATGTGTACGGCTACTGCAACCCGGCTCCCGACGGTGTGGACACGTGGTACGAACTCTGCGCCGATTCCTGTGAGTCACTCGGCGGCGAAATCCCGGACGACCTGGCCAATTTCATCAAAAACGACTCCCTGAACCAGTACATGGTGGATTCGCTGGGCGTGAACGACTCCACGATGATGGCCGACTTGGGCCATTTTCAGGACTCGCTCGAACTGGCCTACTCCAATGCCAATATGTTGGACAGCATAAGCAGTCTGGGCGCTTTTGCCTTCGACTGTCGAAGTTTGCCGCCCCAAGGCCCGGCACCCGACGACCCGAACAGCCCGTTCAAGGGATACGACATCGTTTTTGTACATGGGTTGAGAACGACACCCTTGGAAGACAGGCTGAACGGCGACCCGCTCGCCTCAACCAAATGGCCTGCGAACAGGAACGAGTTTTACAACGGCTATTGGAAACGGGGCGCTTATGCCTATTGGAACCAACACACGGGCCGGTACCTGAAAACCAGTGTCAACACCAACAATTTTTCCGTAAACCAAAACGGCACGTACACCAACCGCTACATCGTGGTCTCGCACCCGGCGACCCAAAGTTTTGTGTTCGGCGCGCATTCCGTCATGGAGCAGATCGCCAACGCCATGCTCAACGGTCAGGGGGTGATCAACTGCAGTCCCACTGAGCAACGGCCCAAAAACACGTTTGGGCACAACGGTTTTATCATCATCTCCCACTCCGACGGCGCTCCGCTGTCCGACATCGTCCTGAGCACGAGTGACCTGACTCGATACCCGCCCTTGAATTTCTTGCTGGGGGACGTTAGTTTCGTCGCCGATCGTTGCCAGCTGCATGTGGCCTTGCAAGGCGCTTTTGGTGGCAGCAATTATGCCTCTCTTGCCTTGATGGCCGCTGCTGCCACCACACCGCTGCAGTACGCACTGGACTTGGCCGAGCCGTTGCTGGGGTTTCAGGCTCCCGGGCCGGCACCCTGGTTGTTCACTTCCGAACTGCTCGACATGTCCATTACCAAAAAACTCTGGGGGCCTTTGATGAACCGGGTGCCGGTGTGCGTGCTGACCGTTTCCGGCGGGCATCCCACAGACTTCGGGGCGGACGGCACCCAATACCCGAAACTGAACAAAGTTATCAGCCTGATCGCCAAGCACGTCATCCACCACGGCTTCGATGACGGGGTGCTGAGTGTTGAAAGCCAGGCCCCCAACACGGATTCTCGCAAAAACTACCCTAACCGGTATTATCCCAAGTTAGGCATCGCCACCGTGGCCGGATTGGCCGCTGCGGCCAGCTCAGGCAACCCCAATGCCCTGCAGTTCGCGGCGCTGCTGAACGAACGAATCTACGACATGGGCATTGACAAATCTCGGGCCGTGCGGTACTATTTGGACCAAAAACTGGACCTGCTGGTGGCCGACAAACTGCTCAGCCAAAGCCTGCCTGGCGGTTTCGTGGTGGACAACATTCTTGGCCCCTATTCAAACGTAGTCAAGTACTTGTTCGCTTCGTCGGGCGTGATCCCGTGGCTGTCGCCAAGCGGCATGGTTCAGCCCGTTCGTTTTGCTCGATTCCCCGGCATTGATGCATACGATGCTTTGAAGCGCTACGACAACCACTATTCTTTTATCCAGAGCACTGCCGATCACTACACCGGGTGTATCGGGCCGTTCGGGAACTATCCCAACTACGAACACACCAATGTTACAGGTGTGCCGAACACGGAAGAATCCCGTGTGGTCACGTCGAACGACGTGTACACCAAGTGTGGCGTAAGCGCTGGCATGCGCAGCCTGCAACGGGAATACGTGCGGGGCAAGTCCAAGACCTTTACTATCAAAATTTTCAAGTTCAGGAAAACCTTCACCTTTTGGATTTGGAAACGCAAGTACCACTTGCTACAGGACTACGAGGCAAAAAACGAAACGGACTACCTGTACGAAAATGTGCTCCGGTAGCCCGGCACCATTAGCTGGGCACAACAACAGGTTCATTTTTTAACCAAAACAAAGGTCATCATCATGAGGACGTACACTCTTCTTCCACATAAAACGGTGCTGCCGCTGATCGGTCGGGCAGCGCGGCTGCTGTTAGCGGCGCTTGCTCTCATCCATGCCGGCTCTTTGGCTGCCCAGCCTGTTGGCTACTGTTCGGGGCTGCCCGACAACTACGCCTGCCCCGAAGAACCCGTAAAACCAGACCCCGCACTGCTGGCTTTGATCACCGGCCAGAATGCCTCGAATCCCTGTTTCGGGACCTTGCAGTTCGACAATTTCCCGGGCCAGGCGACCTGCGCCAATGTGCCCATTCCGGCAAACGCCTTTTTTATCCACCAACTCACTTTCCCGCCGGGGGCGGGAAATGTCCCCGGTGCTGTCTTGCAGTTTCGCGCCAAGGCCGCTCCCGCAGGGCAAACCAGCACCGACTTTATCGCTTTTTTTGAAGGTGCCACCTACATTACGGGGGCCAGCCTTCGGCAACTGGCCGCCGCTGGCGGAACCTGGAACCCCAATCAGGATGCCACATTCACGCTCGCGCTCAACAACCTGCCAGCGGTCTTTGGTGTCGGCAACATCATGTCCTACCTGAACGACGGCGACCTCGACGTAGTCATCGGCAACGAAACTGGCGTGGACTGGATGTGCATTGACATCCAGTCGCCCGGCTGTGTTTGCGGCGGTTTTTCCCAACTATTCGCGCGCCCGGTCGTGGGCGGGCAGAGCATCCCGCTCACCTGTGGCGGGCCAGTCGTGAATTTCGGCTGCCCCAAACCCGGTTTCAGCATCCCCATCACGGGCAAATTTGAGTGCATAGGCAGCAATTGCCCACCCACGACAGTGACCTGGACGCTGACCCAACCGGGCGGCGCAACCGTCACGGGAACCGTTGGCGCGGGGCCGTATTTTTACCTGCCTATCTTGCCCAAGCACTATGCAAAACAGGGCAGCTACACGCTTGCGCTGCGGGGCAGTTGCAACGGACAGCCTTGCACGACCTGTGTCGTCAAGTTTTCGGTAGCTTGCCCAATCATTTGCCCCTGTGATGTGGCTAATTTCCAGAAAAGAGTGGCCAACGGCTTTGCCACTGCGCGGTGGAACAACTCCTGCAAAACCAGTTTTGCACCCATCGCTCTGGATGACTGCGATGCGGTGGCCTGGAGTATCAACAGCGGCCCAGTGATCGCCACAACCAACGGAAACGCCTCGTTCAGCCACACGTTTTCTGGTTCGGGGGTTAATACTGTCACTATGACCGTAACTCGCAGCAAGGACGACAATTCGGATTGCGGTACGTTTTCGCACACCAAATCGGTCGCGATAACCTGCGGCACCTGGCCCGATTGCAACCAGTCCCTCCTGACCAACCCCCGCTTCAGCACAGGGGCGAAATCCGGGGCACTGGGCAACGGCGGCACGTCGGAAGGCTGGACAAGTCTTTCCGGCGAACCATTTGTGCTCGAAGGCCAACCCGCCGGCACGCTTGACGGCTGGTCCGTGTTCCTCTCCGGAAACCTTGACACTGCCGACGTGCTGAGCAGTGCCTCCGCTGTTTGCATAGGCAAAGAGACAGGCACGGTCTCGTTGCGCTTGGCCGGAGACCCTATCCCAGGCAGGGATATAAAAGTGGGCCGGGTACCACCCAACGGCATCATATACGTGGACTACTACTCGGGCAACAATTTTACTCCCCACAACTGCACCAGTTGCTACCGGCTGGCCGCACTCGACATCCTTCCGTTGGACACCGGCGAATGGGTGCAGATCGAAATCCCCTTCAACCTGAGCGACTGGACAGCGTTTGACTCCTGCGGCGACGGCTCGGCGGGCATCCCGCTGCGCATAGCCGTGCATGTCAGCAGCCCCATTGGCGACGAGCAGGGGGAGCAAGCGCGGTACATCGCCGAGTTGGACAACCTCTGCGTGGATGGTAGCCTGGTTTCGGTAAAAAACCCCGCTGCCCCGCTTCCGCTCCGCCTTTACCCCAACCCAACATCCGGTACGTTTACCCTCGAACTGCCAGCCCCCGCACTGCCAGGCACTCACTTCCGGATTACCGACCTTACGGGGCGCCTGGTGCTGGAGCAGGCCGCAACGGACGGTTCCGATCGGCAATTAGTAGGAACCGGAGATCTGCCCGCCGGATTGTACTTCGTTCAGGCGGCTTCACAAGGACAAGTAATTGGTGTGGCGCGTTTTGTGAAACAGTAGCCATCCTGTGAGGTTATTTGGAGCCGCCCCGGAGCGAATCGCTTGGGGGCGGTTCTTTTTTAGCAAAGCCGCTTTTGTCATGCTGAGCGATGCCCGGCCACAGGCTATGCACAAAACCTCGCAGCGCGAAGTATAATTTTCAAACGATAGCCTTGTGCGGTGGTTGCATAGTTACTACTATTGCGATATGGTAAATCGCTTTTCGTTTTTGATACTGCTTATTGCTGTCTCGGCTTGTACGAAGCGGGTCGCTGTCCCAACTGTCCGAGAAAAACCAACACTGGATGGCATGATTTCCAGGATGATCATGATCGGTTTCCGGGAGGCGAAGGTGACGAAAAAGACTCCCGTCGTGCAAGCCATTCGAAATGGGCACGTCGGCGGAGTTATCCTGTTTTCAAGGGACCAACCTTCGAATTTCAAGTTACCAACACGGAACATAGTTTCGAGGAAGCAAGTCACCCGACTTTGCGCCAAACTGCGTAAAGTCGGGCCGCCTGGCCTGCTGATTGCGGTGGATGAAGAAGGCGGCCGGGTGACGCGGCTCAATAAAGGTGCCGGGTACTTAGTTTACGACAGTGCTTTTAACATCGCGCTTGCCAACGACTTAGACACGACACGACAATGGGCGCGAGGTATAGCCGAAAAGGTCAAAACATCGGGTTTCAATGTGAATTTCGCTCCTGTCGTGGATTTGCACATCGAAAGGGACAGTGGTGTTATTGGGAGGCTGAAACGCAGTTTTTCGGAAACCCCGGCGGTCGTGGTTGCAAACGCAAGCGTTTTCATAGAAGAGCAACACAAAGCGGGCCTGCTCACAGCCATCAAGCACTTTCCCGGACATGGCAGCGCAAAGGGCGACACCCACGCAGGGTTTGTGGATGTCACTACGGTCTGGAAAGAGGAGGAACTGGAGCCTTTTCGCCTGCTGATTGCCCAGAAATCGGTGGACATGGTGATGACGGCGCATATTTTCAACTCGAAGCTGGATACAACACACCCTTGCACCTTTTCCAAGGCTGTGATTACGGGCAAGTTACGCGGAGAATTGGGTTGGGATGGAGTAGTCGTTTCGGACGACATGCACATGGGCGCCGTCCTCAAAAATTATTCCATGGAAAAGGCCATTGAGTTGGCGATCCTCGCCGGGGTAGATATTTTGTGCTTCTCCAACAACATGGAATCCCCGAAGGACAAGAATAACAATGTGATACAAGACCTTTACGACCCGCAAATCGGCGAAAAGGTATTTATGGTAATAAAAAAGTTGGTGGCAGAAGGGCGGGTTCCGGAAGCACGAATCCGGGAGAGTTACGATCGTATCAGCCGGATGGCGGCAAAAATTAAGTGACGGGATGCGGGCAGTTGCTCCGGCACTATCACGACTTCCCAAGCCGTACCCGTCGTACCGCACCGCCTCCCGTAAAGTTAAATTGCGAGCCGATGATTTCAGAACTCGCGCTCGGCCAGGCAAAAGAGTAGGCGGGCTTACCGTTCACTTCGACAAAAATGTTGCCCCCGGGTTTTGCCCAACAACGAACCAGCGTCCATCGGCTCAAATCGCACCCGAAACCGCTCAAATCCGCTTCATCTGCTGCAATATTGCGATGGGGAATGTGCATAACCAGTGCCCCCACGCAACCTGGCTCGGCCAACGGCAAGACGAGCGGTCCGCGCGAAGTCAACAAAATAACCTCCGTCATTTGGCAAATAGCCGCCCCACTTCGGTACAGGCTGCGCACTTCTGCTTCGAACAGAAAATCGGCAGTCGTCAGGCTGTCGCGCTGCCGGACATCGGTGATGCAAACAGTCGGGGTATTGGGCTGCAGGGGAATATTGTGCGCAGCCACTGTTTCGGGCAGCACTTCGAGGCAGGTGTCTCGGTCAAAAACCGCCCGCTCCAAATACACCGGCACAGGCGACTGTTCAATATAGGCGAGCCAGCCATCCGTCGGGATAAAAAGTCGGTGCTCGCGCACGGTTTTGTCACCGACTACTAGTTTTGCCATGAAAATACCCGGGCGGTAATAAATAGAGGTATGCTCCCTTCCTTGACGTGTAACCGGCTTTCGCCGCCGCGCGTCCCAGGATTGTTGGATGAAAATCGAATCGCCGGGCGGCGCGGCACTCGCATCGTACTTGAAAACTACCGAGTTGGGGATTCCCACGCTCAACGGTCGGCTGCTGAACGAAAAATTGGCACCGGGAATCGGCTGCTTCTGGCTTATCCACAACCACGCAAGCACATAGACCGCACCCGCCGCCAAGCCAATCAAGACAATCTGTTTTTTATCAAAAACCGGCTTCTTCGTTTGCGTTTTTGGAGCAAAAGACGGGGGCATCTCGCCCTTCAATTTCAGTTCCCGCCAATTTTCAAAACCTGCAAAAACGGCCAAAACATCAAGCGTGCCGGGGTGTGGGGCGCTGTTGTACTCGATTTTCCCCCAAAGCCTTTTGAGCGTGGTGACACTCAACTGTACGCCAGTTTCGCTGAAAATCCGCTCGCCGAGTTCCGCGAAATCCCGGTTTGTCCAGGCCTGACTGCTGCCCCAGGCGAGTTTGTTTTCTATCAGGATTTTGCAATGCTCGAATGTGATATCTTTTTCAGCCATAAAATAGTCGCCCATTTCGGGCGGCTAAAATACGTTGTTTTCCATCCTGGGTATCTTGGTATTGGCTTGCACAGATTTGTACGAACTTGAACAGGTTTTCCCTTCATTCTTCAGGTGCGGTGCGGCCACTTTTGTGAAAATTATTAAAAAATAACGGTCTATGATTTCACGAAAAAAATTCCTCGCATTCGCCGCCACGGGCGGAATCGCCACTCTTTTTGGGCAAATGCCACAAGCCAAAAAGCCCAAAGGGGACCCCTTGCCTACTGAATTGGTCAAAGAGTGGATCGGAAAAGCGCATTCGGATTTTGCCCGTGTCCAAGAGTTGTATACACAGGAACCGCGCCTGCTGAATGCTTCCTTTGACCACGGCGGAGGCGATTTCGAGTCCGCGCTCGAAGCCGCCGGTCACATGGGGCGGCGCGATATCGCCGAATTTTTGCTGTCGAAGGGTGCGCGGATGAACGTGTTTTGCGCTGCTATGCTGGGGCGATTGGATATTGTAAAAGCGGTGCTAAGTCTCCACCCGGATCTAAAAAATTCTGCTGGTCCGCACGGCCTGAAATTGATCCACCATGCCACGCAAGGCGGCGAGGGGGCGAAAAAGGTACTGAAGTATTTGCAAAAAATCGGGGCGGCATAGGTTGCCTGAAATCCTTTCCATAAAAAATCTTAGCCTCGCACCGCAAGGTGCGAGGCCGCTTTTGTCATACTGAGCGCTGCTAATCAAAATAGTAGGGCGAGTTCCGTCATTCGGGGCGAATACTCCTTCGGCTTCCTTCCCCTTATTTGTCATTTTTCTCCGATATTTTTCCAGCACAAGGCCGAGCAACCACCAGCAAGCGGTTTCTTTGCCGGCAAAATGGAGCACCGGTTTGTTTATCGTTTTTCAAAGCCGTAGGACAAACCAAACCCATACCAACACATGGAAAAAAAGGATTGGAAAGCGTGGTTGCGCCGGCTTGGAGTGGCTGGCTTCTTGTTTTTTTTGATAAAAGGGTTAGTCTGGCTGGCTATTTTCTGGGGGGCTTGGGAAGCTGGCTGCAATTGAACCCGTTTTCCCGAACTTCGCCCGTTCATTTCCGTACCAATGGTGAAAATCGAAAAAAAAACCGCACCCACTTCGCAAGCGCAGGAGACCGATGTGGTAGACCCGCGTTACATCACGATCAAAGGCGCTCGAGCCAACAACCTGCAAAACGTGGACCTGCAAATCCCGAAAAACAAACTCGTGGTCGTCACGGGCGTATCGGGTTCGGGCAAGTCCAGCATCACCATGGACACGCTCTACGCCGAGGGGCAGCGCCGCTACGTCGAGAGCCTGTCGAGTTATGCCCGTCAGTTTTTGGGCCGCATGAAAAAACCAGACGTGGATTTTATCCGGGGGATTTGCCCGGCCATCGCCATCGAACAGCGGGTCACCACCGGCAACGCCCGCTCTACCGTGGGCAGCATGACCGAGGTGTACGATTTTCTCCGACTGCTTTTTGCGCGCGTGGGCAAGTTTTACTCACCCGTCAGTGGCCAAGTAGTACAAAAACACGAAGTGAGCGACGTGGTGGACTTTATGAAAAACCTCCCCCCCGACACGCGCGGCATGATCCTCGCACCCATCAGCCAGAAATACGAAGAC
>JBEBHD010000067.1:0-20502 GCA_040080915.1 Saprospiraceae bacterium
GGTGCGAAGCCGCTTTTGTCATACTGAGCGCTGCTAATCAAAATATTAGGCCGAAGGCCATGCACAAAACCTCGCAGCGCGAAGTATACTCGCCGCCGTTCTTTACCAAAACTTGATCGCCGTAGCCAGATAAGCCTGGGCCATTGCGCTCAGTTGCCCCCAAGTGAAGCCACATGTATCGCACTCGTAGTACGACATGATATTGCCCAAGTCCGGGTTGTAGTAATTGCCGTTCAGGTCTGTCTTGTTGCTGATGAAGCGGCAGTTGCCGTCCACATAACTGACCAGCGGGTCGCCCTCCACATAGGGGTCGGCGGGCGTATCGCAAATTTGGTCGCCCTCGGTGGTGCAATTAGAGCCGTCTACTAATTCGGAGCCGCTGCCCTCGAACGTGTGTTTCAGGCTGAAAAAGTGGCCCATTTCATGTGCAAAAACCCGCGCTGTGATGCAGTCTTTTCGGATGATGATAAACGACGAGACGGGGTTGCCGATGCCGCCGAGTTCGGCCAAGCCGCAGGCATTGATCGAGCTGACAAAATCCGTAACAAAGTACATGTTGATGCGGCGCTCCACATTGTACTTGGTGGTGATCTCCGGAATCTCCTCGGTGGTGTTTTCGATCACATCGTGCTGCCAGTTTTCGTGGTAGCGGAACTCGCAAATCTCGAACGAAGCGCAAATGGGCGCAAAAAACGGGTTGATGTCGGTCACCGCTTGGCGGATCGCCATTTCCGTGACCGTGGGGGCCCCGAGGCTGTCGAGAAATACGTGGGCCACAATGGTGAACTTTTTGTTCAGGCATGGCAGCGACTCCTGTTTGAAAGCATAGCTCTGGGCGTTCAATCGGCTGCTGGAAACGAGAAGCAAACAGGCTGACAGGGCAAATAGAATAATGCGCATATCGGATGGGTGTGTGCTGGTGGATATGTTTTTGGTGTTGGCAAAAGTGGTGACTTTCCTCAAGATTTTCTGCAAGCCTCCAGCATTTCTCCAAAAATGCCGCCTTCGGCAAATACTTTTGTCCCTACGGGGCGTTTAACAGCCTCACGTTTCACCACAAATACTACGAAATGCACCGCCATTTTTCCCTGTTTTTTCTGCTTGTACTCGCCCAGCCCCTCCTGCTCGCCCAATCCAACGCCGATTGCTCGGCCGCCAAAGAAATTTGCAAAAAACAGACCTATAAGATTGACAAAACTGGCGGTGAAGGAGAAGACCCCGCTGAGGCCAATTTCGTGGCATGCTTCATGAACGGCGAAAACTTCGGACAAGCCGAGGAAAATTCCACTTGGATTCGCTTCGAGATCGAAAAAAGCGGCTCGCTTACCTTCGTCATCACCCCTTACCGGGAGGACGACGACCTTGACTTCGTGGTGTACCGCCTGCCCGCCAACGGCGACTGCAAGCAAAAACAAATCGTACGCTGTATGGCAGCAGGTGACAGCGATACTAACGCCACCGTCAGCCCCTGCATGGGCAAAACCGGCCTGCGCGATGGCGAGGCAGACACCAGTGAAGACGCGGGTTGCGCCGATCCCGGTGACAACACCTGGCTGGCACCGCTCCGAGTGGAAAAAGGAGAAAAATACGTCATCCTCGTCAGCAACGTCTCCTCTCGTGGACCGGGCTTCAGTATCAGTTTCGGTGGCTCAGCCAGACTGCCCTGCGATGAAGAACCACCCAAGAAACCGCCAGTGGTGGGGGGTAAACCCAACAAACCCAGACCTGCCAACTCCGTACAGCCCCCCGTGGCAGAAAAACCCGCCGCCAAGCCCGAGTCCATCGGCGGGCGCGACGTGGTTTTGAAAGAAAGCCTCACCGTGAAAGCCCGAACGATTTGGCTCAAAATCTGGGATAGCCAAGTCGAGGATGGCGACGTGATCTCCATCTATCTGGACGACAAAAAAGTAGTGGACAACCTCTTCCTGCGCTCCAAACAACAAGAGTTCGAGATCGAACTGCCGCCCGGCTCAGAGCACTACCTCACCGTGTATGCCGAGGACTTTGGCAAGGCCGAACCCAACACGGCTCGCGTACTCATCTTCGACGGCGTGCGCGAACAAACCATTGACCTCGTAGCTGAACGAAAAAAACAGCAGAGCGTGAAGATTATTTTGGAGTAGCGTGCCTGATACCGGGCGATAGCCTTTTTAGATTTTTGAAACCTGGAATGTCGGTGGCACCGCACAACTTGGGGGTATTTCAAAACAAATTCTGTTACTTTTGCCCCCGCCATGCTCGATACCGCCATCGAATACCTCAAGGGCGTAGGCCCGCAACGCGCCGATGCGCTCAAGTCCGAGCTCGGCGTGTTCACCTGTGGCGACCTGTTGTTTCATTTCCCCTTCCGCTACATTGACCGAACCAAGTTCCACAGCATCCGCGACATCCGCACGGAGGGCGAACAATACCAGATCAAGGGCGTGTTGCGGCGGTTAGAAACCCTCGGCGAAGGGCGCGTCAAACGCCTTGTAGGCACCCTGCGCGACGACACCGGCTCCGTCGAACTGATCTGGTTCCAGGCCATATCGTGGTTGGAACGCTCGTTGACCGTGGGCAAGGAATACGTTGTTTTTGGCCGCGCCGCCTCGTTCAACGGGCGATTCAATTTTTCCCACCCGGAAATGGAGGAAATGACGGCGGAAAACACCGCGTCGGCCCGCACCTTCGACCCCGTTTACCCGTCCACGGACAAACTGACGCAAAAGGGCCTTGATGCCAAAGGCCTGCGCAAACTCCTGCGCACCCTGCTCGACAGCCTCGCCCGCACCGAATTGCCCGAAACCCTGCCCGATTTTCTGCTCGAATCCTACCGACTTGTTCCCCGTTGGGATGCCTTGCAAAAAATTCATTTCCCCGAAAATCAACTGGAACTTGACTCCGCCGTGCGCCGGCTGAAATTCGAGGAACTGTTTTTTCTGCAATTGCGCCTGCTCCAAATTCGCCGCCGCCGGCAGGATGCCAGCCGGGGCATCGTCTTTGACATAGTCGGCGACTGCGTAAACCGATTTTACCGCGAAAAACTGCCCTTCGAACTGACCAACGCCCAAAAACGGGTCGTGCGGGAAATCCGCACCGATTTGGCCGCTGGCCGGCAAATGAACCGCCTCGTGCAGGGCGACGTAGGCTCGGGCAAAACCGTGGTGGCCCTTCTCGCCATGCTCATCGCTTTGGACAACGGCTACCAGTCCTGCCTCATGGCCCCCACGGAAATCCTTGCCCAACAACACTTTTCCAATATCACGGAATTAGTTGGCGACCTCGGCGTTAACGTCGGCTTTCTCAGCGGCACCGTGAAAGGCAAAAAACGCGCCGCCATCCTCAACGAACTGGCGTCGGGCGCGATGCACATCGTAATCGGTACGCACGCGCTCGTGGAGGACTGGGTGGTTTTCCAAAAACTCGGCCTCGCCATCATTGACGAGCAGCACCGGTTCGGCGTGGAGCAGCGTGCCGCCCTGTGGAAAAAAGGCCCCGGCCTGCCGCCGCATGTGCTCGTGATGACAGCCACGCCCATACCCCGCACACTGGCCATGACACTGTACGGCGACCTCGAATCGTCCGTCATTGATGAGCTGCCGCCGGGCCGAAAGCCCATCACCACCGTACACAAAACCGAACCGCACCGGCTACGCGTACAGGGATTTATGCGGGAAGAAATCGCCAAAGGCCGACAGGTGTACGTCGTGTACCCCATGATCGAAGAAACCGAAAAGGCCGACATGCTCAACCTCATGGCCGGGTACGAGGCGCTGAGCCGCGATTTCCCGCCGCCCGATTACCGGATCAGTATCGTACACGGAAAAATGAAGGCCGCAGACAAGGATTTCGAGATGCAGCGCTTCGTGCGCGGTGAAACGCAGATTATGGTGGCAACCACAGTGATCGAGGTGGGCGTGAACGTGCCGAACGCTTCGGTCATGGTCATCGAAAATGCCGACCGGTTCGGGCTGAGTCAGTTGCACCAGTTGCGCGGGCGCGTGGGTCGGGGTGCCGAGCAGTCGTACTGCGTACTGCTGACGGGCCACAAACTGAGCGCCGATGCCCGCGAACGCCTCCAAACGATGGTGCAGACCAACGACGGCTTTGTCATCGCCGAAACAGACTTGCGCTTGCGCGGCCCCGGCAACATGGAGGGCACTCAGCAGAGCGGCATGCTGCGTTTCCTGCTCGCCGACTTGGGCCGCGACGGCCAAATACTGTCGGCTGCGCGGGAAATAGCGGCCCGTATCCTCGAGGCCGATCCGGCGCTGTCCGCACCGGAAAATCGGCGTTTGCTGGAACATTTGGCTGCGACGGGGAAAGAGGCGCGGGTGTGGAGTAGGATTTCGTGAATCACAAATCCTTCAACTCCCCCACCAATTTCTGCAACGTATCCTTCGCATCGCCGAAGAGCATTTTGGTCTTGGGCAGGAAAAACAGTTCGTTCTCGATGCCTGCGTAGCCTGCTCGCATACTGCGCTTGAGCACGATAGTGCTTTTGGCATCCCACACTTTCAGCACGGGCATACCGTAGATCGGGCTGCCTGGATCGTTTTCGGCGGCGGGGTTTACCACGTCGTTGGCACCCACCACGATCACCACATCGGTGGAGGGCATCTGCGGGTTAGCATCTTCCATTTCCACGAGTTTCGGGTAGGGCACATCGGCTTCGGCGAGCAGCACGTTCATGTGGCCCGGCATGCGGCCCGCCACCGGGTGAATGGCGTAGAAAACCTCCACACCTTTTTCTTCCAATTTTTTCTCCAACTCGTGGCAAATGTGCTGCGCTTGCGCCACGGCAAGGCCGTAGCCCGGCACGATGACGACCTTGCTGGCGTACGCGCAGGTGATGGCCGCATCGGTAAGGCTGATTTCTTTGGCAACCTGGTCGCCCGAAGCGCCTTTTGCGCCAGCCGCTCCGCCCCCGCCGAAGGACCCGATGATCACGTTCAGCAACGAGCGGTTCATGGCTTTGCACATCAAAACAGTGAGGATGGTACCTGCCGAGCCGACGAGAATACCGCCCGTGAGCATGACCTGATTGGTGTACAAAAAGCCCCCGAAGGCTGCGGCCATGCCGGTGAACGAGTTGAGTAGCGAGATGACCACGGGCATATCGGCACCACCGATGGGCATGACGAACAGCACGCCATAGAGCAGCGACAAGGCCAGCAAAATCCACACCACCGAGTGTCCGAACGTGCCTGCCGAAAACACGGCGATGCCCAGCACAACGAAGATCACAACCAACAGGAGAAGGTTGAAGTAGGTCAGAAACGAGCCACCGAAGTCTTTGATCTTTTCGTCCAGTTTACCGTAGGCGACCATACTGCCGCTGAACGATACACTGCCGATGACCAGCCCGAGGAACACGATCAGCAGATAACCTGCCGAGCCTTCCGGGTGCGCGTTGAACTCAACGATGGAAATAATGGCTGCGCACGCGCCGCCCATTCCATTGAAAAACGACACCATTTGCGGCATGGCGGTCATTTTTACCTTCATAGCCATGAGCCAGCCGATGACTGTGCCGATGGTCACTGCTGCCAAAATCCACGGAATGTTGCCGATTGGCTGGCCGTCTTTTTCGTGGAACAGGATCGTGGCCACGATGGCGATGAGCATGCCGGCAGCGGCCACGAGGTTTCCCTTGCGGGCACTATCGGGGCTGCTCAACATCTTGAGGCCCAAAATGAAGGTGATGGAGCCGATGAGGTAGGATAATTCGAGTAGGAAGTTGGACATAAGTTAATGTGCTAATTAGACAATATGCTAATGTGCTAATGCTGCAATTGCTAATCTATTGGTTGTTTTTCTTTGACGATGAGATGATTGAGCTCAATAGTCGGTTGATTTCTTCCAGTTTTGCCAAAAGGTGTTCACACGGAGGGTAACCGTTTCTGTGTTGGCAAACCAACAGCCAAAAAGCAGTTTCGGAAGCCTCTTTTGCTGATATTTTTAGTTTATGGATAAAGTCTTGTTTGCTTTCTGCATGCTGCGATTCAAAAGCGTTTGCCCCAATGGATGTGCCGGATCGAAACAACTGCCGTGCCAAGTCGTATCGTTTTAGATCGTACAGCCGGGCCGTATTTTCATCCACCAGCAAGGCAAATTCAAACGAATGCTTGAGAAGTGGATTTCCGTTGATTGTTTCTAAGTCCATAGGGCTAGCACATTAGCACATTAGCACATTAATTTCATTTTTTCTTTTGAAACATTTGCAGCATCCGGTTGGTGACGACAAAGCCGCCGACCACGTTGAGCGTACCCAGCAGCACGGCCAGGAAACCCAGCGTGAGCGCCAGGTAGTCGTCGCTTCGGGCATGCCCCATCACGATGATGGCACCGATGATCACGACCCCGTGAATGGCGTTTGCGCCCGACATGAGCGGGGTGTGCAGGATGGCCGGCACGTTGGAAATCACCTCAATGCCCAACAGGATGGACAGGATGACGATGTAAATAAGGGACTGATTTTCAAGAAAAAACTCTGCCATGGTTGACGAATGTTCTGTTGGCGAAAGATAAAATCAAGTGTTGTACAAATTTTCAAATCTGCTCTCGAAGCCTGCGTGGCGCAGGATTTGCTGCAAATGGTGTTTCAGGTGTTCCACATAGTCGGCCATGATGAATCGCAGCGCAAGCGGCTGCGAGCCGTCAATCGAGATCGTGTTTTCCAATTTTTCGGCCGGAGCGTTTCGGACGACGTGCGCCAGGTGGCGGTTGTAATTTTCCCACAAAGCGACCATCTCCTGCCAATCTTCCTCAACGTACTGCTGTGATTCCACCCAAAAATTTTGGGCGTAGCCCACAAAATCCAAGTGTTGGTCGGCCTGCATGGTTCGCACGAACTTGTGCTGGTTGTTACTGGCCGAGTCAATCAGGTGGCCGAGTATTTCTTTTTTTGACCATTTGC
Source organism: Saprospiraceae bacterium (assembly GCA_040080915.1). Taxonomy (GTDB): domain Bacteria; phylum Bacteroidota; class Bacteroidia; order Chitinophagales; family Saprospiraceae; genus M3007. The sequence continues at coordinate 6,899 of JBEBHD010000067.1, forward strand.
CGGGGCCGGGCCTGACCGAGGCTTCTGTGTCCGAAACTTGCCGAAGCAGGGGCAGGGCCTTTGCCAAGGTATCGAGCAGGTGCTGAGCGGTTTCGTTCATGTTTTTTCGGCTTACCCCATCACGCCTTTCACCCGTTCACTGATCACCTTGCCCTCGTGGGCTATGCAGGTTGCGGCTACGATGTCGTCCTCGAAGTTGAGGATCAACTCGCCTTTTATCATGATGAGTTTGAGGAAGTTGATGATGTTTTTGCCGAACATCACGCTCGCGTCCTTCGGAATGGAGGCGGGCAGGTTGGAGTCGCCGATGACCGTCACGTTGTTGTGGCGTATGGTTTTGCCGTTTTCGGTCACCTCGCAGTTGCCGCCGGTGGAGGCGGCCAAGTCCACGATGACCGCGCCTGCTTTCATAGCGGCCACAGTATCCTTGCGCAGCAGCAGTGGTGCTTTTCTGCCGGGAATTTGTGCGGTGCAAATCACAACGTCCGCCGCAACAGCATGGTCGTGAATGAGTTGGGCCTGCCGTTGTTTGAATTCTTCGGACTGTTCCACGGCATAGCCGCCTGCCGATTTGTCATCGGTGGCACCTTCCACTTCCACGAACTTGGCCCCGAGGCTGAGCACTTCCTCTTTGGCCGCAGCACGCACGTCGAAGGCTTCTACCACAGCGCCGAGGCGCTTTGCAGTGGCTATGGCCTGCAAGCCCGCCACGCCCGCGCCGAGGATGAGCACCTTGGCTGGCTTGATAGTGCCTGCGGCGGTCATGAACATCGGAAAAAATGTGGGCAGGTGGTTGGCAGCTGTCAGCACGGCCTTGTAGCCCGAAACCGTGGCCATGGATGAGAGCACGTCGAGCGCCTGGGCGCGGGTGGTGCGCGGGGCCACGTCGAGGCTGAACGCAGAAGCGCCGGACTTCAGCAGGTCTTCCACGGTATCTTTCTGAACCAAGGGGTTAAATTGGCCGACGAGCACCTGCCCGGTAGAGAGTTTGCCGGCGGCGGCCTTCGAGAACGGGTGAATTTTGACCAACAGGTTCGCGTTTTTCAGCACCGCCTCACCGTCGGCGATTTCCGCTCCTTGTTTGGTGTAGCTGGCATCGTCGAAGGAGGCCGCGTTGCCGGCACCGCTTTCGACGAGAATTTTTGTGAAACCCAATTTCATCAGGGCCGGGACTGCGTCGGGCGTCACGGCCACGCGCTGCTCCCCCTCGCCTTCTTTCAAAATACCAAGCGTCATGTGATGGTGAATAGTTAAAATCTAGGTGGTTGGCTTTTTCGTGTCAGCCGCTGTTTCCTGCTGCCACTGAATTTTCGCGCCGAAAGTAGGTGTTTTCTGAAATGTGAAAATCGAAAGTGCGGGCTTATTTTGAAAATCGCTACGAGCCATCGGCGGCCAGCACTTTTCCCCCCACCTCGCCGAAGCCGACGCGCATGCCGTCTTTGCTTGCCCAGCCCCGTATGGCCACCGTGTCGCCATCAAGCAGAAACGTTCGGGTGCTGCCGTCGGCGAGCGGAATCGGTTTTTGGCCAGCCCACGACAGCTCCAGCATGGAGCCGAAACTATCGGGCGTGGGGCCGCTGATGGTGCCCGAGGCGAGCAGGTCGCCTACGCGCAGGTTGCAGCCGTTGGCCGTGTGGTGCGCCAGTTGTTGGGCCATGGACCAGTACAGGTAGCGGGTGTTGGATCGGCAAACGATGGTTTCAGGGCCGTTTTCCGGCTGAATGGCCACCTCCAGTTCGATGGCACAATTGCGCGAGCCGGTGGTACGCAGGTAGTCGAGCGGTGGCGGATTTTGTTTGGGGCTTTTGACCCGGAACGGCTTGAGCGCTTCGAGCGGCACGATCCAGGGGGAGATGGAGGAGCCGAAGTTTTTGCCCAAAAACGGCCCCAAGGGCACATATTCCCAGCGCTGGATGTCGCGGGCGCTCCAGTCGTTGAACAGCACTAACCCGAAAATGTACTCCTCCGCCTTGTCCACCGGCACGGGCTGGCCGAGCGGATTTTCCTTGCCGATGACGAAGGCCATTTCTAATTCAAAATCCAGTTGCCGCGACGACCCGAACACGGGGTTTTCTTCTCCTTTGGGTACAATTTGTCCGTGCGGGCGGCGGATGGGCGTGCCGTCCACCACGATGCTGGACGCGCGGCCGTGGTAGCCCACGGGCAGCCAGCGCCAGTTGGGCAGCAGGGGGTTGTCGGGTCGGAACATTTTGCCCACGTTGGTAGCGTGTTCGATGCTGCTGTAAAAATCGGTGTAGTCGCCCACGCGCACGGGCAGAAGCATGCGTACGGCGCGGCGTTGCACGAGTATGCTGGCAGCGTTTTCGGGCCTATCGGGCAGGCAAAGCCACTCTTGTACCTTGCGGCGCACGCGGTTGGTGGCCGTTTTGCCGAGGGCGATGAAGTCGTTCAGTGCGGGCTGCTCGAACAGTTTTTTGAAAAAACGTCGTTTGCCGAACAGGCCGGCCTCGGCGGCGGCGGCGAGGCCGACGATGTGGTCGCCGATGGCGATGCCCGCCCGAGGCTGGCCGTCGCCGGGGTCAAAAACGCCGAATGGGAGGTTGTGGAGGGAAAAGTCGGAATCGGTCGGTACAGTGAGCCATGTTTTCATGGGCGCAAAAATCGCAATTGCTTGCTCGAAACCGTGCAAAACCAGAGTGGTTTTTTGACGTAAGGACGGTGCCGTTTTTTCGACACCGTCCCGTACCTTTGCCGCCCCGCCAAGCGGGACAATAACCACTTCACCGCACACCAATCTAATTACATCGCGTCATGCCGGACAATAGCAATCAACAGCCCGCCATCAACATCGAAATCTCGGAAGAAACCGCTGAGGGCATCTACTCCAACCTGGCCATCATTTCGCACTCCAACTCGGAGTTTGTGGTGGACTTCATCCGCCTCATGCCCAACGTGCCCAAGGCCAAAGTAAAATCCCGTGTCATCCTTACACCACAACACGCCAAGCGCCTCCTGTACGCCCTGAAAGACAACGTTCAGAAGTTCGAAATGCAGTTTGGTAAAATCGAGGAACCGGAGCACCCGCAGTTGCCACCTATGAATTTTAACACGCCAGCGGCACAGGCGTAAAGTTGCGTGTCCCTCACCGCCCCACCACCACCCGCTCCGTGCCAAAGACCTGCTTGCCAACCACGGTCAGGGCGTACACCCCTGCGGGCAGGCCCGCGAGGTCGAGTACGCCGAGGCCCTCTGCGACGGTTACCGTACGGCTCAACAAAAGCCGCCCGTGCATGTCGTACACCTGCGCCAGCAGGTCTTCCGACACGGGGCTGCCCAGCCGTAAGCCCACCCTGCCTCCCTGGCTTGGGTTGGGATAGACCCCGAAAGCAAGTCGTCCCCTTTCGGGCCAGTCGCTCGACGTAGTGGTTTTGTCCAACCGAACCTTGGCGATCATCATATTGTCCTGGCTCAACTTGCTGTAATACCCGGAAATGTAGATGCCCTGCGTGCCATCGGCATGGATCTGGTTGACTTCGTACAGGCCAGGCTGGAGCCAGGCTTTTGTCATGAAAAGCCCGCCATTGCCAAACAGGGAATCGAGCCTGCCGTCCTCCGTGAAGCGCATGAGGCCAAAGTAGGAGTGCCCCCCCCCCGCCTCGTCCACTACGCCGAAGTAGTAGTGTTTCTCGACTTTCACGATGCTGACCGGTTCCGTCAGGCCCGATATGGCGTACAGCTCATCTCGGTACAAGCCGTCGCCGTTGAAGGAAACGTCGGGCGACCCGTCGGGCAGGAGCCGGGCCACAAAGGTGAACAGGTCCTGGACAATACCGTTTCCGATGATGCCGGCGATGAGTATCCGGCCGTCCTCGGCTATGTGGATCGCGTTGACCCGGCCTTTGGAAAAAGGCAACACGCTAACCCCCTCTACCCCGAACGAGGGATCGGGCTGGCCGTCGGGCAGGTAGCGGTACACGCGCATCAGGTGCGTGCATTCCTGGTCGTAGTTGAAATAATTGGGATAGGGGCTGTACGAGGCGCCGCTCAACACAATCCTGCCCTGCTGATCCAGTACGAGGGCCGACAACAGGGAGGCCTTGCAGCGATACTCGTAGCGCTGGTACAAAAAACCGTTGGTTCCGAAGCTGCTGTCTACGCGCCCATCGGGCAGCAGCCGACCCACGAACGCAGCTGTGGAATCGGGATACCAGTATTCGTTGCCAAAAAACGCATTTCCGGCCAGGAGCAACCTGCCGTCGGGCAGGGCCACCATCTTGGTGACCATCTCGTTTTTTGTCGGCAGGTCAACGAGCACGTGGCCGTTGTTGCCAAAGGTAGTGTCCGGTCGCCCGTCGCTGTCCACGCGGGCCACGAGCAGCACGAGGCCGTCCTGGCCCGGCGGGCGGGCGCAGCCGCCGACGGCGATCAGGCCGGAGGTGCCGTACAGCACGGCGGCAAGGCAACTGTCGTTCGGATAGCCGAGGTCAATCCGCATTTGCCCCTCCGGGCCGGCAAGGGTGTCGAACCGACCGTCGGACAACAGCCGGACAAGGGCGAGGTCGGTGCCGTCCGGCCCTTCGGTGTAGCCCGCCAGAATGATTTTTCCGCTCTGCGGGAACAGGGCCGCGAAGCAGCGGTCCTCCCTGCCGTTGAATTCACAGCCGGTAATGGCGGGCACAAAAACATCGGGGAGGCCTATATAAGAAGTAGGCTCCCCAAAGGAAGAGTCCGGCACTTGGGCAAGCGAGAGGCAGGGCATGAGTGCCCACAAGAGCAAAATGGCGGCAAAGTGTTTCATGTGTGGTGGAAGTTGATGCGGGCGCGCTCGGTTTTCACCGTTCATGTTTTGCGATCTTTCCCGCCTTCACCCGCTCCCCGCGGGCCAGCACCTCCCAAATGTACAGCCCTTGCGGCAAAGCACCTGTCTCGATTTCGTTCACACCCGGCACGAGCCGCTGCTCCAGCACCAACCGCCCTGCCGCGTCGAATAGCCGAAGCGCCGGGCTGCGCAGGTTGGTGCTGAGGGCTATGGTGAGGCGGTCGTTGAAGGGGTTGGGATTGATGCTGATACCCGAATCGGTGTTGAAATCCTGCACCTGCGATATGATTATCGTTGTATCGCATGGGTACGGTACCAGTTGCAACTCATTTTCAGCGTCCGTGTAACAGCGCAGCCCCATCGGCCCGCCTTCAAAAAGCCCCCAGTCGGGTGTTAAAAAAAATGTGTTGCCCACCCCGGCTATGATCTCATAGCCCCATTCATAGGGGAGAATCGGGTATGAAATATGTAGCACCTTAAATGTTTTGCCATTGGCAAGCAACACACCGATTGAATCCACATGTACGGTCAGGCTGTCGTAGCCACTGGGCCTGCCAAGGCCGCCGATTACCCAAGTATCCCCCGCAACGGCATTGAAATCGTACAGCAACTCAAAACGGCCGGATCGTTGGCTGTAAAAGAAGACCGAGTCGTTTTGTTCATATACGTATAGCGGGTCGGGCACTGTTGCTGATGGGGCGCTCGTCGAACCAATTCCAATGAGTTTGCTACACAGTTTGCCCTGATACACTTCTTTGGCCACCACTTCCACGATATGGGGGAATACGCCGAATGGCGGCGGGAAGAACGCCTGTTCGCTGTAATACCATTTTGCGCCGACAGGGGCAAATTCGGCCACCTGAGCGGTGGAGCGGGAATAAAATTGCAGGGCGGCTACGGTCAATAGTATCTGGATTTTGAACATGACAGGGCGTTTTAACGGTGAACAGAAAATTTTCCGGCGGCTACCGGGCGGCCCTGATCCAGCAGGAGGAGACGAACGATGCCGTTGGTTTGTCCCCAGTCGGCAACCTGGAGGGTCGGGGAGCCGGGCGGCCAGGCAAGGCGTTTCAACAAACGCCCGTCGGTGGCATAGCCGAGCAGTTCGTACGTTTCCTTACCGGGAACAAGGCCTTCGGGCAGGGTTATTGAAACCGGGCCGGACGTGGGATTCGGGCTGATGTGCAAGACCGGCAGCGGGGGCAGGCTGTACAGCGGAACCGACGTGGATGTGACATACTGGGTTGGCCCGGAACAGCCCGGTTCGATGCAGCCGTTCGCGTCTATGATCAGGAGCGCCACGTTTAAGTTCCAAGATACCTCGTTCGTGTCAACGACAATGCCTGTGGCGGCGATACGCCCGTCGTCCATTTCGCACAGGTCGAGCAGTTCCAAGTGCGGCGACCAGGGGCGGAGCAGCGAATCGGAATAATGGCGCTCCCACAGTGGCTCCCCGGCATTGGTCATGCGGAAAAGCCAGCCTTTCCCCTTGTTGGGCCAGCCGCCGCTGTCTCTGTAGTACCCGACCCCAAGTATGTCGCCATTGTTGGCCTGTTTGACCTGATACACTATTTTGTACGGCCAAGTATTCCACTCGCGCGTCCAATCAATGTTCCCGTCGCTGTCCATTCCGTACATGAGCGAAAATTCCCAGGCCACTTCGGGGCCGACGACACCAAAGGTGTCCTTCCGCCACATCACGGCTCCGCCACCGCCGGCCAAGGGGGCACATACAGGCCCTTGCCTGTCGAATTTAGCATAGTTCAGGGTTTTTGTCCATACCTGGTTGGCCTCGGCATCTATTTTGTGCAGGACGGTATTGTAGCGAAAAGTCCCTTGTATCGGATGGTAGTAATAGCCGATGACAAATGTGCTGACCAGAAAATGGCCGTCGTCGGTCGGGATCATGTTGCCATAGCCAGCCGTCTGGGTGAAGGTGTCCGTCAGCATTTTGTCCAGTAAAATGGTGCCCGAAGTATCCGTTTTTATCATCCGCAGTTCTCCGGTAGCGTGCGGCGCGGGCGGCGGGCTGTCCGCTATGCACAGCATGTAATCCCCTGCCCCGGTCTCGGCGATGCCCTCGCAGTACAGGTAATGCGTGCTCAGATCGGGGTAATAGTTGATCCAAACGGTTTCCAGATCGGGCGTGAGTTTGGTCAAAAAAAGGCACATCCGCCCCCCGGCCGCGTAGTTCCGCCACTCGCCGGCGAGCAGGATATGTTGGTCCGATGTGACCATGTAGTCGGTGATGGTCATGTCGCCCTGCGGCCCCATGTATTTGATCTCCTTGACGATCTGCCTTGTGTCCGCATCTACCATAAAAATCTGGTTTTCTCGCTTACCGTTGTCATGCACAAACCCGCTTGCCACATACACATGCTTGCCGATGCTCCAAATATCCTTTCCCTTGTCCGCCTGAAAGGGATCCTGCAGGTTTGGATCAAAGGAGGTCAGGAAGGTCGGTTGGGAAAGGGCGTCCGGCCCAAACAGACCCAGCCATGTTACACAAATTAATATGTTGCGCATCGTTTCAAGAAAAGTGTTGGGCAACGGCCGGCAAACCGCTGCCCAACGGGGTGAACGTTAGTGTTGAATGATTACTTTTCGGTGGTCCACTACGGCACCCTGCTCGCGCAGCACGAGCAGATACAAGCCAGCAGGCAGGTGTCGTACCGGCAGGGAGATTGCTTCCCGCCCTGTTGTTTCTGCGCTTTGTGCCAGTGTACCGGTGGCTGGCGACCAAAGCTCGAGAGTTTGGGGCACTGTCGCGTGGGGAATGCGCACCAAAAGCAGGTCGCTGACGGGGTTGGGCGAGATTTCCAAGCCAGTAGTAGCAAGAGTACTGCCTTGTTCTACGCTGCGTTCCGTACCCAAATCGGGGAGATTCGGCATAAACACCCTGCCTGTCAGGATGCCGAGCAGTGTCTGTGCATAACCGGCCTCCGGGCTGGCAGCCTCGGCCACGGCCAATAGCGAAGTCTCTTGCGTGCTGCTCAAAACGAACTCGGGGTCGCTCAACCGGGCCACGTTGACGGTCTGTACCTGTACAAAGTACTGGTCGTTCGGTGTATTTTGCGGAAAAGCCTGCAACAGGGTGCTTGCGGTGGCGAATTGCTCTTGCTGCAGCTTGGCACCGATCAGGCGGCGGCGGTTGGCGGGGTTCAGGTCTTCGCCCAGCAAGGTCTCCACAGAGGCCCAGTCGCTGGCCGCGATGTACTCCCGGAGCAATTCGTCAGTAGCCAGTTCCCGCTGCGCGACCAGCACCTGCAGTTCTGCCCGGAGTACATCTGTCGGATTTTGAGCGTATTGGGCCTCTTTCTGAGCTATTAACAGCCGAATGGTATCCAAACAAGGCCTGGCCAGGCAAGGGGGATTGCCGGGAGGAGGTGCCGGGAACATACAGTTGATCAGTTCAGAGCCTTCGGTAAGCAAGTTGTGAAAATTGCTGTTGGGCACGCAGGTTTCGTTCTGGGCGCATTTGGGCTTCAGCCTCGTGTCAATGGCCGGGTCGGGGTGGTAATAAAAAAACGGGACAGTATGGTTGTAAGGCTGTACCGTGCTGGTCTTGATGTTCTCGGGTTTGCCGGCAGAGAAATAGTTCCAGCGAGCACCTCCGGTTATGCCCTGTAACATCTGTATCTCTCCAGCATTGCCCAGCTCCCCTTCCAGAAACAGATCGTACGACAAGGTGGCAAAACTTTCCTGGCGAAACAAAAACCCCGGATTGCCGCCCACGATGTTGGTGCCTACCGTATTGCCCGTGTAGGTATTGCAAAGCGTCTGGTTGCTGTTGTCGCCAGTGTCTTCAAACTGGTTGCCGGCAGCGGAATTTTTGAAGGAGTTGTCGGTGAGCGCGCTTTGTGTGGTTTCCTTTATGGCCACGTCGAAGTTGGAGTTGTCAAAGTCATTACTAAAGACCTCTACCTTCGAATTTGCTGTAGCTTTGATGCCCACCACGTTGTCCACAAATTTGTTCCGGTTATCGGCTTGAAGCCCGAGCACCCCGACCTGTATTTGCCCGGACAAGGGAGCCGAAGCGCCTGCCGATATGGCAATCTGGGAGCCGCTGAACTTGTTTTTTTGTTTGACGTTGAAAACGGCATCCCAAGTGATGATACCATTTTGAGCCATGTTGGCAAAGTTGCATTCCTCGAACAAGATACCGTCGGTATCCCAAATTGAGACCCCGGCGTAGGAGGTTCCAATCGCGCTCCGAACAAATTTGGCCTTGAGAAACTTGCTGCGGTTGGGGAACTGGTACTGCAGAAATTCCACGCCCTTCCGGCAGTCACGGAAGGTAAAATCGTTGACATCCACCACACCGCCCCAGTACTGCGGCTCGTGAACGGCCGGAATGCGTTGCGTGGTTACACCCACAACGGAGCCTTCCAACATGCCCTGATTTTTTAAAATCACCACGCCTGCGTCATCGGCCGCCAAGGTGGCAGTTGGAACAGGCTGGATTTTGGCGTTATTGCCCGCGACCGCAATGGCAGACCAATACTGCGAGGGAGAGCAGGTATTGGCCCGAGTAATTGTGCCACCATCAACAATCAGTTTGGCACCGCGCTCCACTTTTATCAACCCGCCGTGCGGCATCTGTAGTTTGCAACTGACAGTAAGGGTAGCGCCAGTTTTGACTGTAACATTTGAATATAAGCGCATGTCAATGTCCCACAGTTCATTGGTCGTGACAATGCGGTCGTAAGTACTTGAGGACTGTTGATTGCCGGGCGGGTTGTACGTTGCGCTACAATCAACAAACTGCCGAAGATTGGATATGGCCAGGTTCCTGTGGATACAGCCCGCATCGTCTTCCAGCATGGTGTTGTAATCGCCTCCCGACTGCGCCATGAGGTGGTTGGAACAGCCGGGCTTGTGTACATAGCAGTCAATGAAAGAATGGCCAAACTCGTGTGCCAGTATCACGCCTTCAGAAACCAGCCATTCCCTTGATACTGAAAATGGTTGATTGATTTTGGGATGGTTCGGATGGTTCTGAAACCACCAGTACTTCAAAAACAGATTTGGCACGCTAATGCGGGATGGCTTTGTGAGGTTGGTATTAGACGGGTGCTCAGAACACCACCAGTAGGGCATCCCCGCCGCCTCCGGGTCATCTATAGTACCGAGAACCACCAATTGGTTGTAGATCGAGCCATCTATGGTCAGATAAACATTTATGCCTCGTGGAATAGAACTGTTGGTATTGATCGTTCCATCAAGCCCGTTAAGCCACCAATTGGAGTCGGGGCATTTATATGGATCTGGTTCGCTGTCATTGTTCCAGTTGAACTCTGTTGGGTTAGGATCCGGCAGAAATATCCAGTTTGGGACAATTTGCACTTTTACATCGCTCACCAATGGAGAGCAGTTCGAAGCGCCCCACAGGTTGCCGAGCCGTTCATTGCATCGGTTGAACCAGTCGTTCAAGAAAGCCCTGTGCTCAGGGATGTCCTGAAAATTTCCAGTGCCATCTATTTTTTGGAGGATGATAAAATTGGCCCGCACCTGAATGCTTCGGGCAGTAGGATTTGGCACATGGCGGGCATTGGACGACCAAAGCGTACTTGTTTTAGCGCAGTTTTGGGCGAACATGGATGTTTCTTCGGTCGAGCCTACGCCATCGCATTGGGCAGGCAACGGGTCTGACTGAGCCGAAGCCCAGCCGGAGAAAAAATGGATGGTTAAGACAAACAGTAAGTGTTTCATACCTTCGTGACGATTTTATTGATCCCTACTCTGATTGTTTTACCCGGCCATTTCGGTGCTACCGGGAGGCTTTCTGGGCAGGTCGGGAGGTAGCAGTTGCCGCTGCTGCCTCTTTTTTTTTGTTGGCTGTTGGTGATTGGCAGTTGGCTGCCGAGCGTGCATGCTCCGCTCGGAGTTGGAAACACAACTTGAGCCGGAAAGCCAAAACAGTTCTTCAAAGGTCGTACCGCCGGGATTCCGCTCCAACAACCAAAAGTTATATTCTGCAAAAACAAATTTCGAAACCCGCCTCTGCCCCAGCCTTATTTTCTGAAAAACAGGACATTGCGCCCGCTTTGCCCAATATTGGCAGGCAAATATTTTATAACTTTTGGTTATATTCTTTCAGCAGGTATTGCAGTATAGGAAATTGTTGGCTTAAATTTGACACAGCCAAAGTTGCCCACTCTGTCAAATTTTCATCCATAATGCTTCAATGTATGGACAAACCTCCCTTTGCCGATTTCAGCCAGAATCTACGCTGCCTGCGAAATCACTTTGGTATCCCCCAAGCCGATGTTGCCAGCCACCTTGGCATCTCTCAGCCCGCTTACCAGAAAATGGAATGCAGCCCCAACCCACCACGATTAGCGCGGCTGCAACAAATCGCCGGGTACTACGGCATTTCGTTTCTGGAACTGCTCGAATGGCCCTTGGACGATTTGGCGCAACGAGTGCGTAGCAAAGAATTTTTGCCACCCCCCCCGTAGAAGCATGAAAATTAATCTGCTGGAACCCGATAAGCCAAAATAATAAGATTGCATGATTGCAACAGTTGAGGGTGTCGGGCGTAAGTGCTACTTTTGCGGGCAAATCAAAAACGCCTATGCCTGTTCTCGATATCAAGGGTGAAATACAGTCGAATGGGTGAACAAGACCCTATGCACCCACCGCTATTCAAAATCCGCCAACGTGGCTTCTTCGGCTTCATGTCCCCTTCCGGCGAAGTGGTCGTGGAGCCGCAGTACTTGGAGGCTGGCGATTATCACAACGGCTTCGCACGGGTGCGGCTGAACGACCAGTGGGTGCCCATGGACACGCTCGGACGGCTGCTGCTCAAGCGGATTTACCGAACCGTCGGGCCGTTCGAGCAGGGACTTGCCCGCGTACAAGTGGTGCGCTGCTGGGGATTCATGGACGAACGCGGAGACGAGGTGATCCCGGCCCGCTTCGATGCGGCAGGCGATTTTTCCGAAAACATGGCCGCCGTGCAATTCAACGGCAAAACCGGCTACCTCAACCCCGCAGGTAGTTTTGCGCTGAAACCCGTATTCGCTTCGGGCGGCGCGTTCCGCGACGGACTGGCACCCGCCGGCAACCACGACGGGCTGTGCGGCTTCATCGGCACCGACGGGCAGTTTGCCATAACCCCGGCCTGGGATGCGTGCCACCCCTTCGAAGGGCCTGTGGCCGTGGTGGTACACGGCGGACGCTGGGGCCTCACCGACCGAGAAGGACGGGTGCGCGTGCAGCCACAGTTCGAGTTTGTGCGCGGCCACGCGCACGGCGAGTTTTTCGACGGCATGGCCCTGGCCTTTCGCGACGGAAAATATGGTTTCGTAAACCAGGAAGGGGAAATAGCCGTGGAACCCATGTTCGACCTGGCGGGCGATTTCGGCGAAGGTCTCGCATTAGTGGAAATCAACGGTGCCTACGGGTACATTGACAAGTCAGGCAAACTCGTCATCATGCCCAAATTTGAAGACGCGGGTGTGTTCTCCGACGGCCTCGCTCAGGTGCGTAACAACGGACGATGGGGTTATATTGATACCGACGGCAAGTTTGCCATTCCACCCACTTTTGATGCCGCCGCTCCGTTCCGCAACGGCCTGGCCCGCACGGTGCTGGGCGGCAAATGGCAATACCTCGACCGTGCGGGGGCGGTCGTTTGGCGCGAACCGTGAAAAATCCGCCCCCCCCTAAAAAATTTTTTTCCCTCCTGTGATCCGCTCTTCAGCCTCGCTCGTATTTGGTACCAAAAACGACGTTGACTGACTAATGAGCACCTACCATTTCATCACCCATTGGCGCGTAAAAGCCACCTGCGAAGACGTGTACCACCTGCTCGAAGACGTGGACACCCTCACCGAGTGGTGGCCCAGTGTTTACCTTGACGTGCGCGTCACCAAACCTGGCCAGCCGGGTGGAGTGGGCAAGGAAGTGGCCCTGCTCACCAAGGGCTGGCTCCCGTACACCCTGCGCTGGCAGTTCAGGGTCACCGAGACCGCCTTTCCCACGGGCTTTTCCCTTGAGGCATGGGGCGATTTCGAGGGCCGGGGCATCTGGACGTTCCGGGATGCTGGCGACGGATATTGCGACATCACCTACGACTGGAAAATATCCGCCGAAAAACCCCTGCTCAAACGCCTGACCTGGCTGCTCCGCCCGATCTTTTCGGCCAACCACCACTGGGCCATGCGCCAGGGCGAGCACAGCCTCAACCTTGAACTGCTCCGCCGCCGCGCCGGCACGGAGGGCGAACGCAATAACATACCGCCACCGCCACGGCCTGTATTCGCCTGATTTCCGGAAAGCAATAATTTTAGAACGGTGAAGCCGCCGGGAAAAGCGCAAGCCGCCCGGCGGCGCTGTTCAGCCAACCCTATCAAGCACTCAACATACTTTTATCACCTGTAAACAAATACGTTATGACAAATTCAATCAAGCAGTTAGTGGCCGAACTCCACGGCTATTTTTCAGCCAACAATTTTGAAAAAACGCTTTCCATGATGGCCGACGATATCCGGGTCGAAGCATTCGCTCTTGGCGCTACATTCGAAGGCAGGGAAGGAGCGATCCAGTTTATGCAAGGGTTCAAGGGCGCTTTCCCCGACCTGCAAATAACCCACAAAAACATAGTGGAAAATGGCTCCGAAGTGGCCGTCGAGTTCACGGCAACGGGCAAGCACACGGGCGATTTGCATACACCAGCCGGTGTCGTGCCGCCCACCGGAAAAATCGTGAATTTCACTGTTTGCGAAGTGCAAACATGGGAAAATGGCAAGGTCAAATCCATCCGAAACTACCAAGACTCCGGGTCGCTGATGCGCCAGTTGGGTTTGATTTAACGCAC
>JBEBHD010000303.1:0-5652 GCA_040080915.1 Saprospiraceae bacterium
GAGTATTTCATTTACGCTGCCGACGACCTGACCAAAGCCGCCGTGGAAGAATTGTCGAAACCCAACCCGAGCGCCATCATCGTCCGGCTCGCCGGCACCCAGGCCCCGGAAGTCGGGCGGAGCAACGGCTCCACCTGGATCGGGCGCGATATCATGGGTTTTTTCAAAGGCATCATGAGCGAAGTGCGTATCTGGAATATCGGGTTGGAACCCGCCGACTTGGGCCGTGAGGTCAACGGCGGCGAAAGCGGCCTTGTTTCCTGGTGGCGCTTCGAGGAGCGCGAAGGCCTGCGCACCAACGACTCCAACGGCCAAAACCACGCTTCGCTCAACGGCAACATCAAGTGGGTACAGGAGTCCGATCCACAGCGCACGGGCATCACCCTGTTCCTCAACGACCGCGGTACCTTGCCGACGGAAAACGCCGTTGCCAGCAATTTTTCCAAACCGACCAACCAGTTTGCACTCGGCGTACTCGCCAATGCCACACCGAAGGAGTTTTTCTGCGGCGAGTTGGAAGACGTGCGCATCTGGAAAACTGCCCGCACCCGCGAGCAGATTGAGGACAACCTGTTCCGCCGCCTCAACGGCGAATTGAACGACCTGATGGCCTACTACACCTTCGATGCGGAAACACAAACCAAACTGAGTGACAACGGGTTGCACGGCAACCACCTCCAGCCGCAGGGCAGCGCAGCGTTCGTGCTGTCCACGGCACCCATTGGCGACGACGCGCCCATCGTGCGCAGTGCCCTCGCGGGCATACGCACGCCGTTCAGCGGATTTATTGGCAGCACGCCCGCCGTGCAGGAGTACGGTGACATGCAAACCGACAGCCGAGGCAACACCATTGGCGTGTTCAAACGCTGTTACGGATTTGTGCAGAACAAGGCCCTGCACTTGCTCACCGGCTACAAAGTGGGCGACCTCGCTGTGGAATGGATCGGACAGGTGCAGTTTGCCCCGCAACTGATCGGGTTTATCGAAGGTGCGCCGCCGGTGCCCAGCGAAAATCTCACTATGCCGAGTGTGGAAATGATAGGCGACCTGGACGACTACAACGAGACCAGCACCATCCAGTTTGTGCGTGCCGATGAGACCTCCTACACCTATTCCGCAGCGAAGGAAGGAGGCATCGGGTTGGAAGTGGAGGCTGCGCTCAAATTTGGTTTTAAATCCAAAACCGATGCAGGTGTGGCCCTGGCCGCTGCATCGCTCTCCTCGATCGAGGAATCCCAAGTGATGGTAGGCTTGCGGGCCAAGTTCGAGTCCATGTGGGGCTGGACGGACCAGGCCAACACCGGTGTCAGCCGGGAAACGGCCAAATCCACCAGCCTCGAACTGCGCGGCCGCTACACCACCCCAGAGGAAAACGAGACAGAGCCGTTTGGCCGGCGCTTTGTGCCCGACAACCTCGGCCTCGCGCTCGTGCAGTCCGAAACCGCCGACGTGTTCGCCCTGCGGCTAAAGCACAACAATGCCCTGATTTCCTTCTCCTTGCGCCCCAACCCCGACATTCCGAAAGACTGGAACATCATCCATTTTCCCATGAACCCGCGCTATGTGAAGCAAGGCGTGCTCGACGGGAAGATCGGCCCTGTGGCCGACGTGGACTACCCCAACGCCCTGACGTACAGCAACGATGTGAGTTACTTCAAACCCGTGGAAGCCTACGCGTTGAAAAACCGTATCCAGAAGGAAGAGAAGGAGTTGGAAACCTACTACAACCAGTTTGCGGCGGCGGCAAAAGGGCTCATCCCGATCCCGCTGCCCGTCAGTGCGCTGACGCTGACCGATCACGATGACCTGCGGGCCAAAACCCGCCGCAACCTCGTGAACACCTACGTTTGGACAGCAGACGGCGGGTTGTTTGCTGAAAGCCAGCAAATGATGCAGGTTCACAGCGAGACATCGGGTAGCAATTTCGAGTTCCGGGGTGCCCTGGGGCTTGACCTCCAGGTTGGTTTTGCCATATTCAAAGTGGCGGCCCAGTTCGAGTTGAACGCGATGGCCGTTCTGCGCCACAAGTTGGAGGTGACCAAGTCGAAAGAATCCAAAACGGCTTTCCAACTCGCTGTTTCAGTGGAAAAAGTGGAACGCGACATTTACCAGCGCGAGGTGGACCGCCCCAAAGTCGTGCTGCTCGACAAGAGCGACCCCAAACGCCCCAAGCCGGTCAAGCACCCTTACAAAGTGGATGCTTACCGCTTCATGTCCTTCTTTTTGGAAGAAAATTCCGAGCACTTCGACCTGTTTTTCAACCAGGTCTTGGACCCGATCTGGATCGAGCAGAGCGACAACCCGGCGGCCAAGGCTTTGCGCGAAGCCCGTCAGGAGGGTAAAAAGCCGCCCTGTTGGCGCATCATGCACCGGGTCACTTACGTCAGCCGCGTGCTGCCGCCGCTCGACCAGTCCGCGCCGCCGTCGTTGGAAAAAGCCCTGCAAACGCTTGACATCGAGAGCAACTACGAACTGATCAAACAGTTGGAACCCTATGTCAGCAGCAAATTGGGCAGTTTCCCCGAATTCGCCGATGCCGTGCGCGACACTATCCGGCAAAATCTGCCCGAACTACAGCCGCACACGGCGGAAGTGATTCAGTACCTGAACATGTACTTCGGCATCACCGGCGAGGGAGGAGACAACGGTGAACAGTTTGGCGATACTACCCTGTCCGAACTGGCACCTAACCAGCCGCCGATCGTGAATGCCGGGTCGGATCAAACCATCGGCTTGGACGGCGCTTCCGTGGCTGCCGACCTCGAGGCTGCCGTCATTGACGACCGCCTGGAAAAAGCCGAAGCGATTTTTGTCACCTGGCAAAAATCGTCCGGCCCGGAAGGCGCGACGTTCAATGATATCCACGCGAGTGCTACAAAAGCGGTGTTCACCAAACGCGGTCGGTACGAGCTGGCGCTCAGCGCCAACGACGGCATGCTCGAAGCCGCCGACGCACTCACGGTGATCGTGAACGAACGCCCGGTCATCAGCGCCGGCGTGAACATTGAAACCACCGCGCTCGAAGTTCTGCTCGACGGGCAAATCCTCGACAACGGCCTTGGCGACCCGGCCACTGGAACCATGACCATGCAGTGGCTCAAATCTGGCGGGCTTGGTGCCGTCGTTTTCGAGGATAAAAACGCGTTGCAAACCAAGGCCACGTTTGAAAAGCCGGGCAACTACCTGCTCCAACTGCAGGTCAGTAACGGCACGTTCGATACGAGTGCGGAGGTCATGGTCAGCGTCGCCGCCCGTATCAACCGTGGCATTCAGGCGCTCTACACATTTGAAGAAAATTCCGGCCAAACCATCAACGACGTATCCGGCACGGGCGAAACCCTGCACGCCGCTATCCCGGACCCGAAAAAAGTCGCTTGGGAAAACGGCTGTCTGAAACTGACCGAACCGACGGTGCTCACGACCTCCGGCCCGGCCAGCCGTCTCGCTGCCGCCGTTCAGGCCACCAACGAAATCACCGTGGAAGCATGGATCAGGCCTGCAGCCGTCAATGTCCCCGGGTTGGCACGGATACTGACCATTTCTCCTGGCCCGGAGGCGCGGAATGTCACGTTGGCCCAGCACGGCGGTACTTTCCATTTCCACCTCCGCACCACCACCACCAACGATAATGCCAGCAACAAGGCGCTGGCTGGCGGCGTGGCCGAAGCCGGAAAACTGACCCACCTCGTGTGTGCCCGTGGCGCGGACGGGCACATGCGCCTGTACGTGAACGGTGCGGAGGTTGCCAACCGACACGTGGACGGCAACTGCTCCAACTGGGCCGCCAATTTCCGCCTTAGCCTCGGCAACGAAACCGACCCCAGCAGCCCCGACCGCGCTTGGCTGGGCGAACTGCACCTCGTGGCCCTGTACAACCGCGCCCTGAGCCTCGCCGAAATCCGACAAAATTTCAACTTCGGAGCCAACCTCAACCTGCCGCCCACCGTATCTGCCGGTGCCGACGCGGTAGTCAACTGGACCGAGTTCGACTGGTCAAAAACCGGTGTTCAGAAAAAATCCTTCCCGCTGGACGGGCGCGTCACCCACGACCGGCCGACCAGCGGAGGCACCATTTTTTGGAAACAAATCGGTGGCCCAACAAACGGCGTGACCATCCAGAACGAAAATGCCGCGCAAACCACTGTGGAGGTCACCCAAAAAGGCCGGTACGTTTTCCGCCTGACCGCACAGGACGGCGAGCTGCTGAGCAGCAGCGAAACGGTGGTGGTGGTACACGTTCCGCCACAGGTGCGGATCAAAAACGACACGCAAAAACTGGCGCTCACGGGCACCAGCGCCGAGTCCAGCCTAGTGGCCGAACTGTTGGACAGTGGTCGCGGCGACCAACCGGCGAACGACCCGACCGTTTTCCGGTGGAAGCAAACCAGCGGCCCCCAAGCCATGCAACTCATGGGCGCGGATACCCTGCAGGCGAAAGCCGTCTTTTCGGCGCGCGGTTTATTCCTCCTCCAATTTGAGGCACACAACGGCGCACTGGGCACGATCATTCCGGTACAAGTTGCCGTCAATCAAATGCCGGTCCTGAGCGTACCGCAGCCTTCCGTCGTGACCCTTCCGACAAACCTGGTCTCCTTGAGCGGCCAGGTGCCCGACACCGGCCTTGGCAACCCGGCCGACGCGCTGAATTTTCGCTGGGAAAAAATCAGCGGCCCCGGTAACGCGACCTTTGCAGACGCGAACAAAGCGCAAACCACAGCCTCGTTTGATGTGGGTGGTGTTTACGTTTTGCAGCTTACGGCCCAAAACCCCGACTTGTTGGCGCTCGCGGCCACCGGGCAGGTACCGGTGATCATCAACCGGGCACCCCAGGTCAGTGCCAGTCCTGCGCCTGCACCGCTCCTGCTCAAGCCTGGGCAGGCGAACGTGACCGTTTGGCTCGATGCCACCGTCAGCGACGACGGGCTGCCCAACCCACCCGGCGTGACGGCGCTGAAGTGGACGAAAAAAAGTGGCCCATCCAACATGCTCATCAAGCCCGACAACACGGATTATGTGCAGGCGCTGTTCACTCAAAAGGGCAAGTACATCTTGCAAGTAGAGGCCGACGACGGTGCTGCCAAATCGGCTGACAGCGTGACCGTTGTCGTCAACACGCCACCGGTAGCCGATGCTGGCCCGCTGCAAAAAACTACTGCCGAGGGCAACGAAATTACCATTCAACTAAAAGGTGTGGTGTCTGACAAAGGCTTCGGCGACGAAACGCCGCAAAGCGCGGTGGCTATTCAGTGGAAGCAACTGACCGGCCCGGGCAATGCCGTTTTCGTCAACGCGAAAAGTTTGGAAACTGCGGTTGTGCTGCCCCACCAGCCTGGTATGTACACCTTCGAACTGAGTGCCGACAACGGTTTCGACACGGCCAAGGACACTGTCACGGTGGTCGTAAACCAGCCAGCCTCCGTTGAAATTGATGTGCTGGGCGCGGAGCCACCGAACCCGAAGAAGCGGACGTTGAGCATTCGGGTCTTGGACACCGGCCTCGGCGACCCGCAACAGGATACGCTAACCTTTGTCTGGAAAAAACTGACCGGGGCGGAACCGGTCGTGTTCCAGCCCGATCCGGCAAACGCCACAATTTTCGAGGTCGCATTTCCCAAAGCAGGGAACTACACCCTGGAACTCGCTGTGGGCAAC
>JBEBHD010000002.1:0-63340 GCA_040080915.1 Saprospiraceae bacterium
CACCGCCGAAAAAGCACAGTAACACTCTTTCTTTTTGTTTTCACGGCCCTGTTAGGTACTGCCGCTGCCGTGGCACAACGTGCCCAAGGGCACAACTTCAATTACAAGGACTTCCAGGCCAAACCGTACTATTTCGGCATCAGCCTCGGGTTGAACCAAAGCGACTTCAAAATTTACCATTCACAGGAATTTATCCGAAACGATTCCTTCAGCCTCGCCCAGTCCGTGACAGGTCCGGGTTTCAACCTCGGCATCGTGTCAAATCTCAAGATCGGCGAGTATTTCGATGTTCGGTTCCTGCCAACGCTGTCGTTTGCGGAACGCAATATCCAATATGTGCCGCCGGGCGAAAAATCCCTTTCCTTGACTCGTAAGATTGAGTCGGTTTTTGTGGAGCTGCCGTTTCAAGTGCGCTACAAATCGGTGGCGTATCATGACTTCCGGCTTTTCCTGATCGCCGGGGTGAAGTACGTTTTCGATGTGGCCAGTGATTCCCGTTCCCGCCAGGCATCCGGTTTGATCAAGATTTCGCCCACCGATTTCCAGTTCGAGTACGGTGGAGGCATCCAGTTCTTTTTCCCGTATTTCATCTTTTCGCCGGAGTTCAAAGTGTCGCAGGGCCTGAACAACATCCTGATCTACAACGAAGGGCTGGAGCAGAGCTCGATCTTGGAAAAAGTGCTTTCGCGCACGTTTACCATCTCATTGTTCTTCGAAGGCTGATCCGCTTTTGACTACATTTGTCCCATGATTCCGCCCAAAACAGTTCGGGACATACTCGACACAGTTCGCGTCGAAGAAGTGATTGAGGACTTCGTGACCCTGCGCCGGCGCGGGGTGAATATGATTGGGTTATGCCCGTTTCACCATGAGAAAACGCCGTCGTTCAATGTCAATCCAGCGCGGAACATTTTCAAGTGCTTCGGTTGTGGCAAGGGCGGCGATGCAGTCACGTTCCTCATGGAACTAGAAGGCTTCACCTACCCGGATGCGCTGCGTTGGCTGGCCCGGAAGTATCGAATTGAAGTAGAGGAAATCGAGCGAACACCAGAGCAAATGGCCGAGCAGCAGCTCGCCGAATCGCTGTACATCGTCAACGATTTTGCCCTTCAACATTTTCAGGAACAACTGCTTGACACCGACGAGGGCAAGTCCGTGGCGCTTTCGTATTTCAAAAAACGTGGCTTGCGCGAGGACACCATCCGCACTTTCGGCCTCGGCTACGCACCCGACCAGCGGGACCTGCTCCTGCAACGAGCCAGGGCCGTCGGACATAACGTGGAACTGTTGAAAAAAACCGGCTTGTGCAGTCAGGATGGCACACGGGATTTTTTCCGAGGCCGCGTCATGTTCGCTATCCACAACCTGTCGGGCAAGGTGGCTGCCTTCGCCGGGCGTACCATGTCGGCAGACAAAACTATCCCGAAGTACGTCAACAGCCCGGAAACCGAGATTTACATCAAAAACAAAACGCTCTACGGGGCGCACCAGGCCAAAAAAGCCATCCGAAAACAGGACGAGTGCATCCTTGTGGAGGGCTACATGGACGTGATTTCGCTGTATCAGGCGGGCATCGAAAACGTAGTAGCCAGCAGCGGCACCTCGCTGACGGAAGGGCAGTTACAACTCATTAAACGCAACACAGCCAACCTGAAAATCCTGTACGACGGCGACCCGGCAGGCATAAAGGCGGCGTTGCGCGGCCTTGACCTGGCTTTGGAGCAGGACCTGAACGTAAAAATCGTGCTCCTGCCCGAAGGGGAAGACCCGGACAGCTATGTTCAAAAAATCGGCAACGAGGCATTTGAAGCGTACATCCAGCGGGAGGCCAAGGATTTTATTCTGTTCAAAACCAATCTGTTGATTGAAGAAACCCGGGGCGACCCGATTCGCCGGGCCGGGCTGATCAAGGACATCATGGGCAGCATAGCCAAGATACCGGACCCGATCAAACGCGGAACGTACTTGCGTGAATGCGCTGCGCTGCTGGAGGTTTCGGAGCAGGTTTTGCACGAGGAAACGAACAAACTGATCGGGACATCTGTGCGAAAAAAAGCCGACCGAGATGCTCGACAGCCCGGTGCCGCCAGCGATTCGTGGGCCGATGCGCCGCCGCCGGATGAGCCGGTTGGGGATTGGGAACCGGGCGGCTCCACACAGGAAAAGCCGGTGCAACAGCGCAGCGACGAGTTTCAGGAGCGCGACATCATCCGGCTTTTGGTGCAGTTTGGCGACCAAGTGCTGCCCGACGAAAAAATCACCGTGGCCGAATTGGTGCTGGCCGACATCGAAGAGTCGCTGGCCGATTTCGACAACCCATTGTACGGACGCATTGCACGCGAATGCCACGCCCTGTTGGTACAGGAGCAGCCGGTGGGCCAAGCTTACTTCATGGCCCATGAGCAGGCAGAGGTACGCAACCTGGCCATTGACCTGCTCACCTCGCCATGGGAGTACTCGCCCAACTGGGAGGCGATGCGAAACCTGCCCCTGCAAAACCAAAAAATGCCCGAACTGAACTTTGATACCGATGCACAAAAAGCCTTGAGCCTTTTCAAGATTAAAAAACTCAACAAACTAATGGAAACCAACAAAGCTCGACTCAAGACAGCCATGCAAAATGGCGATGAAGCCGCACAACAGAAACTCCTGTTGGTCAGTAAAAAGATCGGGCAGGCACGAAACAAAATCGTGAAGGACAGCGGTAGGAATTTATTTATTCTCAAATGACTGCTTGGCAGTTTGCGCAGCGCCGCCCTACTTTTGAAAAAAAATTTACGACAATGCCCACTTCTGAAAATATCGCAGCGTCGCTTCCCGAAACCGGGACGCTCACCTACGACGACTATGTGGCATTGACCCCGCCCGACAGCGGCGACTTCGAATTGCTTGACGGATACCTTATTTTTATGGCCACTCCAACCCCCGATCACCAAGATGCGGTGACCGAACTGTGCGCCCGAATGCGCCTTTTTGCTTCTTCCAGAAAATTGGGAAAAGTGTTTTCTGCGCCGCTTGATGTCGTTTTCACACCGCACGACACGCTCCAACCCGACATCCTGTTCATCCCCGCTGAAGGTTTGCACATCATCGGCGACAAAAAAATCGAGGGCGCACCCGACTTGGTGGTGGAAGTGCTCTCCGACAGCAACAAACCCAAGGAGCAGCGCTACAAAAAGGAAATCTACGAATCGCACGGGGTCCGGGAATACTGGTTGATTAATTTAGAAAAGGCTACCGTGACCGTTTACCAAAACAGGAGCGGCGAACTTGTGACTGCTGGCGTTTTCAAAAAGAACGATCTTGTTTCATCAGATGTCTTGCCGGGATTCGAGGTGCGGGTGTCCGACCTGCTGAACCCTTGACCCAATTTCTCACGATTTCGCGCTCATCATGACCTATTTCCCGGGTATTTCCCAAATCCGATACGAAGGCCCGCAAACGGACAACCCGTTGGCCTACCGCTTCTACGATGAAAACCGGGTGGTCGCGGGCAAGCGTATGCGCGAGCACTTCAGGTTTGCCGTGGCCTACTGGCACTCCTTGTGCGGCACGGGCGGCGATCCGTTCGGTGCGCCCACGAGGCAACTCCCGTGGATGCGGGCCGCCGATCCGATGCAACAGGCGCGCGACAAGATGGACGCGGCCTTCGAACTGATCACCAAATTGGGCCTGCCGTACTTTTGTTTTCACGATTACGATCTTGTTGCTGAGGCCGACTCGCTGGCGCAAACGGAGCAGCGCCTGCACGCTATCGGCGCGTACGCCAAGGAAAAAATGACCGAATCGGGCGTGCGCGTTTTGTGGGGAACCGCCAACCTGTTCAGCCACCCGAGGTACATGAACGGGGCGGCCACCAATCCCGACTTTGCTGTGGTAGCCCGAGCGGGTGCTCAGGTAAAAATGGCGCTCGACCTCACCTTAGCGCTCGGCGGCGAAAACTATGTTTTTTGGGGTGGTCGCGAGGGATACCTCTCGCTGCTGAACACCGACATGAAACGCGAACTCGACCACTTGGCCCGTTTCCTCGAAATGGCGAAGGACTACGCTCGCTCACAGGGGTTTACGGGAAATTTCTTCATCGAACCCAAGCCAATGGAGCCGAGTAAGCACCAGTACGATTTCGATGCCGCCACTACGATCGGCTTTTTGCGTGAGTACGGCCTGATGCACGATTTCAAATTGAACGTGGAGGTAAACCACGCGACACTTGCCTTACACAGTTTCCCGCACGAGCTCCAGGTTGCGGCCAACGCTGGCATGCTCGGCAGCATTGATGCCAACCGGGGCGATTACCAAAACGGCTGGGACACTGACCAGTTTCCGAACAACGTGCTCGAACTGACCGAGGCCATGCTGGTCATTCTCGAATCTGGTGGCCTGCGAGGCGGGGGAGTGAACTTTGATGCGAAACTGCGCCGAAACTCAACCGATCCTGAGGATATTTTTCACGCCCATATCGGTGGGATTGATGCATTTGCGCGGGCAATGCTGGCCGCCGATGCCGTGCTGACCCAGTCCGATTACCGAAAAATCCGAGCCGACCGGTATGCTTCGTTCGACAATGGCAACGGCCGGGGGTTCGAGTCGGGCAGACTCTCCCTTGCGGATTTGTTCCGTTTGTCCGAACAGGCCGGCGAACCGGAGCAACGAAGCGGCAAGCAGGAACTGCTGGAAAATATCGTGGGCAGGCTTGTCTAAGGACTCGCGCAAAAATAACCGCTACAATGGCATGACTTTTCCGGGATGATTTTTTCCACATTTCAACACCCCCGGAAAGGCGCGCGCCGCGGCAGTTTCCAGACCACTCAAGCCGTCTGCAACTACCAATCCTAAGCGTTTTACGCCCCGTTTTTGCAGGCCTCGAAGCACTTCCTTCCCATCCAGTGGCACTTTCGGTGGGGATTTTCTGCTAGTGCTGCGTTCACCGCACCAGCGTCACATCGCCCTTTTGCTCCTGCATTTCTCCGTCCACGTCCCGATACCGAATGGAATAAACAAACACCCCCGCGTCGAGGGGCGCGCCCCGAAACGTGCCGTCCCAGTCCACGCGCGCCACGCCGTGCCACAACGCCAGCAGCTCGCCCCAGCGGCTCCACACCGAAACCTCCTCAAGCGTGCCGATCTCCGGCGGAGCAATGACCGTCCAGTGGTCGTTGCTGCCGTCGTCGTTGGGTGAAAAAATGTTGGGCACGTACAGGTCGGGCATTTTTTTCAAAACGATCAGAAACCGGTGCGAAAAGGCGCAGCCCGCGCGGTTGGTGTACACCACCTCCACCGCCGTCGCGGCAGCCACGGGCCGGACGACGGTGCGCGGGCAGGTGTCGCAGGAGAAAATGGCGGACGGAAACCACTGCACCGACCATTCCGCCGGGTCGAGCGCCAGATCGAGCGTCAGGTTTTGCCCTCGGCGGAGGGTCGTGTCGCCGAGGGCGGGCGGCGGCGGTGCCCCGGGCACTTGGATGGACAGCGTGTGCATGGAGTCGCAGCCGTTGGCCCCGACTAGGGTCAGGGTCAGTTCGCTCGCCTCGCCGACCCACTGGTTGTTGATCCACACCGAGTCGCCCGGGCACAAGGTGAGCGTGTCCGTTTGGAAATTGGCGGGCAGTTCCGAGACCGCGACGCGGCACACCGTGTCGCAGTCGCCGCCGATGGCGGAAATGCGCACCGCGTAGGTTCCCGCGCCGGTCAGCCAGGTGTCGCCCACGCGAACGCTGTCGCCGGGGCAAAGGGCGAACGACACGGTTTTTTCCGGCAACGGCGCCACCAACACGCGGATTTCCTGCACGCTGTCGCAGCCCGCGGCGCTGGCGAACGTCTGGCTCAGCACGGCGGGCGCGGCCACCCACTGGCCGAACACGGCCACGGAATCGCCCGCGCAAATCGTGATCGTTTGCGAATTGAAAACTGCGGGCGTTTCCGAAATGGACACCCGAAAAACCGTGTCGCAGCCGCCGCCGTTGGCGGAAACGCGCACCGCGTACACGCCCGCGCCGGTCAGCCAGGTGTCGCCCACGTACACGCTGTCGCCGGGGCAGAGGGCGAACGAGGCGGTTTTTTCTGGCAACGGTGCCACGACGAGGTTCAGCGCCAGCGTGCTGTCGCAGCCGTTGAGGGGGAACTCGTAGCGCCCCGCCTGGGTCAAGATCGCGCCGAGGAAAGCCAGCGAGTCCCCGGCGCAAAGCGCGGCATGCTGCTCGGTCACTACCGGTATCGCCACGGCCACCAGCACCGTGTCGGCACCGTAGCACCCGTCGCGTTCGACTACGACGATGAGTTCGTAAGACGAATCGGACACGGCCCAGACCTGGGCGCATATTCGGTGCTCACCGTGAACAATGCCGTGGTCGGCTGCGGACAGGGCGGAAGGCAGGCCTTGGAGGCCAGCAGGGGTGCCCGGAGGGTCTCTATGAAAAACCGCATGCGCACTTTTTGCCCTTCGGTGAAGCGGTCGTAACACTCATAGGGCGAGTAGTCCATGTAGTTGCGGTGCATGTCGTTCTGGTCGCCGAGGCCGCCCAGGGCCGGGTCGCGGAAGGGATTCTGGGGCGAGGGGTCGTCGGTATCGGTGTGGCAGGAGTTGTAGGCTCCGCCACAGGGTAGCGGGCCGGTGGAGTTGTCTGGCGGTGTGTCGCACACCCGGTCGCCCTGGGTCCTGCAGTCGTCGTTCTTGCAGCCGCCCTGAAACGTGTGCAGCAGGCCGAGGTAGTGGGTCGGACTTCAGCATTTCGGCGTGCCCGGCATCCGTGCCGCAGGCGGAAAATATTCCTTGTGCCCCGACGTGCAGGGCGGTGATGAGGCAAAAGAAGAGGAAGGCGTGTTTCATCCTGGGCCGGTGAATGGTGAAAGGCCCCACCGCGCCAATGTTGGCGCGGTGGGGGTACGAATGTGCCAAAGGCACTACGGTGACACCTACTATATACTATTAGGCACGGCTTACCGGACGATCACCACCTTTTCTGCCTTCACGGGCAGGCCGTCTTCTAATACGATGACGATGTAAACGCCCGGATGGAGGTTGGCCACGCTGATCGTTTCGGCTTCGTTGTACAAGCGTGTGGTGCTGAGTAGCCTTCCGGTGTGATCCAGCAAACGGGCCTCGCGCTGCTTTTCGGGATCGAAGCCCTCTGTGATAAGCACGATCCGGTCGCTGGCCGGGTTCGGCAGGATAGTACATACCGGTTTGCCCGTCTTTTGGCCGTTGAGGCCGTCTGTGTAAACAGCATCCCTGTTTTGGCTACCACCGCCCCCGAAACCGGAACTACAGGTCAACACGAACGGAAAATGGTAGCACACAATGTTGTCGAGGTGGTCGCAAAGGTACAGTTTGAGGTTGTAGGGCCGCCGTTGACGAACTTGCTGATGGGGATGTGGATGTCAATATCGAATGTAAAAACACTAAAGAACACGGTAGGCGTACCATTGATGGTCACGTAGCCGCTGTCAACCGTACCGAACAAGCCGCCTCCGCACAGGGAGTACGGCCCGGCGTACACCTGTTTTTTGATGTTGAAAATGTACTCCCCGTTTTCAGTACGGGTGCAGGACATGTGCTTTGGTGTCCAAGCGGCTACGCAGTTGTCCGGTAATTGGCAGGGCACGATGGTGATGTCTATAGGAACACAATACTGTACTTGATCGAACGTACCCGTGGTAGTGTTCCTAAAATAGGTATTCAGGTCGGAAAGGCTTTGAAGTAATTGGGCATCGCTAATGTTGGATCCCTGGCCAACCTGTTCTCCTAAGTGTATGACGTGGAAAACTACCGGAATTTGATGAACAATACCTTTTGAGGACTTCCCCTGGCCGATGTTGTTCAGTACATTGTTTTGTTCTTCAATTATTTGAATAATATCTGGATTGTGGGCAAGCAATAATTCCAACGCTTCAGATGAACCACAGAATTCATTTTGAGAAAAGGAGCGTTGCGGCAACAAGAAGATCAAAGTAATCCACACAAGTAGCGCCATGCCATTGATGCGGAAGCACCGGGGTGATGAAGGAACCCGTGCTGGGCCACATTGGAAGGGTTTGGAATGAGAAGCGGATGTTTTTTTCATAATATTTCGTTTTTGGATGCCTACATTGTCGCTTTTGGCTGTTTCGCCCTACTTCTTGATGGGGAGTTTCGGGTTTGCCTCCCGATTTTTTAAGAGCACAACAAAGTTAGTAGTGCTTTTTTGTTAAAGTCTAAGAATCAATTGTAGTGGTTATTTTTGCGCGAGTCCTAAGCGGCTGTTTGGGCTTGCCGAACTGGCTCGTCCACAGCGTTTTCGGCATTTGCTTCTTCTTGCGAGCCAGCGCTTTTCACCCGTGCGTAGCGCGTTTTCAATTTCAAAAACGGTTTTTCTAAATATGTGTACGACAAGTGCGCAATCCAGATCGTAGCACCAAAAGAACTGACGTAAACCACAACGTAGTGATACCAAGCCCCCTGCGAGATAAATCTTGAAAACACCCACCCCAAGCCAAAGATGACCAAAGGGTGGATAACATAAATTCCGTACGAAATCTTGCCCAGAAAGTCGAAGACCCGCGTGTTTAGGTTCAGAAGGCCGGTTGAATTGATCTGGCCCATGATCAGTGCAATCGTAACCAAGGCCATGATTTCGTGATCCATAATGTTAGCGATGTGAAACTGATTGGTCGCAGCCAGTGCCACGACTGCCCACCCGAGCACCTGTGTTGCCCAATGGGTGCTCCAACGAACGAAAAGACCGTAGCCCTGAAAATACAAATAAGCGCCGATAGCGCCGAGTATCATGCAGTCGAAACGGTTGATAAACATGGCTGTTTGGAACAGACTATCCGCGTATACCGCGTAGGCGAATAATTTAAGCCCAAGGAACAAGGCCATTAGCCCACCTGCTGCCCATAACAGGTGCCGGTGAAACCTCCGAACAAACAACGGCCAAAACAGGTAAAATTGTTCTTCCACACCCAACGACCAGTAGTGGCCGAGCAAGTCGGAGCGCAACTCAAAAGACTTGGGTACATTTGGAGTAAAAAAAAAGTAGAATAGGTTGTTGATAGACTCATGGTGAACATGCCCCAACCGGGTGACGACCAAAGCAACAACCAAGTACGCGTAGTACAACGGCCATATCCGCAAGATGCGCCGAATGTAAAAATTCTTGACACTGATGGCCTGTTGGCGGTTTTCGGCTAAAAGCAGATAGGTAATCAGAAAACCGCTGAGGGCGAAAAAAATGGTCACGCCAAAGTCGGAAAGGTCTATTCCCTTCGGATTGCCGTTGGGCAGCGACCCAATGATATGCGGGTTCAAGTTGAACCGAGGCAAGTAAACCGTGACATGCGAGAGCACCACAGCCAGCGCTGCGATGGCTCGTATGCCGTTCAGGCCGGGAAAAAAAATCGGGCTGCCACTCTTATCCATAAAAAGTCGCAGTTTATGTCGTGCTTCAATACGTACCTTGCCAGTCAAAATTCCTGCCAAAAGTATGCTTTTCCATAACCTTAACGCCACGTTGCTGGAACATTTACCCGACGAATTTGCCGTGGCGCAGCGTGCTGTTTTTTACAGCGATGCACTTTTTGAAACAATTCGTGTTTTTGATGGCGAAATTCCCCTGTTCGAGCGGCATCGGGAGCGACTGTTGTCGGGGCTAACAGCATTGGGTTTCCATCTACCGGAAGGGTGGGGGAGAGGTACGCTCAAAAGCGAAATCTTGCGCACGGCACACCCTAATGCCCGTGTTCGCCTTACGGTTTGGCGTTCGCCCGGCGGGCGTTATGCACCCGAGAATGACCAGCCACAGTTTTTGATCACATCCGAACCCCTGGCCAACAACCGCTTCGAATGGCCGGTCAAAGAAACCAAAATCGGTGTTTGCCAGTCCGTTCGTTTGCCCATTGACCATTTTTCGAACTTGAAAACCCTGAACGGCTCACGCTACGTGGCGGCAGCCAGAGAGGCTCGCAGCAACGACTTGGATGACGTGTTGATTCTCAATTGCCACGAACGGATTTGCGAGGCAACGAGCAGCAATGTGTTCTGGTTGGAGAGTGGCCAGCTATGCACAGTACCGTTGACGGAAGGCTGTGTTGCCGGTGTTTTCCGCGCTACGGTTATGGTGACAATGAGCGAGGTTGTAGAAAAAAACATCACGGCGGAGCAGTTGAGCAATGCCGACGAAATATTTCTCACCAATGCTGTTCGCGGTATCGTGCCTGTTCGCATTTTTGCGGGCCGCTTGCTGCCCAATCGGTTGACCGAGCAGTTGTTTCACACCATTCAAGATGCCCTCTGGCCAAAAAATGCCAAGGGCAATTTGCCAAAATCATGAAAAAAATCCTTGTCGCCAATCGAGGTGAAATTGCCTTGCGCGTCATGCGCACGGCCCGACAAATGGGTATTCAGGTTGTTGCCGTTTTTTCCGAGGCCGACCGCCATGCGCCGCACGTTCGGTTTGCCGATGAAGCCGTGTGCATTGGTCCTGCGCCATCTTCGCAGAGTTATTTGCTCGCTGAAAAAATCCTCGATGTGGCCCGGGCTACTGGCTCGGATGGCATCCACCCCGGCTACGGTTTTTTGAGTGAAAATGCCGTTTTTGCTCAAAAGGTGGCGGATGCGGGCATCAAGTTCATAGGCCCAAGCCCCAGAAGTATCGAAATGATGGGCAGCAAACTCGCTGCAAAAGAAGCAGCAAAGCGCTTTGAGGTGCCGATGGTTCCGGGCATTGAGCAAGCCATCACCGACGTGGAAATGGCCAAAGAGATCGGCAGAAGGGTAGGATATCCTATCCTGATCAAGGCCAGTGCGGGCGGCGGCGGCAAGGGCATGCGATTGGTAGAACACGAGGATGAACTTCAAGAACAGATGGAACGGGCGATCTCTGAGGCGGTTTCTGCTTTCGGCGACGGGTCAGTTTTTATTGAAAAATTCGTCAAGTCACCACGCCACGTCGAGATACAGGTGCTCGGAGATGCCCACGGAAACATCGTTTACCTGTTCGAGCGAGAATGCTCCGTGCAGCGGCGGCACCAAAAAGTGGTGGAAGAAGCGCCCTGTGCCATAGTCACGCCCGACATGCGCAAAGCCATGGGCGAGGCCGCTGTTCGGGTTGCCAAGGCCTGCGATTACGTCGGCGCGGGCACGGTCGAGTTTCTGGTTGATGCCGACCGCAATTTTTACTTTCTGGAAATGAATACGCGCTTGCAAGTAGAGCACCCGGTAACGGAATACATCACCGGGCTGGATTTGGTGGAGTTGCAGATACGAGTCGCACGTGGCGAGGCTCTTGGCTTCAGGCAGGAAGATTTGGCTATCAACGGACACTCCATTGAGTTGCGAGTTTGCGCGGAAGACCCGCTTAACAATTTTTTGCCGTCAGTGGGTACCTTGAACCGCTACCAAATCCCCAAAGGCGACGGCATACGGGTGGACGATGGCTACACAGAAGGGATGGACGTGCCGATTTTTTACGATCCGCTTTTGGCCAAATTGGTTGTTCACGGAAAAACCCGAGCGGAGGCGATTCAAAAAATGAAGCAAGCCATCGCTGATTATGTGATCGAGGGGGTGGCCACCACTTTGCCCTTTGGCCGTTTCGTTATGGATCATCCGGCATTTGTATCTGCTGATTTTGACACAAATTTTATCAAAAACTTTTATTCAGCGGATATTCTCGTGCGATCTCGCGAGCAGCAAGCCGCAATAGCCGCAAAACTGGCGCTTCGGCTTCATTTGGAGCACAAGCGTGGACTTAACGTGGTCGCATCTGAAACAAGCAATTGGGGGTCAAGGACTTGATTGTTAGTTGTTCTCTTCTTCCAATACCACAAATCCGCTCTCAAGCGGGTCCAAATTGCTTTGAAGTGTTTCAAAAAATTGGTCGCCGTACTTAAGGTAGTAGGGGATAAAGTTGTCTGTACGCTCTTGAAGGCTATTGCCCGGAAAGAGTTTTTCCTTGAGTCCGCGCAGTTGATTTATGGCTACTTCGTGTTTTTGTTTTTCTGCACGTACTAACCTGCCTTCCAGATGTTGCATTTGCGCTACAGCTTTGACTTCTTCTGCTCGGATCAAACTAACTAATGTAGGATCAATTAGTTGCGCCTTGTTCGCAAGTTCATTGTACAACAACTCCAGTGCAACAATTTGTTTAGAAAAGTTGACTTCAGAACCGCCTTGACTTTCAATAAAAGCGCGAATCAGGGTCTCCGTTTCTTCGAAAAAACGGGTAGGCGCAAACCCGAATTTTAGTGACCGTTTTGCCGCATCCTTATCGAACCATAAAACCGAATTTCGCCGCACTAAAATAGGGTAGGGGAGGCCATAGTGATCGAACAGGGATACCCTTTCCAACCAATACGCCAACTCCCCACCGCCACCGACATATGCCAGATTCGGTAAAATCATTTCCTGAAAAAGCGGGCGAAGTACAACGTTTGGACTAAATCGTTCGGGATGTTCATCCAATTCACGCAAAATTTGGGCTTTGTCAAATACAAGGCTGGAGTTCAGTACCTTGTATTGGCCGTTTTCCAAAACAATCCGCTCGCGGCTTCCCTGTTGGAGGTAAAAAAGATTGATTTCCCGTGGGGCTGCCTGGCCTTTGAAACCCAAAGATGTCAATTGTTCGATTGTTTGACTGACCAAGCGGTTTGAGGTTTGGTTCACCAATTCGTCCTGCATAATCGGAACAAAATGGCGCTTCAGTGCGGGAATAGACATGTTGAGCACAACCAAGCCATATTTTCCCAAAAAAGTATGGAGCAGCGCCTGAGTAGCTTCCGCAAAGGTTTTGTGGCCGGTATAGCATTGTTCGATTTTTTGAAACAGGCGTTGCGCGGAATCCGATTGCCCCAATACGTCTCGAAGGGTTTGCAGCACATGTACGAGCGTATTTGACGGCATTTCTCCGACAGGGCCGGAAAGTCCTGGTTCCCATCGTATTTCTTTGTTAAACAAGCGGATGTGGTTCAACTCATCCAGGTCGTGGTCTTCACTGCCTAAAACAAATATGGGCACAATACGCTTGCCAGTAGACTTCTGCACCGTTTCGGCAAGGTTGATCGTGGATATGGCTTTGTACACGAAATACAACGGCCCGAGCAACAACGAAGGTTGATGGGCTGTAGTAACGGTGAATGTGTCGGGCAGCAGCAAGGAATTGATCTTATCCTGTATTCCTTCTGCTTCGGGCAAATCCCGATACTGATCCAATAAAGCGGCTACAAGAATTTCACGCGGAACTTGAAAAGCCTTGCGTGAATCAATCGCTTTTGAAAAATTCTCAAGAGAGGGATCAAGACGGTAGAATGGTCGCAAGGCCGAATCAAGCCCAGAATAGGCTATATCCGTCTTGGCTAGCTGAGTTATGGACGAAAATGGTACGAGTGTTTTGTGCATGGATACGTTTTGCCGTTGAGGCCTGAATTTGACGGCAAGATTAGCACAAAGGAAGCATATATGTGATTGATTCTCAAGCAGTAAAATCCATAATTTGTGTTATGTTAAATTAATTATCCGATTTTAGGATTGGCTTGATTTTACACCTATTTACTACTCTCCTCTACGCGCCGTTCATTGCCAGCAGGCGTGCCACCACTTTGCGCAGGTGCGGAATGGCAATAGTCAGCCAAAGGCTCGGACAAGAGTGTGTCCTTCTCCGAAAAGAGAGAGTCGGCCTGAATCGGCACAGATAAAATATTGTTCGCCATTTGATGCGTATGCGATCTTGGCAGATCGGCAAAAGCCAATACCTTTGCCGGGCATTAACAACGACGCGCACCCTGTTTTTCAATGAAAAACACCTACTACGACCTGGTCGCTCAGACCTTCGATTTTCCCCAGGACGGCTTTCGCCTAAAAGACAACTGCCTGCTTTTCAACGAGGTTGACGTGAAGGAGCTAATCCTGAAATATGGATCACCGCTCAAACTGACCTTTCTTCCAAAGATCGGAGAGAAGATACAGACAGCCCGCAAACTCTTTCGCGATGCCATACAGCGGTATAATTACAACGGGAAGTATGTTTACTGCTACTGCACCAAAAGCTCCCATTTCGCTTTTGTCCTGAACGAGGTATTGGAAAGCGGCACCCAGTTGGAAACCTCTTCGGCCTTCGACATTGATCTCGTGTGGCGCTTGTACCGGCTCGGCAAGATCAACAAGAGCACCATCATCGTCAACAACGGGTACAAGCCCCAGGCTTACGTGGAAAAAGTAGCCCGGCTTATTGATGAGGGGTTCCAGAACGTCATTCCGGTGTGCGACAATGCCAACGAGTTGGATATGTACAATGCATTGGTCAAAAAAGAGAAATGCAACATCGGAATCCGTATGGCCACCGAGGAAGAACCCAATTTCGAATTCTATACCTCGCGCCTCGGTATTCGCCAGAGCGAGATCATGCATTTTTACCAAGAAAAAATTGCCACAAACCCCAAGTTCAGCCTCAAGATGCTCCACTTCTTTGTGGACATTGGAATCAAGGACACCATATATTACTGGAGTGAATTGAAAAAAGGCATCAAGACCTACTGCGCGCTGAAAAAGGTCTGCCCTACCCTATCCTGCCTTAATATTGGCGGCGGTATGCCCATTCGGAACTCGCTCGGCTTCGAGTACGACTACCCGTACATGGTCAATGAAATCGTGCGCATGATTAAGGAATACTGCGACGATGAGGGTGTGCCCGAGCCGGATATTTATTCGGAGTTCGGCAAGTACACGGTCGGTGAAAGCGGTGCCACCGTTTTTTCGGTCATCGGAAAAAAACAACAAAATGATGCGGAACAGTGGTATATGCTCGACAACTCTTTAATTAACACGTTGCCAGACAGTTGGGGGATCAAAGAGCGCTTCATTCTGTTGCCTATCAACCACTGGGACAAGGAATACCAAAAAGTAAACATCGGCGGTATTAGTTGCGACAACGCCGACTACTACAACTCTGAGGCGCATATCAACCAGGTTTACCTGCCGGTTCACAACGACGAGGAGGAGGAAGAACCGCTCTACATCGGCTTTTTCCATACAGGAGCCTATCAAGAATCCCTCAGCGGGTACGGTGGGCTAAAGCACTGCCTCATCCCTTCCCCCAAACATATCCTGATTGACAAAAACTACTACGGCGAACTAACGGACTGGGAGGTTTTTCAGGAACAGGATGCCGACTCAATGCTTCGCATTTTAGGGTATGACTCGCCGTATGCGTCGTGATCTTTTTAACCGCGTTGATGCGGAACCGCAGAGTTGGATAAAAAAACTCCGTGTCTCTGCAGTGAAAAACTACAAGGACCAGTAGCCCAAGTATTTCAGAAAAAGTTTGGTCAGGTTTTCCGCGTCAGAAATGCCGCGGTGGTGCGTGCCGGAAAACAAAATGTCCTCACGTTCTACGGCCTTGCGCAGCCCAATGGATCGGCGCAACTGTTTCATCTGCGAATATTGCTCCTTGAGGTTTACATGCTGCTCCGCCCAGGCGCTTTCCAAGCGGTGCAGACGGCAGTCGTTCACAAACATTTTTTTGTCAAAACTGCCCCACGAGCAAAGCACGTAGTCCTCTTCGTCTATATGCGCCCAGGTTTGAAATTCTTCGATGACATCGGGAAAGGTGTTGGCCCGGTTCACGTCCTCCTGTGTGATGCTGGTGAGGTCGCGGCAAAAGGGGGAAAGCACGGGGTGAACGACGGGGCGTACAAACCGGTTGAACTTGCCGCGCACCTCGCCGTATTGGTTGACCCGGAACGCGCCGATCTCGATAGTTTCGTGGACATACCCCGGCGGAGCGCTTTCCCAGCAGGTGGCTTCGAGGTCGTAAATGATGTAATTTTTCATCGCAAGCGTGTTTTGCGGCACTCGTTTGAGTCGCAATGCAACAGGGGACACAAAGTTTGGGCGAAAGTTCGGAGTTTTGGCCAAAATTCTTGAAGCCCATGCGCGTAACCCTCTTGACGACATACCCACACGGCGGGGCAGGCATTGCGTGCCGACGTTTGCAGGCAGCCCTGAGCGAATCCGGCATCCAAGCTGATTTGGTCACACGGGAAGACACACCGTCACGCTGGCCGTTTTTTGCCGAAAGGCTTTCTTTTCTCCCGTACGAGCGCGATAAAAGTGTACGCTTCGCTTTTTCATTGGCCAATTTTGGATCGGATTTGAGTAAAAATCCTGTTGTCCAGCAGGCCGATATACTGCACTTGCACTGGATCAACCAGGGTTTTCTGTCACTGCAAAACATCCGCCAACTGGCCAGACTCGGCAAACCCATCGTTTGGACCCTACACGATATGTGGGCATTCACGGGCGGCTGCCACTACAGCGGCACCTGCAAAAACTATGAACAAGCCTGCGGAAAGTGCTCGTTTCTGCGTTGGCCGAGCCAAAATGACCTTTCCAATCGAGTATGGCTTCGCAAGAAAAAAGAACTGCCCGCCAACTTGCACATCGTCACCTGCAGCGAATGGTTGGCCAACCTGGCACGCGAAAGCGGCTTGCTGCGCCTGTATCCTGTTGAGTCCATTCCCAACCCAATTGACACAGCGATTTTTTCGCCAAGTGATACGGGCAAACGCTTTGCTTTCAGGCACTTGCACGGCATTTCAGACTCGTCGCTTGTCCTGCTGTTCGTTGCTGTCAAAGTCAAGGACGAGCGCAAGGGATTTCAGTACCTCCAACAAGCCTTGGCGGAACTTCGGAAAAGCCACCCGGAACAACAAATAGACCTGCTCGTGCTCGGCACTTCCCGGCAGGAGGACCTGTTAGCGCTCCCCTACCCTACCCACGCCTTGGGCATGGTGCAGGAGCCGGAGAAATTGGCAGAGATTTACGGCGCGGCCGATGTGTTCGGCATTCCTTCGTTGGAGGACAACCTGCCCAATACCGTCATGGAATCGCTTGCGTGCGGCACGCCCGTAGTCGGGTTCCAAACTGGCGGAATCCCCGAACTGGTGGAGCACCTGAAAAACGGGTACATGGTACCGCAACGCGACACGCGCGGCCTAGCTGAAGGTATCGTCTGGGCCGGAAAAAACTTGGAGCGCCTCCGGTTGGCCGCCCGCGAAAAAGTCGAACGCGAGTATGCCAATGCCGTTGTCGCCAGCAGGCATACCGCGTTGTACCAGAAGTTGTTAGCCAGCAATAGCAGCAATTCCGGGTAGTTCGCGCCCTTCCAAATATTCGAGCATGGCTCCGCCGCCGGTGGACACGAAACTGACTTTTTTGGCCAATTTCAATTGGTTGACGGCAGCCACCGAATCGCCGCCGCCCACCATCGAGAACGCGCCTTTACCTGTGGCGCGGGCGACGGCTTTGGCCACGGCCTTGGTGCCATCGGCGAAGGCTGGCATCTCAAACACACCCATCGGGCCGTTCCAGATGATTGTTTTGCTCTGGCGAATGACGCGGGCGCAGGCCTTGGCCGCTGCAGGACCGATGTCGAGGCCCATCCAACCGTCGGGGATTTGGTGGCTGGGGAAAACCTGTACGGCAGCGTCGGCAGCGAATTTGTCGCCGCACACCGAGTCCTTGGGCAAGAGCACTTTTACTCCGGCAGCCTTGGCTTTTTTCATAAATTCCTTGGCGGCTTTCAACCGATCTGGTTCCACGAGGGAGCTGCCTACGGTGCCTTTTTTGGCCAACATGAACGTGTAGGCCATGGCCCCACCGACGATGATGTTGTCGGCAAAATCGAGGAATCGTTCCAGCAGCACGATTTTGTCGCTCACTTTGGCTCCGCCGACTACGCAAGTCACGGGTTTTTCCGGGTTTTTGATCACCCGGTTTGCGTTTTCAATTTCGCGCTCCATGAGGAGGCCAAAACACTTGTTTTTTTTGTCAAACGAATTGGCTACGATGGTTGTGCTGGCGTGGGCGCGGTGTGCCGTGCCGAAAGCATCGTTCACGTACACGTCGCCCAAGGCGGCCAATTTTTGGGAAAACACCGGATCACCTTTTTCTTCTTCCGGGAAAAAACGGGTATTTTCCAACAGCAGCACCTCGCCTGGTTTGAGCGCAGCGGCTTTTTTCAGCGCGTTTTTGCCCACGCAATCGTCGGCGAAATGGACACGGGTTTTCAGTTTGCGGCGCAGGTGCGGCACCAAGTGCTTGAGCGTAAATTTCTCCCGGTTGATGCTGCCATCAGCGTTGAGTTTTTGGAGCGGCCTGCCGAGGTGCGACATCAAAATAACCGAACCGCCATTGTCGAGAATGTGCCGGAGTGTGGGCAGCGCCTCACGGATGCGCGTATCGTCTGTGATTTTGTAGTCCTTGTCCAACGGGACATTGAAGTCCACACGGACGAGGGCTTTTTTGTTTTGGAAGTTGATTTTCATACGAATAATGCGTTGTGTGAGCGGGGTAATATCTTTGGGCCGGCAAACTTAGTGGATTTGCCAAGTTGAAATCAATCAAGAGCCTCTGATATTTTAACTTCAACAACTTTTTCATCCACGAAACGCACATAGAGAGAATGATACGCCCTACTAAATCCAGCACTCGAACTGCCCATTTCGTAGTACCTGTGGCTTGTCGTATCAGCACGTCCTGATGGTGCTCCAAGTAGCCTTAATCCAGCGATAAATCCCATCACCCTACCTTTCGCCGCTACACAGCATTTCCATGAAAAAATACTTTTTCCTCCTCTTCCCTACCTTACTCGCGGCCAGCACCCTGCTTCATGCACAAACCAACCCAGCGGCAAAAACCGTACTCGACTCCTGCCTGGCCCCTGAGCCGGATTGGGTCAAAAATGCCAATATTTACGAAGTCAACTTGCGCCAGTACACGGCGGAGGGCACGTTTGATGCATTTGCCAAACACCTGCCCCGCCTGCGCGAGATGGGTGTGGATATCCTCTGGTTCATGCCCATCCAGCCTATTGGTGTGGACAGCCGCAAGGGCACGCTTGGCTCGTACTACTCCATCCGCGACTACACCGCCACTAATCCCGAACACGGCTCGCTCAAGGATTTCAAAAAACTCGTGGAGCGTGCGCACGCCCTCGGCATGAAGGTCGTGCTTGACTGGGTGGCGAATCACACCGCTCGCGACCACGAGTGGACCCGAAAACACCCCGACTGGTATGTGCGAGATGCCAACGGGGTGATTGTTGCGCCGTTCGACTGGACGGATGTGGCGGAGCTCAACTACGACCAGCCAGCGCTGCGACAGGAAATGATCAAGGAAATGCTGTTCTGGGTGCGCGAAACCGACCTTGACGGGTTTCGTTGCGACGTAGCCGGTGATGTGCCAGGTGATTTTTGGGAGGTGGCCCGTTCAGCTGTTGAGGCTGTCAAACCAGTATGGTTTTTGGCCGAGAACGCCGACCAACTCCATTTGCTCAATCGAGCGTTCAACGCCAATTACGGCTGGCCGTTTCACCACCTGATGAACGAGGTGGCCAAAGGGAAAAAGCCCGCGAGCGCCGTGTTCGACCAGATGCGAGAAATGGGCACCGCCTACCCGAAAGGCAGTTACGCCATGCATTTCATCACCAACCACGACGAAAATTCGTGGCAGGGCACCGAGTACGAGCGCCTCGGTGCCAGCGTGGAGGCGTTTTCGGTGTTGTATTACACCGTGCCCGGCATGCCGCTGATTTACTCCGGTCAGGAATCGGCTTTCAACCGGCGCTTGCAGTTTTTTGAAAAAGACCCAATAGACTGGGGAGCCTATTCGCTGGCACCGTTTTACACCAAACTAAACGCGATCAAGCGCGAAAATCCGGCCCTTGGGAACGGTCGGCATGGCGGCTTCGTGCGGGAAATCAAGCACGAAAAACCGGATCATGTGGTGGCGTTCAGCCGAGCCGTCGGGAAAAACAAGGTACTGGTGGTGCTCAATTTGTCGAACATCCACACCGAGGTCAGTATGCAAGTCGCGGGAGACGCAGGCGTGTACCGCGAGTTTTTTTCCAATTCCGAGACGACGCTGGCCCCGCGTACCAAACTCAACCTGAAGCCCTGGGAATACCGGGTGTATGTTTTTGAAAAAGAAGCGCCCCGGCCGGTTCGCACCTTCGAGTCGCTGGAAAAAACCGGCAACGGCCTGCGCATCCGTACCAACGACGGCTCGTTCCAGATCACCACGTTCACCGAGAACGCCTTTGAAATTGCCTTTGAACCAAAGGGCGAGACCAACCCGCCCTCCAACGCCGTGGGCACCG
Organism: Saprospiraceae bacterium; assembly: GCA_040080915.1. Classification (GTDB taxonomy): domain Bacteria; phylum Bacteroidota; class Bacteroidia; order Chitinophagales; family Saprospiraceae; genus M3007. The sequence goes on from JBEBHD010000002.1 coordinate 20,130, forward strand.
CTCCGCAAAAAGTACCCGCTGTGGTTTCGGACGGCCCCAAAAGCGTTGAGTACATCACCAACGGACTCTCGCTCATCATCCAGAAGTCACCGTTTCACATCGAGTTTCGGCATAAGAAAAAACCGCTTTTTGCTGAAGAGGCGGGCTACTTCGACGATGGCATCTACCGTGGCTTCCGTTTCCGCATCAACGAATCCGAACAACTGCTCGGCGGTGGCGAGCGCGTACTGGGCATGAACCGCCGGGGCAAGCGGCTTAAACTGTACAACCGCCCCAGTTACGGGTACGAGCAGGAAGCCGACCTCATGTACTACTCCATGCCCATCGCCATTTCTTCCAAAAAATACATGCTCGTATTCGACAACGGTGCCAGCGGTTGGCTCGACCTCGGTGCCACCGACCCGGGTGTGCTGTCCTTCGAAGCTGTGGGCGGGCGCATGAGCTACCTCGTGGCAGCCGCCGACCAATGGCCCGAATTGGTTACCACGTTTACCGGCGTAACCGGTCGCCAGCCCATGCCGCCCCGCTGGGTATTGGGCAACATCGCCTCCCGCATGGGTTATCATACCCAGGCCGAAGTGGAGGCCGTAGCCGAACGATACCTGGAGGACAATATCCCGTTGGATGCAGTAGTGCTTGACTTGTTTTGGTTCGGGCCGGATGTGAAAGGCCACGTCGGCAACCTCGACTGGTACCGCGACTCGTTCCCCGATCCGGAAAAAATGATGGCTGGCCTGAAAAAACAGGGCGTGAAAACCGTGCTCATTACCGAGCCGTTCATCCTGAAAAACACCAAAACCTTCGACGAGGCCACCCGCCTCGAATTGGTGGGAAAAAACGCCATCGGCAAGCCATACCTGTACGATTTTTACTTTGGAAACACGGCCCTGCTCGACATTTTCAAGCCGGAAACCAAAAACTGGTTCTGGGAAATTTATAAAAAACATACCCTGAGCGGCGTGGACGGCTGGTGGGGCGACCTCGGTGAGCCGGAAATGCACCCCGATGACTTGTTACACGTGAACGGCCGCGCCGACCATGTACACAACCTGTACGGCCACGAATGGGCCAAAACAGTTTTTGAGGGATTCCAAAAGGACTTTCCCCGGCAGCGCCCCGTGATCTTGATGCGCTCCGGTTTTGTCGGCTCCCAGCGCTACGGCATGATTCCGTGGTCGGGCGACGTGAACCGCTTTTGGGGCGGGCTGAAACCGCAGGTCGAGATCGCGCTGAGCATGGGCATGCAGGGGCTGGCGTACATGCACTCCGACCTCGGCGGCTTTGCCGGCAAGTACCGCAGCGCCGAACTGTACACCCGCTGGCTGCAGTACGGTGCATTCCAGCCGGTGTTCCGCACCCACGCGCAGGAGGACGTGCCCGCAGAGCCGGTTTTTTGGGACGACAGCACTAAAAACATCGCGCGGCGCTACATCCAACTGCGCTACGACCTGCTGCCCTACAACTACACCCTCCTTTGGGAAAACAATACGACTGGCCTGCCCATGATGCGCCCCCTCTGCTACGCCGACGACGATCCGGCCCTGCTGACCAACACGACGACCTATCTGTGGGGCAATGATTTCCTCGTCAGCCCGGTCGTGGAAAAAGGTGCTACCGTGCAAACCGTGCATTTCCCGAAGGGGGCCACCTGGCTCGACTATCAGACGGGCAAATCCTACACTGGCGGGCAAACGGTCCAAGTGCCTGTGACAATTCAGGACATACCCGTTTTCGTGCGTGCGGGTGCGTTCGTGCCCATGTCCGAAAAGCGGCTCGGCAACACCGACGACTACGCGCCCAATTCACTGGCCATCCATTACTACCACCACCCTACCGCCACCGCTGGCACGGGCACGCTGTACGAGGACGACGGCAAAACGCCCGATGCCTTTGCCGCAAACACCTACTGGCAGGTGCAGTTCACTTCCACGTTTGCCGACGGCAAACTCACGCTGCGCAACCGTTCCTTCGGGTTCGAGTACGCAGGAAAACCCAAGGTGCGTTCGCTCCAGTACGTTATTCACGGTTTGACGGCACCGGTAAAAACGGTGAAATTGATCCGAAAGGACGGCAAGGAACGGCTGGTGCCCGTGAACTGGAGGCCGGAGGACGGCAAGCCGTTGTCGGTTTTTGTGGTGGAGGGGGAAGAAATTGGGGTTGTGATAGAGTGAAAAACCCAAGAAACAGGCTTACTTTTGCAAAAAAAACAGCCATGGCTGCATCGGAATCTTTGACCACCGAAATACTCAAAAAGATAAAGGAGTATACCAGATTGGTTGACCCTGAGGCAGAAGTAATTCTTTTTGGCTCCCGTGCATGCGGCGATGCACACGCCGATTCGGACTGGGACATCTTGATCTTGATTTCCGGTGTCGGCACATTGGCAGTCGAACAGGTATTTCGGCACAAGCTCTTTGAAATCGAGTTGGAATATGGCCTCGCCATCTCCACGTTTGTGTATTCGAAGGCGGCCTGGAACGGCAAGTATCAGGCCACTCCGCTTTACCGAAACATTACTAAGGAAGGTACCGCGATATGAAGTCAGACAAGGACGATTTAAATTGCCCCTATTTTCGCCAGGCAAAAAGCATCAAAAATGTCAAACACATCAACCACCCGGCCCGAAACCAAACGCAGGCATTTTGCATCCAACCTGAGCGACCTGCCACTCAGCGAATTGGAAGTCCTCGCACAGGAGGTGCATGCTGCTATCCAGCAGAAAAAAAACCTTGGCCCCGTTCAAACCGAAGCGCGTTTGATCCACCAAATCAATACAACGGTATTGGGAGCAACTTCACGGGCAAGGTACCTTGAACTGGCAGAAAAGTTAGAAGATGACTCCATCACTGAGATGGAACATCGAGAGTTTATGCAACTCGTCGGCAAAGATGAAAGGCTGCGCAACAAACGTGTAAAACTGCTCATCGAACTGGCCCAAATCCGCCATGTTTCGTTGGCCAAACTGATGGAAACCCTCGGATTAACTCCTGCCGGTAATAGCTAAAGTGCCTGCCTCTCTGCCGAATTATGACACTGCCGTGAATTTCCCCCATTTCGATAGCCATACGTTTGCGGCGGATTTGACGAGGCACCAATCCAGGTTTGCCCGCGCCTATCCGACCAAAACTCATTTTCACGACTATGTCTATCGCAACACCAACCAAAACATTCCGTCTTTTCACCGTTCTGGCCCTTGCAACGGCCATTTTCCTTGGCGCATGCGCCAAGGATGAAGTAAAAACCACCCGAATTCACGGTGTCATCACCATCGAAAACACGCCGACCTGGGCCACTTGGAAAGACAGCGGCGAGGTACAACTGACGCTCTTTTCCGCGTTCAGCCTCGACCCGTTGGCTGGCTGGGGCACCGTGCCTGACGACTTTTTCGGCCCCGGCGTGCTGGGCGGAACCTACGCCGTTGGCGCTCCGTACAATTCCCAAAACCCACTTGTACTGACATACGTGCCCGGAAAAACCGAGTACGCTTACGACCTCGAAGTGGAGCCGGGCACCTACTCGGCCCTTGCGCTTGGGTTCCGCCACAACTCGGTGACCGACCCGACCAGAAAAACGGCCACGCTCGGTGTCCACTGGGGCCAGCCCGACTCGGTCAGTCACGGAATCGTCATTCGGATCAAGGCCGGCGGGGCCATCATCCCGATCTTCAACTACCCCGCCCCGACGACAATTCAGATTGCAGAAGGCGAGCATAAAGAGTTTGATTTCAAGGCCGACTTTGATTTTGTGAAAAAATGGTATTGAAGCCTGCAAGCGGACGAGACCTGTCGAGTTTGTTTTCAGCAAAAGCAAAAACCGCAGTGTTGACAGGGCTTGCCAGCCTGCTTTGCGTTTTGGCGCATGGGCAGCAAGCCCTGTCCGATACTTTTTTTCTGCAAAATAATGCCTGTCTCGAAGGTGCCGTGGACGAAGTGGTGGTGACCGCAAGTGCCCGCTCGCAAGCCATCAAACTTGCCCCGGCAAGTATCGGCATGGTGACGGCCAAGCAATTACAGGAACGCCACGTGACCACGTTCGATCAGGCCTTCGATGCCGTTCCGGGCGTATTGGTTACCCGCTCTGGCGGTGCCAACGTGCAGGCCTTTTCTATCCGGGGCGCATCGGAAGTAGCTGGCGGGGGTATTGGAAACCGGGTGCTCCTGCTCATTGACGGTCGCCCCGCCCTCAGCCCGGAATCAGGTGGCGCGTTGTGGAACCTCGTGCCCACCAGTTCTGTCGAGCGCATCGAAGTCGTGCGGGGCGCGTACTCCTCGCTGTACGGCTCCAGTGCCATGGGCGGCGTGGTCAATGTCATCACCCGCAAACCGACAGACCTCCCCCAAACGCGCCTACACCTGAACTACGGTGCCTACGACCGCGCCCCGCAAAGCACGGGCTACGAGCGGTTCAACGATTTTTACGCCGTTGAACTCAGCCACAGCCGCCAAACGGGCAAGTTCGGCTACCTCATTGATGCCGGATGGAAATCGGACGACGGCCACCGGGAAAAGTCCGATTTCGATTTGCTCCACTTTTTTGGGAAAACAACCTGGCAGGTGGCATCCGCACACCTGTTGCAGTTTTCCGCCAACGCAAATCGGGTTTACAACTCCACACCAGCCACTTGGATCAGCAGCCGGGAGGCGTACAGCGTTGCATCGTTCCGGCAAGATGATTTTCAAGACCGCAGTGAGTTCAGTGCTGATTTGTGCTACACCTTCCGTCCGTCGGATCAGTTAAAACTGGCTTCCCGGTTTTACCACTACCGCAATTTTTCCCAGTTCACGTTCGACGGCGACCCTGGCAACGACAGCACCAATGTCAACATAGGCAAACAATCGGTGGCCGAATCGAACGTGCGCAGCCAGCGAGTTGGAAATGTGACACAGGTGGACCTGTACACAAATTCGGGCCACAGTTTGGTGGCTGGCACCGATGTGAAGTGGGACTATGCGCTCGGCCTGCCCGATACGGTACTGTACGGCGAACACCGAACATTTAGTGCGGGCGTGTACGCACAGGACGAGGTAACATTGGGCGACAAACTGACGCTTACGGCGGGCATTCGGCTCGACCACTTCTGTATGGACGGGCAGGCGCGGGAGGCGAACTTCAGCCCCAAATTGGCACTGCTCTACCAAGCGAAGCCCAATTTTTCGCTGCGGATGCTGCTCGCACAGGCCTTCCGCGATCCGCCTGTGGCCGAGCGGTTTATCAAATTTGAGCAGGGCGGTGGGTTGCGTTTTTTACCCAATCCCGACTTGCGCCCGGAGCGGCTCACGTTATCGGCAGAGCTCGGCACCAAGGTCTCGCCCTTGCCCGGGGCCACGCTCGACATGGCGTTTTTTTACAACCGCTACCACGACCTGATCTCCTTCCGACAGTTGTCCGGCCCGCTGGAGCCGTTGCTGTACCAGGTTGTCAACCTCAAGGAGGCGGTCATGCAGGGCGTAGAAATTGCCTTTACCCAACAGTGGCGGGAGTGGCTCACCCTCAGCCTTTCCTATACGTTTTTGGATGCCCACGACATCTCCGGTGGCCGGGTCAATGATGCACTGGCCTACAAGGTGCGACACGCCGTGGGCATATCGGCAACTATTCGGCACAAAGCGTTCGTATTCAACATGAACGCCCGTTACCGTAGCCGCATTGAGGAGGTGTTCATCTACCCCGGCAGCGAGCCGGATGCTGCGTTGGTGGCTAACGCCAAGGTGACTTGGCGCTTTGCCGGGCGACACACTTGCTACTTCGCAATGAACAACCTCGCTGACGCTCAATACGAGGAATTGGAACGGTACCGGATGCCGGGCAGGAGTTTTACTGTGGGTGTGGAGTGGCTGTTTTAAAAAAAACGAGTCAGTTTGTCGTCCCAATCCAATGTTGTTTCGGAAATTCGCTTTTCACCAAAACAACAAGCCATGCGTTTTTTCCTTTCGTGCTTTGCTTTCACCTTCAGCGGTTTTGCGCTATGTGCCGGGAATCCCGTTACTCCGGTTACTACAGAAGTTACCGTTTACGGCACCGGTGCCCGGATTACCAGTTTTGCAGCCGTAAAAGTGCCCGCCGGAGCCTCGGATGTTATTTTTGAAAACCTGTCGCCGTACTTCAACAGCAATAGTTTGCAGGTAAAAATCAAAGGCGATGCCCGACTGAACGCTGCGGTTTTTCAGTTGAAGCCTCCCGTGCCTGTGCCCGAAGACCCGCAGGCTCGCACTATCCGAGATTCCCTGACATTGCTGGGCGACATGCTCGTGGCCAATGAGCAGGAAAGCAAGGTGTTGGACGATGAAATTCTGATGGTGCAAAAAAACAGCGCACGGGTAGGCACGACCGGGGCGGGGCAAACCGGTACGCTCACCTTGGCGCAGTTACAGGAATTGGCCGACTTTTACCGGCAACGCCTGCTCGACATCCGCTCCCGGCAGCAAAAACTGACGATCGTGCAACGCGGCATAAAAACGGTGTACGACCGCTTGCAAACCGAACTCACCCGTTTGCAGCCCAACACTGGCAACCAGACAGGCGAAATAACCCTGAAATTGGATGCCAACGGCGCGCAAAACATAGAAATCACCTGCACCTACTTGGTCGGAAGTGCATCTTGGTCGCCTCTGTACGACCTGCGCTGCGCCGGTCTGGACAAACCCTTGCAGCTCACCTACAAGGCCAATGTGCAAAACAATACCGGGTTCGACTGGAAAGGCGTGGTGCTGCATCTGTCGTCCGCACAGCCGCTCTCGAACAACAACCGGCCCATCCTGAACCCGGTGTACTTGGATTTCCGCGTTGTGGCGTATTACCGGGATCAAAAAGCGCAGGCAAACACGCTCAATCTGTATCAGATGGAGCAGGTTGTAGCGCCTGCCGGAGCCGTCACAGAAGACCTTGCGCGGGCAGGTGCCCCAGGGATGTGGGCGGGCGAGGCGGAATCGGAAGATGCCGATTTTTTGGCTATCTTCGATTTACCTACTCCGCAAACCATACTTTCGGACGGGAAGGATAACGTCGTGACGCTGGAAGAAAGGGATATTCCGGCCAGCTACGAATACCACGCCGTGCCCAAAGCGGAACCGACAGTTTTCCTGCTGGCAAAAGTGACCAACTACGGCCAGTACAGCCTGTTGACTGGCCCGGCCAATATCTTTTTTCAAGAAACATTCGTAGGCCAGACCTTGGTGAACCCGCAAATTACCGCCGACACACTTCTGCTTTCCCTTGGCCGCGATGACCAATTGACAGTCAAACGAGTACAGCCAAAAGATTTCACGGAACGCCGGAAAATCTTCGGTTCCAAAATCCGGGAAACCTGCCTGTACGAGATTTCGATCAAAAACAACAAATCGAAAAGCGTCACCGTGGATTTGATTGATCAGTTTCCGATCTCCAGACAAAAGGATATTGTGGTGGAGTTGGAGGACCACGGCGGCGCCAAAGTCAACCCCGAATTCGGCAAACTCGAGTGGAGCGTGGAAATACCCGCCGGGCAAACCAAAAAAGTACGGTTTTCCTACTCGGTGGAGTATCCGAAGGACAAAGGGGTTGGGTATTTTAAGGGGTGAGGGGTGTCCGCTGCGTTTGTCATTTCGTAGAAATCCGTCCACGCCGCTTTTGTCATTCAGAAGGAATCCGTCCACGCCGCGAGGGCCGTTGCGGAGCGAAACGCGCCGTGACGTGGACGGATTCCTTCTGAATGACAAAAACGGCGTGGACAAAATAAGTGCAGGCAAATCCATTGGACTCGGACAATTGACCTCATTTCAATTCAAAAAGATAGCCCTCTGCTCCTTGAGATTTTATCGTCCGTGCTTTCTGCCCGAACGTTTGCGCCACCTCCAAATCGGCCCGAACAGCCGCCCGCGTCGCATCCGACACGACATGGCCGAACACCAACCACACACGTGAGGGCCGTACACCATGAACGGAAATTTTTTCGAGTGTTGGTTGCTCGCCCCAGCCGCCTTGCACCACGTTATTTTCAAAAAAATACCGCTCGCGGTGCGCGTGGCATTCCCGGTAGTAGGCCACCGCTGGCCACGCCTCGTGGTGGATGTACAACACGTCGCGGGGTCGAAAATCGCGGGCAATAGCATCGAGCACCGGACGGATTTCCTCCACGACAAACGGCCGGGCGAGATGCTCCACACTTTTATGAAGCCCAGCCACGGCAATCCAGGCCACGAGCCACAACAGCCGGAGGTACCTGTGCCCGGCATCCCACCAAACCTGCCAGCCTATGCCCTGTACCAACAAAACCAATGGAAACGCCCACACCAACATGCGCGGAATAAGCGAGTACTGTCCGAATCCTGAAGCCAGCAAACAGGCTAAAACCGGCGCTGCGAGCAATAAAAACGTGTCCCTCTGTTTCCGAACGAGCAGGCAGATGCCGGTCACGATACCCGCCCCAGCGCTCAGTTTGGCGACCACGGTGTAGCCGCCCGTGTAGTACGGGAACGCTGTGAGCAAGTTGGCAGCCTTGGCCCAATCGCTGGCGTTTTGCGGGAAAAGCGGGAAAAACCACTCCTCGTGGGATTGCACCAACGGCCCCGCCTGCATGCTCGGGCGCAGGAGCAAGAAGTAATAAAGCGCAAAATTGGCTATCCAAAAGAGCGCAGCAAGCAGCACCGGCACTGCCGAGCGCGGGCCGCCCGACGCGTAGTTTTTTTTCAAAAAAAACAAACCCGCGCCGAACAGAACGAACACCGAGGGCATGGACAACCAGACTGCCACGGCTCCAATCGCCGCCGCCCAAACCGGTCGAAACGGTCGGTCGCTCCAGCGCATGGCAAGGGCAACCAGTGCCAACGCCACTGCGAGGTCGCAGCCGTACTGCTTGCCCTCCGTGGCGTAGCGCAGGAACAGGTCGGAAAAACAAAACACCCAGAGCGTGGCCGCAAGCGTCCACGGGTTGGCGATCAGGCGTTTGGTCACATAAAAAAACAGCAACACCGACGCGATGCCGCACAAAAGCGGAAACAACCGAAGCGCTTGTTCGTGCTGCCCCAGCAGTGTTGTGCAGCATTTTTGCAAAAAACAAAAAAGCGGCGGGGCGAACTGGTCGTGATCGAGCGGGTGGAAAAAATCCCACAGGCCGCGCTCGCAAAAGTTGCGGGCCAGGTTGGCCTCGTCTATGAACAGGGAGCGGTTTTGCCACCAAACAACCACGCGCACGGCAATGCCGACGGCCAAAACCACACGCAAAACCCAAAAGGCGGGGAGATTCTGTTGGTGTTTCATCGAAGTGCCAAAGTTAGCGATTCTGCCATTCGCTCCCCCATTTACTTCTTTCATCCAATGTTTTCGGGTCAGGCGCAAATCGCAATAGACTTTCGCGTTGTGCCGTGCAACCAAACCAACCGGTTTTGGTACCTACGGTTCAGCATTTTTTTCACAAAAACTAACGACACATGAAGCAACTGCTTTTAATGGCCCTGCTGGCCAGTTTTTTCTTGTCTGCGCCTGCCGCTTACGCGCAAGACGTGCCCAAGTATAACCCCGATGACATCAACATCCCGTACAAAAAGTACACCTTACCCAACGGCCTGCGCTTGTTGGTTCACGAGGACCACAAAGCCCCCATCGTGGCTGTGAATGTGTGGTACCATGTGGGTGCAAAAAACGAAAGATTAGGCAAGAGCGGCTTTGCGCACTTGTTCGAACACCTCATGTTCAACGGGTCAGAAAATTTCAATACGGATTATTTTCAGGCATTAGAGGCCATTGGCTCCACCGACTTGAACGGCACCACGAACGAAGACCGCACCAACTATTTCCAAAACATCCCCGTCGGCGCACTCGACCAAGTGCTCTGGCTCGAAAGCGACCGTATGGGCCACTTGCTGGGGGCAATTGACCAAGCCAAATTGGACGAACAACGCGGCGTGGTGCAAAATGAAAAGCGCCAAGGCGAAAACCAGCCCTATTCCCGCGGCTGGGACATCGCTCAAAAGGAAATGTACGCGCCCCACCACCCCTACGGCCACACGGTCATCGGTGAAATGGAAGACCTGAACGCCGCCAGCCTCACGGACGTACACGAATGGTTCAAGGCCTACTACGGTGCAGCCAATGCCGTGTTGGTCATTGCTGGCGACATCACCGCCGAGGCCGCTTACGAAAAAGTGATCAAGTATTTCGGCAACATACCCGCCGGCCCGACTATCTCGCGCCCCGGCCTGAACATTCCCGTACGCACCTACGATACCCGTGCTTCGTACCAAGACCGCGTTCCGGAAGAACAGATTCGCATGGTATGGCACATGCCACAGTGGGGCACGCAAGAAACCGTTTGGCTCGACCTCGCCACCGATGTGCTTGCTGCTGGCAAAACCAGTCGCTTGTTCAAAAAGTTGGTTTACGAAAAGCAACTATGCTCCTCTGCTGTCGCTTTTGTAAACCCCAATGAGATTTCTGGCGAATTAATCGTTCAGGCTAATGTGAAAAAAGGCAAGTCCCTCGAAGAGGTCGAGAAGTTGATCAATGAAATCCTCGAAGAATTTATCGCCAAAGGCCCGACCGAGGAAGAGACTTCCCGTGTGAAAGCAGCTTATTTTGCCAACTACATCAAGGGCCTTGAACGCATCGGCGGCTTCGGCGGCAAGAGCGACGTACTGGCCGAGCACGAGGTGTACGGCGGTAGTGCTGATTACTACAAGAAAAAACTGCGCTGGTACGACCAAACAACGGCCAAGGATATCCACAACGCCGTGAAAAAATGGATGACCCGTGGTCGCTTTACGCTTACCTGCCACCCGTACCCCGAGTACTCTGTCACCGGTACCGAAGCTGACCGTAGCAAGGCTCCTGTTGTGGACACAAAAGTGAGCGCCCAATTCCCCGATATCCAGCGTGCTACGCTAAAAAACGGCATGAAGGTGGTGCTCACCCGCCGCACCGAAAGCCCGACCGTTGTGATGAACATGCTGATCAACGCCGGTTTTTGCACCGACAAAATGCCCGGCGGCAAACTCGGCCTCGCCAGCCTTTCCATGAACATGCTGGACGAGGGATCGAAGTCGCTCACCAGCCTGCAAATCAGCGAGCGGCTCCAGATGCTCGGTGCATCGCTCAGTACGACGAGCGACCTTGACTACGGCTATGTAGGCCTCAACGCCCTGCGCCAGTCGCTCGATCCCAGCCTAGATCTTATGGCTGACGTGGTACTCAATCCAGCGTTCCCCGAAGCCGATTTCACACGCCTCAAAAACCAACAGATCAGCGGTATCCAGAACGAGAAAAAACAGCCTACAGGCATGGTAATCCGGGTGCTGCCCGAGCTGCTCTACGGCAAAGATCATCCCTACGGAATGCCCATGAGCGGCACCGGAAATGAGGAGAGCGTTGCAGCATTTACGCTTGATGACGTGCGCGGTTTTTACAACCGATGGGTCAAGCCCAATAATGCAACTATTGTGGTGACTGGCGATATCACAATGCCGGAGCTGGTGGAAAAATTGGAGAAACGCTTCGGTACATGGGCCAAAGGCGACGTACCCAAAAAGGTCATACCCGAAGTAACAAGCGCCAACAGGAACAAAATCTTCCTGATTGACCGCCCGGAAAGTCAGCAGAGCTTCATTTTGGCCACCCACCTGACCAAGCCTTACGGACAGTTGGACGAAACGGCCATTGAGCAGATGAATAATGTGCTCGGCGGCGATTTCACCAGCCGCATCAACATGAACCTGCGCGAAGACAAGCACTGGTCCTACGGTGCTCGTTCCGGGATTATGAACACGGCCGGTCAGCGCCCGTTCTTCGTGATGGCCCCTGTGCAGACCGACAAAACATCGGAGAGCATCAAAGAGGCAATCAAGGAAATCAACCAGTACGTGGGCGAAAAACCCATGACGCAAGCCGAGTTTGACAAGACCAAGCAAAATACCGTGATGGCCATGTCGGGCATGTGGGAAACCAACGGTGCCGTGAACGGCAGCACACTCGAAGTGGTCAAATACGGCCTGAAAGACGACTACTGGAAAACGTACAGCCAGCGCGTGCAAAACCTGACATTGAAAGATGTGCAGGGTGTGGCAAAAACCGTGGTACAGCCCGGCGAGATTAGTTGGGTGATGGCCGCCGATGCCGAAAAAGTGGCTCCCGGCTTGGAGAAACTCGGCATGGAGGTTATCCAGTTGGATGCCTCCGGCAAAGTCGTCTCGAAAAAGGCGAAGCCGTAATTTGCTATTGAAATAACAAGCGCGCCGGTGTGGGACAGCCCTATGCCGGCGCGCTTGTTTTGTGCCTAACCTTAGTGAGCCGCCGTTGCAAGTTTGAAACAAGGCGTAGATTGCGGCAAGATTGACCAACCGGCATCTCTGACCAACAACTGTGTTGACTATGCTAACCCAACCAAGGCTTCCCAGTATTCTTTTTTTGTTGATTTCCTGCTCGCTGTCCGCCGTTTGCCACGGGCAAACGACGGACAGCGTTCGGCCTGAAATTGCTTTTATCAGCGATACGCAAGCGCCCATGTGGGTCGAGAAAATATTTTTGAAATCCAATCAGAACACGTTGGCCACGCAGTTGCTGTTCGCTGAAATCACACAGTACAACCCGCAGTGTTTATTTATTTTGGGAGATGTCGTTTCCAAAGGCTCTAAAGAAAAAAAATGGAAGGAGATGGACCAATACCTCGCTGGGGCCCGGGCAAATGGAATCCCGGTATATGCTCTGTTGGGAAACCACGACGTGATGTGCAACGCGCGAAAGGGAGAGGCTAATTTCAACAAACGCTTCCCCGACCAGGTGAACACGGGTTTCATAAAAATCGTGGATTCCGTAGCGGTCGTGTTGCTCAATTCCAATTTTAAGACCCTTTCCGCCGAACAACTAAAACAGCAGCAGGAATTCTACGCCGAGGCGCTCACTGCGCTGGATGCCGACCCCGCCGTTCGGTGCATCATTGTTACCTGCCATCACGCTCCGTACTCCAACAGCAAAATAGTGGGATCCAACAAAAGGGTACAGGAGCAGTTTGTTCCCTTGTTCCACCGGAGCCGCAAAGCCAAACTGTTTATGACCGGTCATGCCCATGATTTTGAGTATTTTCGATTCAACGGAAAACACTTTCTCACCATCGGCGGCGGCGGCGGCCTGCATCAACCCCTTAATACCGACGAAGACCGCTTGCCCAATGAGGCGGGCGATTACAATCCGGAATTTCAATATGTCTTGGTCAGGCGCACAGGAACACAGTTGACGATCACCTCCAAAAGGCTGAAGGAGGATTTTTTGGGAGTTGAGGCTGGGTACCGTTTTACTGTTGATTGAACGTTGGCGGTTTTACCTTATCGAAACACCACAATCCCGCCTTTTGTCCTCCCGCCATGCTCCGAAACGTGCAGCCAGTATGCCCCTGCGGGCAATCCGTTCCGCTGCATCGCCACCGTTTGATCACTGGTAAATGTAACAGCAACCAACCGCCCGTTGACATCGTAAAGCGCAACCTTGCGCCGCAGAGACACCGCCTCCCTGAACGAAATGTACGCCACCGTGCTGGCCGGGTTGGGCCAGATTTTCAACATTTCGCCTTCGGCAAAAACTGGCGGCTCCACACTGCTTATGCCCGTGAACAGCGGCCGAATGGTATGGAAAACAGTTTTGGTCAGTACCGGTGCGTTGAAATCAAAGTAAATGGCGGCCTGATTTTCGAACCGGGTATTCTGCGGCAGGTTGGGCCGCTGTGCAATGCGGAACTGAACAAACCCTTGAGAAGCGGCGAAGTTGGCCCCGCTGTCGGGCAAAGCGATCGGATCAAAGGTGAACGCCAGTTCGCCTGTGCCGCTCAGCGACCAAGTGTACAACCACCTCGATGCCCGCCACCTGCTGCTCGTGTGCTACCACGAACTGGGCGAGTGGGACGCGCTCTCTTCCCTGCTCGACAGTTTCGCCTCCTACCAGAAACGCCAGAAAAACATCGGCTACCAACGCGACAACTACGAAAACCTCATCCGATTCACCCGTCGCCTGCTCGAAATGGTGCCGGGCGATGCGGCCGGGCGCACCCGGCTGTACAGCGACATCGCGACGGCCGAGCGTGTGGCGGGGAAGGAATGGTTGTTGGGTATTCTTTGACCCTTTTTGTCCATAGTCGGCATTTGCGTTTTCGAGCAGGGCAAGGGCTGCGGGAATCAGTAGTTTTGAGGCTGAAAAAAGGGACGAAGGTGAGGCCGCCCAGAAATCGTCCATCTCTCTGATATGACAAAAATGTACGCACGACCGCTGCCGATCCTCTTCGGCATTTTCCTGGCCCAGTTCGCGGCCGCACAGGAGCAAATGTTCCAGCAAATGACCTTTCCGGTCGCCCAAACCGGCAAATCGTTGGAATCTCCTTTCGCTGGCGGCCTCAATGCTGCGCAGTTTTCCCCCGCCGATCTGAACAACGACGGGCTGTTAGACCTCGTGATTTTCGACCGCGCTGGCGACGTGTTCCTGACTTATCTGAACAATGGTATAACCGACGTAACCAGCTACCGCTTTGCTCCCGAATACGCCTGCCATTTCCCTAAATTAGAAGACTACGCCATCCTCCGCGATTTCAACCACGACGGGGCCGCCGACATTTTCTGTGCATCCTTGCCGCCACCGGTAAGCACACAGGAAATCCAGGTTTTTCAAGGCTATTTTGAAAACAACGTGCTCCGGTTCAAGCCATTTCTGTTTACCTACCCCGGCTGTACTACCTGTGATAACCGCCATATCTATTACCCATCGGTGGTGCCGGGCGTTTGGTTAAACCTCGTTATCGCCGACACCGACATCCCTGGCTTAGACGATGTGGACAACGACGGCGACCTCGACATCCTGACCTTCGACGGCACCGCAGGCGGGCATGTGTGGTGGGTGAAAAACACCTCGGTGGAAAAAGGGTACGGAACAGACAGCCTGCACTTTGTGGTGCAAGACCGTTGCTGGGGGCGTTTTTACGAAACCGGCCTCAACTTTTGCGTGAACAACCTCAGCCCCAGGCCCGATACCTGCGTGGAATTTTTCACCGGACAACAAACCGTGGACGACCGCGGCGAGGACACCCGTCACCCCGGCTCCACGCTTATGTTATACGATCAGGATGGCGATGGAGACAAAGAGCTTGTTACCGGCGACGTATCGTTCACCTGCATGAACATGATGACCAACTACGGCTCGCCCACAGAGGCATGGATGGCCGAACAGGACGGGAATTTCCCTTCGTACAGCACGTCGGTCGTGATGCCGCAGTTTCCCGCCGCGTATTACATGGATACCAACAACGATGGCCGGGGCGATATGCTGGCGGCACCTAACAACAAGTACGTAAACGACGACCGAAACGGCTGCTGGCTGTACCTCAACACGGAGCCAAACGGTCACTATTTTGAATTGGAAACCAAGCGTTTTCTCGTGGGCGAAATGGTGGACGTGGGCACCGCCTCGCATCCTGTGCTTGTGGACGTGAACGCCGACAACCTGCTCGACCTCGTGATCGGGAATTACGGGTACTACACACCGGGCAGTTCCCAAAACGCCAGCCTGTACCTGTTTCTCAACACCGGAACGCCCACCAAACCGAAATTTGTGCTGAGCAATGCCGATTGGTTGGGCCTGTCGGCCTTCACGCCAAACGACTATGATTTTTACCCGACCTTTGGCGACCTCGACAACGACGGCGACCTTGACCTGCTCGTGGGTAGCCAATTGGGTGCGTTGTACTATTTCCGCAACACTGCCGGAGTGGGCATGCCCATGCAGTTTCAACAAAATTTCAACGTCATTTGGGCCACTATGGATGTAGGCGGCTACTCCACACCCGCCATTCTCGATCTCGACAACGATGGGGTGCGGGACATTGTGGTCGGCGAACGCAACGGAAACCTCAATTTTTTCAGAAACACCGGCGCACCGGACAATCCGGTTTTTTCGGCTCAGCCTACACTGAACAAACTCGGAGCCATTGACACCCGCGCGCCCCAATCCGACGTAGGCTTCAGCGCTCCGGTTTTTATCCAACAGCCCAGTGGCGAACGCCTGCTCGTAACCGGCACCTACGAGGGCCGCATTGAGGCGTATTCCAACGTGAGCGCCACAAACAGCGCATTTTTCCAAGAGTCCAAAACGTGGGGAAATGTGGACGACGGCGAGCGGAGCACAGTAACTTTCGGGGATCTCGACGGCGACGGCATCCTCGAAATGGTAGGCGGAAACCAGCGCGGTGGGCTTACCGTGTACAAAACCACATTGGTGGACTGTTCCACTACGAGCACCTCTGCCACAGGGTCGGGAAGCATCCCTGAAATTCGGATCAGCCCCAACCCTGCCCGGCATTGGGCGCGGGTGGAATGGCAGCGTGCAGAGCCAGTAGAGTGGCGGGTGCTCGATCTGCTGGGGCGGCAGATTGCCCGCGGCGAAGCGCCCGGCGGTCCGTTCAGTATCTCCGTCGGGGATTTCCCCAAGGGGACATACGTGTTGGAACTGACTAAAAGAGGTGTACTCGCAGGCCGGGCCGTTTTCAGTAGTATCTGAGCGGATCGTCCGGGTCGAACAGTTTCCAGTCTTTCCGGTACTCATCCATCTGCCAGCGCTTGACATAGGTCCAGGAGCGCAGGATCAGCCACGAAAAAAGCGTGGCATTGATCGTTCCATGCCATGCGATCATTTTAGACAGGTATGTCCATTCATGGTCGGGCCAAAAGGAGCGCAGTGCGTATGTTCCCGCCATGGCCATGCTGAAAAGCATCGCGCCCGCAGCCACTACCCACAGTTTGCGGGCATCGCGGAGGTGTCTTTTTTGAAAAATAAGATAAATCAAATGCCCCGTGATGCCCAAGACGAGCAGCACGAAAAGTGAGGCAAAAACGGACTCGTAAATGGGTGAATAACCGAGTTTGGTGAGCGTGATGCCAGCGGCCACCAGCGGCATGCCCGCCAAAACACCCACTCCGAGGATTTCGGTGAATACGCACCGCATATCCTCCAGCATGCACAACACCAGCACTGCCAGCACAAAACCCGCGTAGTGAAAATGCGCCGACGTGAGGCCCACAAAGGTAGGGTTGAACCCAAAGGGCGAGGCATCGGCCAGAAAAAGCACTGCCCACGCTGCACCGACGGCCCAATAGGCATAAGCGGCTGCACGCACCCAGCGTTCAAGTTGGTAAATTTTGTAAACGACCAGGTTTGTAATCTCCCAAAGCCCGAACCAGGCTGCGTAGCACAGGTACGGCATCGCGAGCCATACCGACTCTTCGCTGGGATAGTACCAAAAACCCAGGTACAAGCCCGCTGCCAGCACCCAGTACCACCAAGGCCGTTTGTGGTCAATAAGCCACATGCCCTTAGGCACAATCATCAGCGCGGCAAACAGTACCAGACTGAGTTCCCAATGGTTCTCAGAAATCTCGTTGTAGGCGTACACGATAAAGATCACCCACGAAAAAAACGGTGCCAGTCGGATCAGCACGATGTTGCTTTTTTGACAAAGGTAAAAACCGATTGTTTGGAATCCCGGACAAACTTGCGCTGGTATACCCGGGCAAGCGGGTAGCCCATACGGGCCATCCAGTGGCGGGGCCGGGAAAATGCCCGAAGGGTGTACCGCACGCGCCCGTCGTCGGTTTTTTCTACCAAAAAAAGTTCTTCGCCGCATTCGGCGTGTCCGGGCAAGGTACCGTATGCAAAACCGAAGCGGTTTGCCTCGTCGAGCACGTACACGATGCGACAGGAATTGAGCCACCAAAGCCCGAGCACTCGGGCCAACATGGCCACTACCCTACCCTCCTGGATCGGCACCGCCTCGGGCGACACACTGGCCCAGCCGCCGGGAAACATTTTCCACTGCCTGACGGCTTCTTTGGCGGCAGCCCACACCGCTTCACCGCTTCCTAATTCGATGCTGTTCAGGTCGTTGTCAAAACCGGCGACGTGTTCGTTGAAAAGCGTTTTTCCGATGTCGGCATAGGAAAAAGGGCAGTCTTTTTCGGCTTCGAGAAAGGCGCGAACGCGGGTTTGGGCAGGCTTGATAAGAAACACCACGGAGTATTTTTTTTCAAACAAAACCGAAGGCGGGGGTTATTGTTCAGGTGCCAAAAAGGAAGCCGCCCCGCGCGAACGGAGCGGCCATTCACCAACTAACAATTCCAATTGGATATGCCCTTGGTCGTTGGCGCAACCCGCGCTTATTGACAAACGCGATTGTCGTGATCTTCCTTGAAATAGATCATTTTTCCGGCACTCTTGAACTTCCAAATCTGGATAAAATTGACGCGGCATGTTTGGCCGGTGGCGAAGTCTTTAAACTCCAGATTGCCATTGACTGTCACGACATCGTTTGATACAAATAAATGTGAATGGTTAGAATTTTTTTCCAAAAAACAGCAAGCCCAATGCTCACTTCGTGGCACCTGGCGGTGGCACCACGCCCAGTTGAATCATCAGGCCCATGATGTCCATCACGACCCAGTTTTCGGCGATCTTGCCGTTTTCAGCACGCCAGATGTCCATGTACTCCACGTGTACTTTTTTGCCTGTTGGCGGGATGCCCATGAACGTTCCAGTGTGCGTGGCCTCCCAGAATGCGTAGGTAAAAACCTTGTCGCCCTGCTCGTACTGCTGTAAACGGGTGACCTTGATGTCGGGGAACCCGGCGAACAGGCCTGTCATACCGCCCGTGAAAGCGGCCTTGTTGTTGTTGCCTGGTGCAGGGAAATGGTGGCTCACGAAGTTATCGGCGAGCAGGTCGTTCAGGATGGCCACATCGTGCGTGCCGACCACGCCATCCGAAAAGCGGTTTTCCAATTTGGCGGCTCCGCTGGACTGGAGTGCTTCGGTCTTAGGCGTTTGCGAGGTGCAGGAAAGCGCGGCGAGCATTAGACAGGCTGCGAAACCGCAGAGATTCAGATTTTTCATTGTAGAATTGTTTTTGTTAGTGAATGAAAAAATTGACGGGACAAAGGTGTGCCCATCGCTACCCCTCGTTTCATTCACCTTGGTTAACAAATCCAACGAAATTGGTCTTCAACCGCTGCGGCGCTCGGCCATTTGCTTGCGGATACGGCTCAGGCTTTGGGGTTTGATGCCAAGGTAAGAGGCGATCATGTGTTGCGGAACACGTTGAAAAATATCGGGAAAACTCTGTAGCAGTTTGAGGTACCGGGCCTCGGCAGACTCGGCACGTTGGCTCATCATCGTATCGAGGCGAGCATCGGTGGCCTTAGCGTGGCGGATTTTGCAGTATTGGTCGAAGGCGGGTATCTCGCCGCGCACGGTCTCGAAGGTTGCTTTGGTGTACAAAAACAGTTCGCAGGGTTCCAGTGCCTGGAGGTTGAAAGTGCTGGGCTGGCCGCTGTAAAAACTGCTCAGGTCGCCGATCCACCAGTTTTCGACCGCGAAATAAATAATGTGCTCGTCGCCAGCCTCGTCAATGCGGTAGTATTTCAGGCAGCCTTGGTTGACGTAGCCCACATACTTGGCCACCTGCCCATCCATGAACAGGTGCTCCTTTTTTTTCAGCCGGACGACCTTGGCCATGTGCAGCATTTTTTCTACTTCCGCCTCCGTGATGGAAACGGTATCGTTCAAGTGCTGGAAAAGGTTCGTGTGCGCCGACATAGCATGAAACGTTTCAGGCAAAATTACGGCAGTGTTTTGCTTTTGGCTATGCAAAATTTGGCCTGAATCATGTCCTTTTTTCAACTTTACGCGATCAAACCAACCTGTTCATGTTATGAAAAACAACCTGTTCAACCCGGCCACCCAACAAGCCATCATCGAACGCATCCAAAAACTCACGCCCGACCACCCGCGCCAGTGGGGCAAAATGACGCCGAATGAAACGCTGTGCCACATGGCCGACCCCTTCCGCGATGTGCTGAACCTGCGCCAGACCAAGCCCGCCGTGTGGCCGATCGTTCGTCCCCTGATCCGCATGATGGTGCTCACCGAAAAAGACTGGAAACCTAACACACCCACGTTGCCCGTGTATCGCCAAGGCGCGGGCGGTGCTGGCACCCCGCCCACCGATTTTGAGTCGGACAAGGCTACCCTCATCGGTTTCATCAACCAGTTTTGTGCTACGAGCTCCGATTTTCAGTTCGGCCCGCACCCTGGCGTGGGGCGGCTGAATCGCGAGATGAACGGGTTTATGATGTGGAAGCATACGGACCACCACTTGCGGGAGTTTGGGCTGTGAAGTTCTGCTTACGGTTGCCTCTCCGCAAGGGACTCCGAGCTGTCCCGTATCAGATCCGGTGTTTTTTGCACTTTATCCAGAATGGCCGTTTGTCATTGTTTTCATCTGGATGCATTTTTTGGGTGTTTTTATTTGAGTTGCTTGTTCTGCGCCGTGTTTGTCACCCCGCAGGGGTCTGTCCGCGCTACGCCGCCTTGCGGCGTGGACGGAATTCTGCGAAATGACAAACTCACCGCTTCAAAAACGCCGCCGCCCCGTCCAGTTCATCATAAAAATCCTGCCCGTACTTGCGCACAATGGCCTCGCGAAGAAACCGGTACACAGGCATTTGTTCCTTGCGGCCCAGTTCGCAGGCGGCGGAGCAGATGTCCCACTGGTGGTAGTTGAGCGCCTCGAAGCCGAGTTCCTCGTTTTTTTCCACCCGGATTGGGTACAGGTGGCAGGAGACAGGTTTTTGAAAATCAATGGCCCCGGCGCGGTAAGCCGCCTCGATGCCACACTGGGCGGTGCCGTTGGTGCTGAGGGTCATGTAAGCGCAAGGGCCGTTGTCCACTAAGGGCGTGCCGTATTCTTCGGCGTTGTCAAACCACAGGTACTTTCCCTGCTGCTCAATGGCCTGGATACCGGCGGGGCTGAGGAAGGGTTTCACTTTTTCAAAAATGGCATCAAGGGTGGGCAGTTCCGCGTCCTCAAGGGGCGCACCGGAGTCGCCCTCCCAGCAGCAAGCGCCCTTGCAGGCGGCGAGATTGCAAACGAACTGCACCTCGACGAGGTCGTCGCTGACGAGTTTGTCCTGAACGATGATCATGGCGGTGGCTTAGGTGTTGAGCGCGCCACACACGGACAGTACCTGGCCGGACACATACGCGCCCATGTCGGAGGCGAGGAACACGCAGGCGTTGGCCACATCCTCGCCACTGCCGAGGCGTTTCATGGGGATGGCGGCGAGGTAGCCCTCCTTGGTTTTTTCGTCGAGCACGGCGGTCATTTCCGTTTCGATGAAGCCGGGGGCTACGGCGTTGCACCGGATGCCACGCGAGCCATATTCTTTGGCGATGGATTTGGAAAAACCGATGATGCCAGCCTTGGAGGCTGCGTAGTTGGCTTGGCCAGCCTGGCCGAACACACCCACTACTGAGCTCATGTTGATGATGCTGCCGCCGGAGCGAATCATGGGCTTGAGGCAGTGCTTGGTCAGGTTGAATACCGATTTGAGGTTGATCTGCATGACCTCGTCCCACTGCTGTTCGGTCATGCGTAGCAGGAGTGTATCGCGGGTGATGCCAGCGTTGTTGATGAGGATGTCGAGTTTGCCGAAATCTTTCACGACTTGGCCTACTAACGTCTCGGCCTGGGCGTAGTCTCCGGCATCACTTTGGTAGGCGCGGGCGTTTTCGCCGAGTTCGGCGGCGAGTTTTTCAGCGCGTTCAGCCGAGTTGGCGGAGATGTACGTGAAGGCGACCTGAGCGCCTTGTTCTATAAATTTGCGCACCAGCGCCTCGCCGATGCCGCGCGAGCCTCCAGTGATAAGAGCCGTTTTTCCGTTAAGCAAATCCATTGAGGGATTGAGTGTTTGAGTGAATTAGTGGTACCCGAGGGCAAAGGTGCAAAAAACTTCCTTTTCACAGTGCTGGCGCTCTCAAAGGTAGCAGTACCTGGTTTGTAAATTTTCGTCGGGTAGGGCCGGTTTCATGCACGGTGCCTACATTTGTCCGCGTTCCTGCAGCCCACTGGCAATGAAAAAAAACAACTCCGATGCCTACGCCGCTTTGCGCGTGCCCGATTACCGGCGTTTTCTGTCCATGCGCCTTTTCATGGTACTGGCCGTTCAAATCATGTCCGTATCAGTCGGATACTATGTCTATGACCTGACGAGCGACCCACTTATGCTGGGTTTTGTAGGGCTGGCCGAAGCGATTCCGGCCATTTGCATCAGCCTGTGGGCTGGCCATTTGGCCGATAAGTACAATCGGCGGAATATCTTGGTTGGCTGCCTGTTTGCCATGTTTTGTAGTGCATTCGGCCTGCTAATGCTGGTGCAACATGCCGATGAACTACTCAAGAACCAACTCCTCAGCGGTATTTATTTTTTCGTGTTCGTCACCGGCATGGCTCGCGGTTTTTTCAGCCCTACCAATTTTGCGTTTTTGCCCCAGTTGGTAGACAAACAAACACTGCCCAACGCCATTTCATGGAACAGTAGCACTTGGGAGGTAGCCAGTATTTCAGGTCTTGGCCTCGGCGGTTTGCTGTACGGATTTGCAGGAGTGGGCTGGGCTTTTGGCACCATTAGCGTGCTCCTGTTGCTCTCGCTTTTGGTCCTGTTCCAAATTGCGCCACGGCCCGTGCCAGAATCAGTTTTAGAATCAGCGCTTGTGCGCATTCGCGAGGGTCTGCGGTTCGTTTTTCGTGATCAGGTTATACTCGGGGCGATCGCACTGGATTTGTTTGCTGTGTTGTTTGGCGGTGCGGTGGCCTTACTACCGGTTTATGCCAAGGATATACTGCATGTCGGCCCGCAAGGGTTGGGCATTTTGCGGGCGGCCATGTCGCTGGGGGCCATCGTTATGGCGTTTTACTTGGCACACAACCCAATGGGCCGCAAGGCCGGGCGCACCATGTTGGTGTGTGTAGCAGGTTTTGGCCTGTGCATCATCGGCTTTGGGCTGTCCAAAGTGTTCTGGCTGTCGTTTGCCTTTTTGTTCCTGTGCGGCGTGTTCGACGAGGTGAGTGTGTTCGTGCGAGCGTCGTTGGTACAGCACCGCACACCCGATCACCTGAAGGGTCGGGTATCATCAGTGAACTCCATTTTTATCACCTCGTCCAACGAGATCGGCGCATTTGAAAGCGGCCTCACGGCCAAACTCTTCGGCACAGTACCATCTGTAGTACTCGGCGGTATACTTACCCTCGCCGTGGTGGGTATAGCCTGGTGGAAAGCGCCGAAACTGCGGGAAATGGATTTATAAAGGTGTGGCTATGCAACGTGATTTTCATACGCAGCAGCGTCCAACAGTCCACTCAAATCGGAAGGATTGGCCAGTTCCATTTTTACGATCCAACCTTTGCCGTATGGGTCCGTGTTGACGAGAGTAGGGTCTCCGCTCTTGGTGTCGTCAAGGGCTGGATTGAACTCCAGCACTTTGCCAGTTACGGGCATGTACAAGTCAGAGGTGGTTTTCACGGCCTCCACAGTGCCGAAAACTTCGTGGGCGGCCACCGTTTTGCCAACGGTTTCGACTTCGATGTAAACCAGCTCGCCCAGTTCGCCAGCGGCGTAATCAGTGATGCCAACGTAGGCAATATTGCCGCTTTCGAGGCGGACCCATTCGTGATCTTCGGTGTATTTGCAGTTGGTAGGAAAAGCCATGTTAAATTACGGTTTGCGAATTACGAGTTGAAATTTTAACGATTTGCGATTGCGGGCCAAAAGTAGAGGTTTGTCCCAAGCCAGCAAATTTGATTTCAAATCTCTGTTCAGCATTTTTTTTCGCGGCATGCTTGGCAACCCAGGTTTCCGACTTCATCCGGAATGTCAACAATTCGCAAATCTGTTTTCTCGCCCATTATACGGCGTTATTTTTGCCGCTCCAAAGGCAATTCAATCGTTAGCAAACCATGCACAGCCACACATTCCGTCTCGTTTTTCTCCTCGTAGTTTTTTCTTTTTCTAAAATCCACGCCCAAAAAGCCGAAGTGCGACCCGCCAAAGACAGCACCCGGATCGAAGTGTTCATTGAGGGCCTGCAAGCGGGTACAGCACGCTTGGTCGGTACGTATGGCGACCAAAACTACATCGCCGACACTACCCTCGTGGATGCCACAGGTCATTTCGTACTCCGCCGTGAACGGCCCCTCCAATCTGGATTTTATTACTTTCTACTACCGGGGCAAAAGAATTTTTCTGTGCTCATAGACAAAGAAGACCAGTTTATGACCCTGCGCGCAAAACTGCCCGATGTCACAGGCACCATGCAGGTGAAAGGTTCGATCAACACGGAACTGCTGTACCGCAACTCCCGATATCAGTTCGCCCAAGAACCGGAACTGAATCAATTAACCCAGGTCACGCGAAACAACACAGCCAACTCGCCGGAGTACAAACAGGCCAAAGTTCGCCAAAACCAATTGCTCGCCGAACGCAAGGCGCACCTCGACAGCATTTTCCGAGAGCACCCGAACGCTTTTTTCACTAAGTTCAAGATCGCTGGCCAAAACCCCGACTGGCCGGAATACCGCAAGCCCAATGGCGACCTCGACACATTGCGCAACCTCAACTACTACCGCGAGCACTTTTGGGACGGCGTAGATTTCACCGACAATCGCATGCTAAACACGCCGGTGATTTTCAACAAACTGAAACGTTACATCGTCGAATTGACTGCCCAGAATCCCGACTCGATCATCAAAGTAGCCGACCCGCTCGTGCAGCGCATGATGCCCTATCCCGAATACTTCAAATTCATGGTCAACTGGATCGGCCTCAACTACGAGAACGGCAAGACAAAGGTCATGGACGGTGAGGCGGTCATGGTTTACCTGATTGACAAGTACATCACACCCGAAAACGCTTTTTGGGACACGCCGGAGAACATTGGCAAACTGCGCAAAAAAATTGACGAGATGAAAGCCAGTCTGCTGGGCCGTAAAGGCCCGGATGTGCGTGCGATGGACATAAACGGACAGCCCAAGTCCATCTACGAAATGACTGCGCCACTGGTTGTGGTTTTCATGTTCAGCCCCGACTGCGAGCACTGCCGCGAACAGGCTCCCGAAATTCAGCGCATCTACGAAAAATGGAAAAACAAAGGCGTGGATTTTTACGGCATCGCCGTGAACACCAAAGAAGAAGATTGGCGCAAATTTGTGAAAAGCAGCGGATTTACATTCACCAACGTGTTCGATCCGACTAACCGGGCCATCTACGCCAAGTATTTTGTAGACATCACGCCTGAGTTATATGTGTTGAACAAAGACCGCATTATCGTTGGCAAAAACTTGGCCGCAGGGCAATTGGAGACGGTTTTTGAACGGGAAATGAAGAGGTGACTACCCTTCCATCACCATTTCCAGCACGTCCGGTGTGTGTATGTCCGAAAACCCCGGAACGTGCAGTTGGTAAAATTTCAACAGCCCGTTTAGCAGGGCCTTTCGTTCAACGCGGTCGAGTGTTACATCGTGGCACTGGTGCATTGGCACCCGAAGCAGTTCGAGTAGAGGCATGGCCTGTTGAGGCCACAAATATTGCGCATGCATGGGTTGGGTGGGCAAAAAAATGCCTTCTTGTAAATCTAAGAATACTTCGCCGCTTGGTTCGCCGTGCGGCTGAAAGCCGAGGTGCCCGGACAGGTGCGCTAAAAAATGCAGGTGCAGGTTGGCCACTGAATGTGGCGTGGCATCAAGCCATCGCAAGCTATCCAGCAGAAACTCGAATAGAGCCGGATTTTCCTCCCCTGAATGGATGCTTTTGCGGCACACTTCTGCCATGAACAGTGCCACTGCACCACGTCGGATGTCAAAAGGAATTTGTCCAAAAACCTCCACCGCACGCATTTCTTTCAGTCGGTTCAGGTGCTCATCGGCATCCCGGAAATAACACACCAGATCAACCACCGTCATCGGTTGGAAAAGCCCGAAGGGCATGCGTGACTTGGCCGTGCGCACGCCTCCGGCAATGCAGGAACGAAGACCCTTCTCCTCGGTGAAAATATCCGCAATGACGCTCGTCTCCGCGTATTTCATGGCCCGAAAAACAATGCCACGCGTATGCAAAAGCATAAAAAAGGGTTTGAAGGTTTGAAGGTTTGTGGTTTAGAAGGTTTGGGCTGCTTCCGGGAGCACAGTTCTGAATCGCTCCGGGAATATAATATAATGGTGTATGGCCACCGGCAGTGGGTCTGCCACCGGCAGCCCAATCACCGATTCGATGTGCTGGAGGGGCATGTTGCTGACCGCTTCCAAGTTGGCCCAGGCATCTACCCCGCTCAGGTCAGGATAGGTTTCCTTTGGGTAAGTTAGCACAAAAGCCTTGGCGTACTCATGCAACCCAATATTGTATAGTGAGCCGGGCTGCACAAATGCCGGCATGAGTTGTTCGGCAGAAAACAACAGGCAACCATCCGATGGGTATAGTTCCGAAGCATGCACCACATCGTGCTCCGGTGATGGAAATGGCAAGGGGTACACAATCACTTTTTCAAACTTGTCGAATAGGAGTTTGGGGCGCTTGAATGTGAGTGCGACGGCCTGAACGGCCAAAGCCAGCTGCACATCGGGAGGTATCGCCTCGTCGGGCCACCCCATGGGTGTCCACTCGGTGCCCATCATGAAAAGTGCCGTCCGGTCACGGAAGCGTTTTTGGCTTGCCGCATCCAAGCGGCGGTAAAAAACCGAGCCTCTCTCCAGTAGCGATCGCAAACCGTCGGGAAGCGGCGGCGGGTTGCGGGAGTACCACCACCAATTGATTTGTGGTGTAAATACCCAGATCAAGGCAGCCACCAGCACGAAGGGAATGATCTTCGGGGCATGGTCGCTGTCTTTCCAGGCGAGATACAAGTAAAAAAGGGCACCGCCCAGGAAGGGTGCGGCGAGCAGGTTGGCGAAGGATTGGCGCATAGGTCGTATTTGGCTGAATACGCTGCAAATGTCCATTGTTTCAGTCAAATATGATTGATTTCGCAAAAGACGCTAAAACCTTGATTTGCGTAACCCTCCTTCTCGAACGTACTGAAAAAAAATCTCCACCACCACTTCCCTTTTTCCCAACAAGGCTGTTACCTTTGCCGCCGCTTTTAAAGAAAGGTACCTTAGCTCAGATGGTAGAGCAACGGACTGAAAATCCGTGTGTCCCCAGTTCGATTCTGGGAGGTACCACAAAACGCTGAAACTGAAAGTCCCGTAGGAGTATTTCCTTCGGGACTTTTTGATTTGAAATGTCCGAAGACATCGTCATCCGAATCCTCCTGCTCCCGTTCTCCCTGTTGTACGGGCTGATCGTGGGTCTGCGCAACACAGCCTACCGGATCGGCGTGCTCAAAAGTGTCCGCTTCGACTTGCCAGTTATTTCAGTGGGCAACCTGTCTGTTGGGGGTACTGGAAAAACACCACATATTGAGTACCTGATCCGCTGGCTCGACCAGTACATCTCTGTGGCCGTGCTCAGCCGGGGCTACGGCCGCAAGACCATCGGGTATCGCCCGGTAAGTGTGGTGGATACTGTGGAACAAGCGGGCGATGAGCCGCTTCAGTTCAAACGTAAATTCCCCAACGTACCCATCAGCGTGAGTGAAAGCCGTGCCCTCGGTGTACCGGAACTGATCAAACGCAACCCCGAAACCCAATGTGTCCTGCTTGACGATGCTTACCAACACCTTGCGGTTAAGCCAGGCATGAACATTCTGCTCACGGAGTTCAGCCGCCCGTTCACGCGCGACTGGCTGATGCCCTCCGGCCGCCTGCGCGAGGGCCGTTTTGAGTACCGCCGAGCTGATGTCATCATCGTTACCAAATGCCCGCTCAATCTCACCCACCGGCAGCGTACCGATATGCTTCGGGAAATTGATCCGTTCCCGCGCCAACGCGTTTTTTTTTCGCGCTACCACTACGGCCAGCCTTACGATTTGCTGCGCCCCGACCTGCGCCGCCCCCTCGATCTGCGTACCGATGTGCTTCTCGTCAGCGCTATCGCCAATACCGACTACCTGCTGGATCATTTGCGTCATTCCGTTCGGTCGGCTCAGGTGCTGGAATTCTCCGACCACCACTACTTCGACGATGGCGACATGGCCACCATGAAGCGACGCTTTGAGGCTCTGACCAGTCTGCACAAGATCATCCTGACTACCGAAAAAGATGCTACCCGCCTCGAACCGCACGCCGATTTTCTGTGGAGGCAAAGCCTGCCGGTGTACGTATTGCCCGCCGAGGTTGAGTTTTGTGACAACGACGAAGCCGAGTTTCAGTCCGAACTCAAGCGTTTTTTTCTCGAATTCAAAGTTTGAAAAAGTCTCTAGTTGCCTACACCGCATGAAAGATTTCGAGCTGATAATCACTCAATCACTCAACGGCATGGCTCCCGAGCCAGTTTAGAAACATACGCTCCACCTCGGGTCCGTCCCATTTTTTTTCAATATCGGGCAGTGCCAGAATGCCTCGAAAGAGTGTGTTTTGGTGGTCGTCCTCGCGCAAAGCGACATGGTAGGGTGTATTGCTGAACGATACCATTGAATACACGGGTGAAAAATCCGGGTGTCGTTCGTGCAGCCATGCCGCTATTTTTTTGCGCAGCAAAAACTTGGGATCACCAACGAGGTCGCGCATTTCGATAAAATTACGCAACGCCAATTCGAGAATAGCATCGCCGTCTTTTTTCCGCGCAGCGGAAAAATCGGGGATGATCTGCGACCAGTCACCGCGGTAAGCATCGTACATCGTATCGAGAATGGTACAATCTTCGAAGCCAGCGTTCATGCCCTGACCGTAAAACGGCACAATGGCGTGCGCCGCATCGCCGATCAGCAACACACGGTTTTGCCACTGCCAAGGATAGCACTGCGTGGTGACGAGCGAGGAGGTGGGGTTTGCCCAAAAATCGTCGAGCAATGTGGGCATGAGCGGCACCGCATCAGCGAAATAACGGCCAAAAAACGCGAGCACAGACTCGTTGTCCGTCAGGTGTGCAAATGCTGTTTCGCCCTCGAAGGGCAAAAAAAGGGTGCAGGTGAAACTACCATCGGCGTTTGGAAGGGCGATGAGCATAAAATTTCCACGAGGCCAGATGTGCAAGGCATTGGGATCCATGCGGTGCTTGCCATCAGCAGAGGGTGGAATAGTCAATTCCTTGTACCCATGCTCAATGTATCTCTGGATGTAATCAAAGCGGTCGGTACGCTGCAGGGCGTATCGCACAGATGAAAAAGCACCATCGGCAGCGAAGATAAGTGGCGCTTCTACGGTTTTTTGCGTGCCTGAGCGCATGTCCTCAAACGAAATCAGCGGGTTTTGCAGGTCCAGATCGGTGCAGCGGTGCTCGAAATGGAACCGTACATTAGGGTATTCGGCTGCGATGTGCAACAGTTCAAGGTTCAGCCCTCCGCGTGAAACGGAGTAAATCGCCTCCCCAGCTTTACCGTAAGGCTGATAGCTCAGTTGGCCATCGGCAGCGTGCATCATGCGGCCTGGCATCGGAATAGCCACCTTTTCAATCTTGTTGCGGATACCCGCTTTGTCCATGGCCGCCCAGCCGCGAGCGCTCATGGCGAGGTTGATGGAGCGACCACCGGAGTAACCGGCGGCACGCATATCGGGGCGGCGTTCGTACACGTCCACGCGGTAACCGCGCCGGGCGAGGAAGACCGTCCACAGGGCACCGACGAGGCCCGAGCCGACCACGACGGCATGTTTTTGAGCAGGATTTGTGTTGGGCATAGTGTTTCAAATTAATGCGCACGAAGATAAGGGGCAGTGTCCAAACCAAGGTCAAATTCACTGCAGAGACGCAGATGCGCAGATGTTTTTATTTTTTTTACAAAGAAACTCTTTGTGCCGCTGTGCCTCAGCAGTGAAAAAAAATGAACCGCAACATTTGAAGGCAAAAAAAAACCAAAACTGGCATAACCACAATTTGTTAGTAAAAGCCCAAAAGGAATTTGCAACTTTGCCAGTCATTCTTTTCAATCGCGTACAATCCATTCAATTATTCACTAAACATTTTAATTTTATGAAGCAAATTTATGTGTTTGTCTTCCTGCTGCTAGCGGCAGGAACGCTATCGGCACAACGTACCCTGACGGGTTCCGTGGCCGATGAAACCGGCAACGCGCTGATCGGCGCCACGGTAGTTGCCAAAGGCACCAACGTCGGCAAGGTGTCGGATGCCGAGGGAAAATTTTCCTTGGCCGTACCCGACGGTGTGAACACCCTTGTGGTGTCGTACACTGGCTACCAAACTCAAGAAGTGGACGTGACCGGCCTGCGCACCGTTTCGGTGGTTTTGTTGGAAGCCGCCGGCCTGCTCACCGAATTGGTGGTGACAGGCTACTCGGAAGTGGAATCCAAGAAACTGGTCTCTTCCGTGGCAGTAGTCGGTGCCAAACAGCTGGAAAACATCCCGATGACGGATGTGAACCAACTGCTACAAGGCCGTGCCGCAGGTGTGTACACCACGGCTAACTCCGGCCAACCGGGCGCTCAACAGCAAGTGCGCGTACGCGGCACCGGCTCCATCACAGCCGGGCGCAACCCGTTGTACGTGGTGGATGGCATCATCGTGGAGCAAGGCAACTTCTCCGCTTTGGATGCCGGCACAAACGCCGTTGACGTATTGGCTCAGATCAACCCGAACGACATCGAAACCATCTCGGTGCTCAAGGATGCCACCGCTACCGCTTTGTACGGCTCGCGCGGTAGCAACGGGGTGATCGTTATTACCACTAAACGCGGCAAGGCTGGCAAAACCTTGGTGACCGTGAAGGCCCAAAACGGTGTAACCAAGCCTAATTTCGGCAATTTCGAACTGATGAACGCCGAAGAAGCTTGGAACTACGAGCGCAAGGTGCTCAAAAACAGTGGTCGCACGCAGGAGCAAATTGATGCTACCCGTCCGGCTTCCATGTTGGATAATACCACCGACTGGCTCGATGAAGCTTTCAACGATGGCAAAACCTACAACGTGGAGCTCCAGGCTCAGGGCGGCAATGATAAAACCCGCTTTTTTGTGTCCGGCGGCTACTTCGATCAGGGCGGTATCCTGATCGGGTCGGACTTCAACCGGCTTTCTTTGCGCAGCAATATTGACCACACAGCTTCTGACCGCCTGAGCTTCGGCCTCAACTTGAACGGCTCGTACTCCCAGCAGAACAACGCTGTGGACGGCAACCGCTTCCAGTCGCCCATCGCCTCTGCCTTCACCACCACCCCGCTGCAAGGCAAAACCAACCCGGCTACCGGGCTGCTCTACACAGGCTTGGAGGATGACTATATTGGTCTCACAGGCGACAATTTTCTGTACTCCCTGCCGCTTAACACGGTGGATGTGAACACGTTCCGCCTCTTGACCAAGCTGTCGGCTACGTACAAAGTGCTCGACAACCTCTCGTTCACACAGAACGCCAATATTGACATGATCAGCGTTGATGAGGTGGACTACGACGACCCGACCACTGCCGACGGTGTGAACGACCGCGGCAATCTGAGCGCAGCTTACACCCAAAACCGCGCACTCACGAGCCAGTCGTTGTTGCGGTATTTTACCAGCTTCGGCAACGATCACGACTTCGATGCCATGGGCGTTTTTGAGTACCAGCGCACAAATTTCAAGACGTTCAACGCTGGCGGCAAGGGCTTTGCGTCGGGCAAACTCAAAACACTTGACTCGGCAGCAGAACCCAACTTTGTGGGCGGCAACCAGACCGATTTTGCTTTTATTTCGTACCTCGGTCAAGCCAACTATGCCTTCAAACAGCGCTACCGCCTGACGGCCAGTATCCGCCGCGACGGCTCTTCGCGTTTTGGTGCCAACAACCGCTGGGCCAACTTCTGGTCAGTAGGCGGCTCTTGGCAACTCAGCGACGAGGGCTTCATGAGCAGCGTTGGTGCGATCAATACCCTCCGCCTCCGCGCCAGTTACGGTACGTCCGGAAACGCCGCCATCGGCAACTTCGACTCCCAGGAGCTGTACGGCTTTGGGGCCGCTTACCAAAATGAGCCTGGCAGTAGCCCTGCCCAGATCGGCAACCCCGACCTGACGTGGGAATTGTCCAAAAACTTCAACGCAGGCCTCGATTTTGCTATCCTCGACAACCGCGTAAGCGGTACAGTGGAATACTACAACCGCAAATCGGAAGACTTGCTACTGAACGTACCTGTTTCGGCAACGAGTGGATTCACCACCGCAACGCGCAACCTCGGCAAGGTCCAAAATACCGGCGTGGAAGCCACACTTAACTTGAAACCGTTCAAGCCCAATCGCGCAGGCGGGTTCGAGTGGGAGGTAGGATTCAACATTTCGTTCAACAAAAACAAAGTGCTCGAACTCCCCGACGGCGAGGACATCCTCAACGGTTTCCAGGTTTTCCGTGAAGGCGAACCCATCCGTGCATTTTACCTACGCAAATGGGCAGGTGTAAACCCGGCCAACGGTACGCCGTTGTGGGCTGCTGATGGCGGCGGCGTGACGGGCACATACACTTCTCCTCTCAACTTACGCCAAATCGTCGGCAACGCCGAGCCGGATTTCATTGCCGGTCTCAACAACACGTTCACCTTCCGCGGACTTTCCCTCACGGCGTTTTTCTATACGGCACAAGGCCACGAGATTTACAACCAGTCACGTGCATTCATGGAAAGCGATGGCCTGCGTTTTGGCTGGGCGCACTTGAAAACGGCAAACGTACACTGGGAAAACCCCGGCGACATCGCCGCCCGCCCGCAGCCCCGTTCTGGCGGCAACAACGGTGCTCAGAACTCCTCGACTCGTTACTTAGAGGACGCATCTTACATCCGCCTGCGTAATATCGTACTGGGTTACGACCTGCCAGCCGCCTGGATGCAACGTGCCAAACTGCAAAGCGTAAAACTCTACGTGCAGGGCCAAAACCTGTGGACACAAACCGACTACTCCGGCCTCGATCCGGAAGCCGACGAGAACGGAAACGAATTTTTCCGCTACCCGGTAGGCAAGTCTATCACGTTCGGCCTGGATATCACATTCTGATCCAAGCCTCCCCCATTGTGTTCACTTTTTTCAAAAAAAACTTGCAACATCTTGAGTATGAAAAACATAAAAATCGTACCATTTCTCGCGCTCGCCCTTTTTCTGGCCCCGGCCTGTGAAAAAGACCTCGAGCTCAACCCCTCCCAATCGCTCTCCACAGGCGAAGCGTTGTCGGATGTCGCTGCCCTGAAAACCGCCCTGAACGGCGCATACGATGGCCTTCAGGCTCTCGGCTACTATGGCCGCGGATTTTTGGTACTGCCCGAAACGGAGGCCAACCTTGCTTACCTTAGCATCGCCAACTCCAACCGCTATGTGGCCAGCTACACCTATCAGTGGACTACCGCCAACGGCGATGTCACCAACGTTTGGGACAATGGCTACACCGCTATTTTGCGTGCCAACAACGTGATAAACAATGTTGATGCCGTGCCCGGCGACGCTGCTGAAAAGAATCAGGTAAAAGGAGAGGCCTTGGCTATCCGCGCTTTGGTTCACTTTGACTTGGTGCGCTTTTTCGCCAAGCAGTATACCAATGGCAACCCAAGTACGGATTTAGGCGTACCTATCATTCTGACTGCAGGCATTGGTGAGCCAGCCCGTAATACGGTAGCCGAAGTGTACGCGCAGGTCGTCGCCGACTTGACGGCAGCCAAGGCGCTGCTGCGAAACAATGGCGCATACCGCTTTTCGCCCGAAGCCGCAGAAGCGCTTCTGGCTCGCGTGTACCTGTACAAAGGCGATTGGGCAAACGCTGAAGCAGCCGCTTCTACATTGATTGGTGACAGCCAGTATGCTCTGGCCGATAACGTGAGCGCCATGTTCGGCGGCCCCGGTTCTTCGGAGGAAATCCTGACGCTCAAGAATGAAGCTTCCGAAAACCGCGGATCCGATAACCTCGGCAACATCTACATCCCGGCCGGTTATGGCGACATCCGAGTCACCGACGACTTGCGCAACCTGTACGAGGCTGGCGACAGCCGCGCAACGCTGATTTTTAAGCACACCAATGACCAGTATTACAATGGCAAGTACATGGAGCAAGACGGTGTGGTAGGCCTTGCCAGCCCCAAACTGATTCGTCTGGCCGAGATGTACCTCATCCGTGCCGAAGCCCGTTTCCGTCAGACAAAGACCGTAGATGCTCTGGCTGATATCAACACGCTGCGCACCAAACGCGGAGCAACTGCGCTGATGAGCTTTGCTAACGGCTTCACCGATATCCTGCACGAGCGCCAGCGCGAACTGGCCTTCGAGGGCCACACTGCGTTCGACTACTGGCGCACCAACACCGACATGGTACGCAACCAATGCGGCACCAGCGTCCAAGTGAGCGCGCCATGCACCATGAGCGCTACGTCGAACCTGACCGTTCACCCTATCCCGCAAACCGAGATAGATGTGAACCAAAATATGGTTCAAAACGAGGGATACTAAATTGATTTTCAACCCGGTACGGCTTGTCGGCGACAAGCCGTACCGCACATTGTTTTATTTTTTTAAATTATATTGACATGAAAAAAATACTTCTTTATAGCACTTTGCTTTGCTTCTTTGCCATCACGCAGTTCTCTTGCAACGACGAAATTCCGCAAACCCTGCAAGACGAGTACGTTGCCATTGACGCAGCCAAACTCAACCTGCTCTTTCTGCGCAAAAACGACGGCCAGCCCGCCGACGCAGGTATTCGGGCCATGCTTATTGCAGCACACAAGCCGAATCCGGTGAACTATACCTTCGAAATTCTGCCCACCTCTACGGCTAAGGCCGGTACCCACTACACAGTGACTGGCACCACCGGCAGCATTCCGGCCAATTCCAGCTACGGCAATCTGCCCATCCAGATTTTGCCCGACAATATCAACCCGGGCGAGACTTGGACACTGAATGTCAAGCTCGTTTCTGCAGATGTAAACTTGGCCAACAGTAGCATTGTCTCCTTCAAGATTCAGGTTTCTTGCCCGTCCAGTTTGGCTGGCAAATGCGATTTTGTCCACACCGACTACTTCTGCAGCGGTCCGCCCATTACCGGTGTCACAGAGGTGAAGGCGATCACGGCCAACACCTATGTCGTGGACGATTTTGTGTTTGGCTGCTGGGATCCTTGCTACGGCCCCGGTTCGGGCGGCGCGCTCGGCTCCAACGCCGCCGTCACCCTGCGCATCGTGGATGTATGCAACACGATCTCGGTGACTGGCACCGACCAGTTCGGCGATTCGTACACCTACACCATTAAAGCGGTGAACGGTCCGGCCCTCACCATTGAATGGAAAAATACGTACAATGAGTTTGGAAAAGTCGTACTGACCCGCCAAGACGGTGCCAACTGGCCAGCGTTGAAAAACTAAATTCTTCGCTTCGTTACCATCATTTTGCGCGAGCCGCCTCCGTTTCGAGGCGGCTCGCGTTTTTGAGGCTACGCCAATCACAACCCCCGTTGACTCAACCAAGTTTGGAAACGGCGGGCGTTCACCAAATGGGCAGGGTAGGTACTGGCAAATTGGTGCGTTCCCGAATCGTCAGGCTTGGCGCAGAAGTACAGGTAGTCGTGTTTTTCGGGATTGAGCACAGCATCAATACTGGAAATAGAGGCCATACTGATCGGGCCTGGAGGCAGCCCCTTGTACAAATAGGTGTTGTACGGCGAATCAAATGTGGTGTGGAAGAGCGTGACGCGCCGCGTGCTAAAGTCACCTGTGGCGAACACGCAGGTTGGGTCTGCCTGGAGCAACATGCCGGTGTTCAAACGGTTGAGGTAAACCCCGGCAATGGCGGGTTTTTCGCTGGCTGTATTGGTCTCGCGCTCCACGATAGACGCTAGGGTGTACACTTGCTCCGGGGTCATGACAAGTGAACGGGCCTTTTCAAGGCGGTTATTTTTGGCCCAAAATGCATCATGCTCCTTCGCCATACGTTGCAAAAAAGCCTTGGCATCGGTGTCCCAGTGCAGTTTGTACGTGTTGGGGATGAACAGAGCGAGCAAGTTTTCAGGTGTTCGTCCCAAATCAGCCAGTACACCGGGGTCGCGCATGGCTTGGAGCAGCGACAGCGAATCTGCTTCCAAAAACTGGGCCACGCGGCCCGCTATTTCTTCTGGCAAGCGCTCGTTGTTCAGCACCACGTTTACAGGGGCCTTTTCGCCCGCCCGCAGGTGCTGGATGAGCCGCCGGTTGCTCCAGCCCGGCTCGATTTCGTAGCGCCCCGAACGCATGACCGGGCGCACGTACTTCATTTTTCCCGCCAGCCAACGAAAACTTTCTACGTCAGACAGGAAGCCGTTCGACGACAGACTATCCAACACTTGGTCAAACGTTGCTCCCGTGGGTATGTACACGAAATGGTTTTCCAAATGACCTGGTACACCGGATAGATAGATGGCTTTCAATGGTTTCCAAGCCACGGCTAACGCGCCAAGCAGGGTCGCCAGCAGGAGCAGGCTCCAAGTTTTTCTTTTCATGGAATTGCGTACGAGTAGTTTGTGAATGGCGGTGAGTAGCGAACAAGCGTTCAGTATTGCTCTGATTCGTTGGGGAAACTATGGTTTTTCACATCGGCGATGTAGTGCTTGGTTGCGTCGCCGACAGCATCGAACAATTCCATGTACCGGCGCAGAAAGCGCGGGCGGAATTCCTTAGTGATGCCAAGCATATCATGCGTGACCAATACTTGCCCGTCGGCATCTGGCCCCGCACCGATGCCAATGGTCGGGATTTCAATGCTTTCAGAGACCGTTTTGGCGAGTTGTGCGGGTATTTTTTCTAAAACAATGGCAAAGCAGCCTATGTCATCAAGCAGCTTCGAGTCGGCGATGAGTTTTTGCGCTTCGGTTTCTTGTTTGGCTCGTACAGTATATGTGCCGAATTTATATATGCTCTGTGGGGTCAATCCCAAATGGCCCATTACTGGAATGCCCGCCAACAGGATACGCCGGATAGACTCCTCCACTTCCGAGCCGCCTTCCAACTTGACGGCGTGCGCGCCCGATTCTTTCATGATCTGGATGGCGCTTTTCAGGGCGATTTCTGAGTTGGACTGATAACTGCCGAACGGCATATCCACCACGACCATAGCCCGATGCACGGCTCGAACCACTGACTGGGCGTGGTAGATCATCTGATCAAGTGTGATCGGCAGTGTAGTTTCGTGGCCAGCCATTACGTTGGAGGCTGAATCGCCAACAAGCAGGATGTCAATGCCAGCCTCGTCGAGAATTCGGGCCATAGAAAAATCATAGGCCGTAAGCATGGCGATTTTTTCGCCCCGCTTTTTCATAGCCTGAATGACATGCGTGGTGACGCGTTTGATTTCACCGGTGGTTGCGGACATGGGTGCGACGGGTGTTGGTTTGAAACAAATTCGGCGCGAAAGTAGGGCTTAAAAACAAAAAACCACGCCTCGTTTGGCGTGGTCGTAAACAACAAATTATAATCCCATGAACATTTTCAAACGCTGAGGCTTCGGTAGCATAGTTAGGTTTTTGCGACCAAAGCGCCGATTAAACGGCAGGCGGGAGAAAATTGTTGCAGATGATTTTGCCTTAACAGAGCATTTGATTTTACTGGAAATTCAGGTCGCGTTCGGGCGATTGCTTGTTCATTTCGTTCAACGTCTCGGTAGTCAGCTGCACGTTGGGCAGGATTTTGGTATTTTTTGCCGTGAAAATGCCGAAGCCTTCGGACAAGTTGGTGTACGAAGTAACCAGTTCGGCACCGGTTACACCGGCGTTGGCGGAAGCGGTTTCCAAGTATCGTTCAATTTCTTTGCCGCCGCCTTCGATTACGATGTCAATACCGTCGAACCGACGGAAACGGTCTTGTGCAACCGGGATATTGGTCACCAAAAAATTGAAGAAAGCGGTCGTTCCAATCGCAGCATCGGCTTTGTAATATTTGTCGGTAACCTTCAGCTCGGTGCGGCGAATATTCGGAATAGCTGTCCAGGAGAGGGTGTCGCGTCCGATAAATGCTCCGTTCAGAGCATATTCGGCGTAGCGGATGATGAACCGGACATTGAAATAAACTCCGTTTACGTCGGTACGCCACGAGAGTGTACTGCTCTTGTCGCGTTCGAAGCCCATTCGAACGGGCTGTTGTGCCGTGGTGGGCGTGGTGATCAGAAAATCTCCCGGGATTGCTGTTTCAGCGGTGATGTCGGGTTTGCCGTCGTTCCGAATAATGCGCAGGCGGTACGTTTTTTCGAGCAGGAGCGGCTCGGTGGTTTTGTAGAGCCAGTTGGGTTGTGTGGCAAAAATGCCGCCTTTGCGAGGGTAGCCTTCCAAGTTACCGTCCACACGGGTAAGTGGAAATTTTTTAGTGCTGCCCACTTCTTCCAAAAACACGCCGATGGCGCTTTCGGGATAGTACAATGAATCGGCGATCTGCGCGATTTCGAGGGCGCTGGTTTTGGAATCGAGGAAAGCCTTTTCGATTCGAATGTAGTTGGCGCTGTTTTTGGGCGACATAATCGCGTACACGACAGGTACTTCTTTCCAGTCGGCCACAAGGTCGAAATCATTTGAGCAGGCTTGGATCAGCAGTGCTGCAAATGGCAGCAGGAGAAGCAGTTTTTTCATTGCAAGGTGTTTGATAATCAAATGCCCGGCAAAAGTATGCCTTCACCTTGACATCATGCTTAAAACCTCTTGCCAATGGCGGACGAACGGGCAATTTGTTGCCACTGCCGCTTGTACACACAGGAGCAGGCCCAGATCACTCCTTCACCCCCGCTACCAGCAGCGACACATCGTTGTTGAGCATTTCGACAAAGCCGCCATCCACATGCATGGTCAATTTTTCACCATTTTCCTTAATGATGCGCACTTCGCCTGCCGCCAAAGACGACACGATCGGGGCGTGGTTTTCGAGCATTTCAAATAGCCCGGACGCACCAGGCACTTTCACCGATTTGATGGGCCCGGCGAAAATTTGTTTTTCGGGGGAGAGCACAACGATATTCATAAAAAAATAGGTTAGAGGGTTAGAAAAGGTTAGAGGGTTAGAAGGTTTCTGGTTGAAGCGCGAAAGTGCCCAAATCAGAAACCTTCTAACCCCCTAACCCTCTAACCTTAGTTAGAAGCTTCTGCGAGCAGTTTTTTACCTTTTTCGATGGCATCGTCAATGGTGCCGACGAGGTTGAAGGCTGCTTCAGGGTATTCGTCCATCTCGCCGTCCATGATCATATTGAAACCACGGATAGTTTCGTCAATCGGCACGAGCACGCCTTTGAGGCCGGTAAACTGCTCCGCCACAAAGAAGGGCTGCGACAGGAAGCGCTGTACGCGGCGAGCACGGGTTACCACTAATTTGTCCTCGTCCGACAGTTCTTCCATGCCGAGGATGGCGATGATGTCTTGCAACTCGTTGTACCGCTGAAGAATGACCTTCACGCGCTGGGCGCAGCGGTAGTGCTCGTCGCCGATAATTTTCGGGTCGAGGATACGCGAAGTCGAGTCGAGCGGGTCCACGGCGGGATAAATACCAAGGGATGCGATCTTACGGCTAAGTACCGTGGTGGCATCCAAGTGGGCGAAGGTGGTGGCCGGAGCAGGGTCGGTCAAGTCGTCCGCAGGCACGTACACCGCTTGCACGGAGGTGATGGAACCGCGTTTGGTAGAGGTGATACGCTCTTGCATGACACCCATCTCGGTAGCCAGTGTCGGTTGGTAGCCCACAGCCGAAGGCATACGGCCCAAGAGAGCGGACACTTCAGAGCCAGCCTGGGTGAAGCGGAAAATATTGTCTACAAAGAACAGGATATCGCGGCCGCCAGCGGGGTCTTTCAGGTCGCCGTCGCGGAAGTACTCAGCCATAGTGAGTCCGGAAAGGGCCACACGGGCGCGGGCACCTGGCGGTTCGTTCATCTGGCCAAATACAAGGGTAGCTTGGCTCTTGCGCATTTCAGCCATGTCTACCTTGCTTAGATCCCAGCCGCCTTCTTCCATGGAGTGTTTGAACTCTTCTCCGTATTTGATTACGTTGGATTCGATCATTTCGCGGAGCAAGTCGTTGCCCTCACGGGTGCGCTCCCCCACCCCAGCGAACACGGACATGCCGTCGTAAGCCTTGGCGATGTTGTTGATGAGTTCCATGATGAGCACCGTTTTACCCACACCTGCACCCCCGAAAAGACCGATCTTGCCGCCTTTGGCATAAGGTTCGATCAGGTCAATGACTTTGATACCGGTGTACAGGATTTCGCGCTCGGTGGACAGGTCCTCGTATCGAGGCGGCTTGCGGTGAATCACATAAGCATCCTTGCCTTTTTCAACCTTGCCAATGCCGTCAATGGCTTCGCCGACGACGTTGAACAGACGGCCACGCACAGCCTCGCCAATGGGCATGGCAATGGGAGAACCGGTGTCTACGCACTCGACACCGCGCATCAGGCCGTCAGTGGAGTCCATAGCGATGGTACGGACACCATCTTCGCCCAAGTGGCGCTGCACCTCCAACACGAGGGTGGTGCCGTCGGGGCGCGTAATTTCGAGAGCATTCAAAATTTCCGGCAGCTGACTGTCGGGGCCACTGAAGTCCACGTCCACGACAGCGCCGATGATTTGTTTGATACGACCAATATTTGCCATAAAACGAAATGATGTTTGGTGTCCGGTGTCAGTTTGGCGGAATCGGGCCACCGGGAGCCAGATGCCGCGTTGAAAAGCGGCGCAAAAGTACACATGTTCCCCAGAAAAAAGCCACATTGGGCAACTTTTTGTTCTCCAAAACATAATTTTGAAAAAAAACGCACACTTGGCTTTCAAATGTTAATTTTTGGGTGGCAGTACTGCGGTTTCGGATGAATAAAAGACTTTTGTGCCCTCTTACGCCGAGGCGCTCCCCAAGTTCCGGTCTTTCCACAACCAAAACCACCTGGTGAAATAATAACTTTTGCCCCCCGTTAAATGGCCTCTTTGCCCTGGAGACCCGTTCATAGTAACCTTTTTGCATTGTCTTTTCATCATGCAGCGAAAACAATCTGTACGCTACTGGCTGGCCTTGGTTTGCCTATTGACACTTACATCGGTCGCGCCCGTACTGGCACAAGATGAAGCCGATCTGCCCGAACCGGATACAGCCGAACTGTTCACAGCCAAGGGGGGGCTGTACCCCCTCCCCACGGAAACCGAGTTGCGGGAACGCCTCGGAAATCTTCGTGGCTGCTTGGAGCTTCGCACGAACACCGTAGTAAAAGGCTATGTCCGCACCTACATTCAGGTAAAATCAGCAAAAACACGTATCATGCTCGGGCGGCGGCTGACCTACTTCCCGCTTTTTGAGGAAAAACTAAAGGAGCACGACCTCCCGGCCGACTTGAAATACCTCGCAGTTGTGGAATCGGCCTTAAATGCCAAGGCAGTTTCACGAGTAGGTGCAACGGGGCTGTGGCAATTCATGCCCTACACCGGAAAGGACTACGACTTGCTGCAAAACTCCTCCGTGGACGAGCGAAGCGATGCCGTCAAAAGTACGGAAGCCGCCGTCCTGTACCTCAAGGATTTGTACGCCCAATACAATGATTGGGCCTTGGCCCTCGCTGCGTACAACACCGGCCCGGGCCGTGTCAATTCGGCCATCAAACGCGCCCATAGCCGCGATTTTTGGGCTATCCAACGTTTCCTGCCGAAAGAGACGCGCAATTATGTGCCCGCCTTCATCGCCGCCACCTACATCTGTAACTACTTCGCGCTGCACAACATGGACATGGAGGCACCCGATACCGACGAGCAGCTGACCAGCTATATTCGTGTGTACGAGGCTATTTCATTTCAAGATATTGCCGATGTCACAGGCCTTGATTACGGTGTGATCCGCACCCTCAATGCAGGTTTCAAACGCGACTACGTCCCGCAAACCGAAAAGGGCCATTACATTATGCTCCCCCAGCGTGTCATGCCCGCGTTTTTGCGCTACTTGAATGGCCTCGGCGGTCAACGGTATATGCTCGACAACCTCAAGGCCACGCCCAATACAAACCTCGGCGACGGACGCTACTGGCAACTACCCGTAACCGTGCAACAAACCGATAACATCGAGCGCGTGGCCGCTATGTTGGGCTGCCACGTTGACCACCTTAAAAACTGGAACAACCTCCGCGACGAGGTCGTACCCGCCGGTGCACGCCTCAACGTTTGGCGCCCCGTGTATGTGTTCAAACACCAACCACTTCGGATCGAAGCTCCTAAACAGGAGCCTGCCAAGCCCACTAAACTGGGAAGCAGCATAACCGCGCCTACTATAGGAGGTGTTCCGGCAGCTGACCCAGTGCCCGTACTCCGACAAGAGGAAGCCGAACAATTCAAACAATATCAGTACCACACCGTGCGACGAAACGAAAGCCTTGACGACATTGCCCGCCAGTACGGAACCCCCACCGAAACCCTGCGCAAACTCAACAATTGCGAAACGGTGACTATCGGCATGCGCCTAAAGGTCAAAGAGTTGTAGATTTTTTCAATAATCTCCAAAACCAATTCATCCATCCACCCACGTTCAACAAAATTAATTCCCTCCCATGACACGAGCACTCTTAATCGAAGACGAACCGGAAGGACTCGCCAACTTGCAAAACATGCTCACCAAGTACTGCCCCGATGTGGAAGTGGTAGCCACTGGCGGCTCCAACGCCGACTTGCTGCGCCTCACCGCCGACGACCGGGACACCCAGTACGACGTGGCCTTTCTTGATATTGACCTGCCCGATGGACTTGTTTTTCAAGGTTTAGAGCAGATGGAAGATATTCCGTTCGACATCATTTTTGTCACAGCCTACAACGAGTATGCCCTTCCAGCCTTCGATTTTTCCGCCGTAGATTATGTGCTCAAGCCCATTGAGCCAGACGATCTGCGCCGCGCCGTTAGCCGCACTCGCGTCAACCGCAAATCGAACACGGTCAAACAGCGCGTCGAATTGCTCCAGCAAAACTACTCGCCAAACATGCCCAATGCCTACGAAAAAATCGGCATTTCGGGCCTCGACGGTGTCCATTTCGTGCGCCTGAGCGACATTGTACGCCTCGAAGCAGAGGATAATTACACACACTTCATCCTCAAAGCGGGCAGTAAAATTACCGCCAGCAAGACTATCAAGGCCTACGAAGAAACCTTGCTGCGGCTCAACTTCGTGCGGGTTCACAAAAAGCATATCGTCAACATGAACTTCATGAAAACCTACATCAAAGGCGAAGGCGGCTACCTCAAACTCGAAAACGGCGACACCGTAGAGGTGTCTCGTCGCAAAAAAGGCCCGCTCATGGACTCCGTTCGGAGGCAATTTGGGGAAATGTAAATTGTAGGCGTTCGGAAAGCGCCTTTTCGCTTGCTCTCCTGCGGCCTGCAGGCC